>NZ_JABWRE020000001.1:2481538-2791105 GCF_014268815.2 Pseudomonas urmiensis
GATCATTTCGCAGAAGTTGCGGATCGATGCCGGGGTGTAGCCGCGACGGCGGAAGCCCGACAGAGTCGACATGCGCGGGTCGTCCCAGCCATGCACGTGCTGCTCGTCGACCAGCTGTTTGAGCTTGCGCTTGGAGGTAATGGTGTAGTTCAGGTTCAACCGGCTGAATTCGTACTGGCGCGGATGGGCCGGCACCGGCAGGTTGTCCAGGAACCAGTCGTACAGTGGACGATGACCTTCGAACTCCAGGGTGCAGATCGAGTGGGTGATGCCCTCGATCGCGTCCGACTGGCCGTGGGTGAAGTCATAGTTGGGGTAGATGCACCACTTGTCACCGGTCTGGTGGTGGTGGGCATGGCGGATGCGGTAGAGGATCGGGTCGCGCAGGTTCATGTTCGGCGAGGCCATGTCGATCTTGGCCCGCAGCACCCGCTCGCCGTCCTTGAACTCGCCGGCCTTCATGCGCGCGAACAGGTCGAGGTTTTCCTCGACGCTACGCTCGCGGAACGGGCTGTTCTTGCCAGGCTCGGTCAGGTTGCCCCGGTACTCCTTGGCCTGCTCAGGCGTCAGGTCGCAGACATAGGCGTTACCCGCCTTGATCAGCGCTACGGCCCAGTCGTGCAATTGGTCGAAATACTGCGAGGCGTAACGCACCGGACCTGCCCACTCGAAGCCCAGCCACTTGACATCATCCTGGATGGCGTCGATGTATTCCTGGTCTTCCTTGGCCGGGTTGGTGTCATCGAAACGCAGGTGGCAGACGCCGCCGAACTCTTTGGCCAGGCCAAAGTTGACGCAAATCGACTTGGCATGGCCGATGTGCAGGTAGCCGTTAGGCTCCGGCGGGAAGCGGGTGACGATTTGCGTGTGCTTGCCCGAGTCCAGGTCGGCCTGGACGATCGGCCGCAGGAAGTTCGCAGGGACGGCGGGAGCGCCTTTGGCAGCGGCGTTGGGCGCGTTGTCGGCAGTGGGCTTGCTCATAGGATCCTTGAATGCACGTATTCGGCCTGGGTAGGCCTATTGAATCAAAGGGCCTATCATAGCCGAAGCAGTCAAGCTGCTGACAGCCGGACACCGACAAAGTGGCACGATTTATCGCAGTGTTTATCGCGACGGTGTAGCGTAATCCGGCAAAATGGCCGCCGCGCACTTGTGTCGCGCTCGCCCGATCCTGCGTCAGGTGACAATATGCGCACCTGTGCACCCTATTTCCAAAATGCCTTGATAGAGCGAATTTCAGCATGTCCAAAGTCAAATTGAGCACCAACCACGGCGACATCGTCCTGCAACTGGATGCCGAAAAGGCCCCGCTGACCGTTGCCAACTTCCTGGAATACGTCAAAGCAGGCCACTACAGCAACACCGTGTTCCACCGTGTGATCAAGGGCTTCATGATCCAGGGCGGCGGTTTCGAACCAGGCATGAACGAAAAACGCGACAAGAAGCCAAGCATCCAGAACGAAGCCGACAACGGCCTGAAGAACGACAAGTACACCATCGCCATGGCCCGTACCATGGAGCCGCATTCGGCCTCCGCGCAGTTCTTCATCAATGCCTCGAACAACGACTTCCTCAACCACAGCGGCAAGAACGTGCAGGGCTGGGGCTACGCCGTGTTCGGTAAAGTGACCGAAGGCCAGGACGTGGTCGACAAGATCGAAGGCGTTGCCACCGGTTCCAAGGCCGGCCACCAGGACGTGCCGAAAGACGACGTGATCATCGAGAAAGCCGAGATCATTGAGTGATTCTGCTGATCTCTGATCTGCACCTGCAAGAAGAACGCCCGGACATTTCCCGGGCGTTTGTTGATCTGCTCGAAGGCCGTGCGCGTCACGCCAAGGCGCTGTACATCCTGGGCGACTTCTTTGAAGCCTGGATCGGCGATGACGCCATGAGTCCTTTCCAGCAGTCGATCTGCCAGGCCTTGCGCCAGCTCAGCGACGCTGGAACGGCGATCTACCTGATGCACGGCAACCGCGACTTTCTGCTTGGCCAGGACTTCTGCAAGGCCGCTGGCGCCACGCTGCTGGACGACCCTTGCGTGGTCGAGCTGGGGGGTGAGCCCGTACTGCTGATGCATGGCGATACCTTGTGCACCCGCGACCTGGGCTACATGAAGCTGCGCCGCTACCTGCGCAACCCGCTGAGCCTGTGGATCCTGCGGCACCTGCCGCTGTCCACCCGGCAAAAGCTGGCGCGCAAGCTGCGTAGCGAAAGCCAGTCGCAAACGCGCATGAAAAACACCGAGATCGTCGACGTTACCCCTGAGCAAGTGCCCCTGGTGATGGCTGCGCACGGCGTGCGTACGCTGGTGCATGGGCATACCCACCGGCCGGCGATTCACAAGCTGGTGGTCGATGGTCAGCCAGCACGGCGTATCGTGCTCGGCGACTGGGACCGCCGCGGCTGGGCGTTGCAGGTCGATGAACAGGGCTTCCAGCTGGCCCCGTTCGACTTCAACTGATCTGCTTCTCACTGCTCAGCCCTGGCTTGATTGGCGGCCTGCCCGCGAACACGCCAGGGCTGATGCAACTCAAATGGATGCAAACGGCACATTGCTGCCCTGCAACTGCACGCGAACAAATCCTTCCTATACTGCAGCTGGCGTCCTTGCAGTGCCGACCGCCCATTCAATGCAATACCTCCCATAACAACAAGCGAGGTGGCAGATGGTTTGGCAGCAGATCTACGATCCGTTCGGGAGCCCCTGGCTCTCCACCCTCATGGCCGCAGTCCCCGTCGTGGTGATGCTGGCGGCACTGGCGTTCTTCCACATCAAAGCGCATATCGCCGCCCTGCTCGCCCTGGCGTCGGCCTTGCTGATTTCCATCCTGGCGTTCGACATGCCCGCCAACATGGCAGGTTCTGCGGCGTTGTACGGCGCGGCCAACGGCCTGCTGCCCATCGGCTGGATCGTGCTCAACATCATCTTCCTGCACCGCCTGACCACCGAAAACGGCTCGTTCAAGGTGCTGCAGGACTCGCTCGCACGCATCACTGACGACCGTCGCCTGCAGTTGTTGCTGATCGCGTTCTGCTTCGGCGCCTTTTTCGAAGGAGCGGCGGGCTTTGGCACACCGGTGGCGGTGACCGGGGCGATTCTGATCGGCCTGGGCTTTTCGCCCCTGGCCGCCTCGGGCCTGGCGCTGATCGCCAACACCGCGCCCGTCGCCTTCGGCGCCCTGGGCACGCCGATCATCACCCTGGCCAAGGTCACCGGTCTGGATGAAATGGAGCTGTCGATGATGGTCGGTCGACAGTTGCCGTTCTTCTCGGTGATCGTGCCGTTCTGGTTGATCTGGGCGTTTGCCGGCTGGCGCAAGACGATCGAAATATGGCCGGCGATTCTGGTGGCCGGGGTCAGCTTTGCCATTCCGCAGTTTCTGGTGTCGAACTACCACGGGCCAATGCTGGTGGATGTGATCGCCGCATTGATCTCCATGGCCTGCCTGACCGGCTTTTTGCGGGTGTGGAAACCGGCCACGGTGCACACCTCTGCTGCACTCACCGGGCGGGTGGACAATTCCAAGGTCGAAGCCGACCCCAAGGCGCCTGCTGGCGATACCCTGGCCTTCAGCCAGTCGGACAGGCGCACGGTGCTGCGGGCGTGGATGCCTTGGATCATCCTCACGGTATTCGTCTTCGCCTGGGGCACGGCCAGCTTCAAGAACCTGTTCGATACCCGCCCCGCGCTGGACCCTGCTACAGGCGTGGTGATGATGGACGCGCAGGGCAAGCCGCTGCGTGAAGCCAACCCAATCTTCGCCCCGAGCATCACGTTCGAGGCCATCCACCAGCAGATCGAAAAAGTCCCGCCTGTTGTGCCCACGCCGAAAAAAGAGGACGCGGTGTACAAGTTCACCTGGCTGACCTCGACCGGTAGCGGGATCTTGCTGGCGGCGATTCTCGGCGGCCTGCTGATGGGCTACTCGCCGCTAGCCCTGGCCAAGCAGTACCTGCGCACGATCTGGGTGGTGCGTTATTCGCTGATCACCATCGTCGCGATGCTCGCCCTGGGGTTTCTCACGCGCTACTCAGGGCTGGATGCGACCATGGGCCTGGCGTTTGCCGCCACCGGCATTTTCTACCCGATGTTCGGCACCCTGCTGGGCTGGCTGGGGGTCGCCCTGACCGGCTCGGACACCGCCTCCAACGTGCTGTTCGGCGGGCTGCAGCGGGTGACCGCCGAGCAACTTGGCCTGAGCCCGGTACTGATGGCTGCGGCCAACAGCTCGGGTGGGGTGATGGGCAAGATGGTCGATGCGCAGTCGATCGTGGTCGCCTCCACCGCGACCCGCTGGTATGGGCATGAAGGCGAGATCCTGCGCTATGTGTTCTTCCACTCGGTGATCCTGGCAATTCTGGTCGGCGGCCTGGTGACCTTGCAGGCGTACGTGGCGCCGTTCACGGCGATGGTGGTCGGCGGCGGCTGAAAGTCTGGGTAAAATGCCGATTTATCCGTAGAGGATCCTGCAATGGACCTGCAGTTTCTGGGCACCTCCTCCGGGGTGCCCACCAAGGCCCGCAATGTCAGCGCCACGGCCGTGATCGAGGCCTCCGGCAAAGGCTGGTACCTGGTCGATTGCGGCGAAGGCACGCAACACCAACTGCTGCACACCCCGCTGTCGATGCGCGACTTGCGCGCCATTTTCATCACCCATGTGCATGGCGATCACTGCTATGGCCTGCCAGGTTTGCTGGCCAGTGCCGGCATGTCTGGGCGCAGCGAACCACTGCCGATGATCCTGCCGCTGGCCTTGCACGACTGGCTACGCCAAAGCCTGGCCGTGAGCCAGACCTACCTGCCCTTCGAGCTGCACTTGCAGGCTGTGGAAACTCTCCAGCACTGGAGCAGCGCCCAGGTGCAGGTGAGCACCGTCGAGCTGTCGCACCGGGTGCCCAGTTATGGCTTCGTGTTTAGCGAAATCAATCCCGAGCCGCGCCTGGATACCGACAAGCTGCTGGCCGATGGCATTGCCCGTGGGCCGCTGTGGGGTGAGCTGGCCCAGGGCCGCTCGGTCGAGCACGCCGGCCAACAGCTCGCTGCGCAGGATTACCTGAAGCCCTCGCGCCCGCCACGACGCGTCATCGTCTGTGGCGACAACGATTCACCGAACCTGTTGGCCGAAGTGGCCAAAGGTGCCGATGTACTGGTACATGAAGCGACCTTCACCCAGCCCATCCTGGCACGTGCACAGTCGAACTTTGGCCATAGCACTGCCGCCGCTGTCGCACAGTTCGCCCACGCTGCGGGGGTGCCTAACCTGGTGCTGACGCACTTCAGTGCCCGCTACCAGGACAATCCGCAGCGCAGCCCCTCGATCGATGATGTGCGTGCCGAGGCGTTGGCCCATTACAGCGGGCAGCTGATCCTGGCGCGAGATCTACAGCGTTACCACCTGGACCGGGAAGGCCGGCTGCAGCCGATAGCCAGCCTTTGAGGCGCATCGCTAACAGCCACGACCACCAAGGGCCGCAACGCGGCCCCTGATCTGCTTACTCATTCACACTCAAAGCGCGCGCCGCTCTTTCGCTGCGGCCACGCGTCGCCAGGCAGTAATACAGCGGGCACGTCACCAACAAGCCAAATAACCAGGACAGGTCCGCCCCTTCCACCAGGTTCGAATACGGCCCGACATACAGCGCGGTATTGGCAAACGGCAACTGCACCAGGATCCCGCAGGCGTAGGCAATGATCGCGTGCGGGTTGAACCGGCCATAGATCCCACCATCGGCGCGGAAGATCGAGGCGATGTCATACACGCCCTTCTTGATCAGGTAGAAGTCGATCAGGTTGATCGAAGCCCACGGCACCAGCACCAGCAGCAACGCCAGGATCAAGCCGATGAACTGGCCAATGAAATCCGCCGACGCGTTCAACGCGACCAGGCCACAACCGAGCAGAATCACCGCTGCGAGGACTACCCGCAGCTTGATGCTCGGCGTCCACTGCGCCACGAAGGTCTGGATCGCGGTGACGATCGACAGCACCGCGCCATACAGGTTGAGGGCGTTGTGGCTGATGATGTTGAGCAGGAACAGCACCATCAGAATCGGCCCCAGCCAGCCTGTGGCCTGCTCGACCGCAGCCATGGCGTCGGTGCCTTCCGGCACGCACAGCACGGCAATGGCACCAAAGCTGAAGCACAGGATGGTGCCCAGGGTGGCCCCCAGGTAAGTGGCCCAGAACGGCTTGGCGATCCCGATTTCACGCGGCAGGTAGCGCGAATAGTCGGAGGTGTAAGGCGAGAAGCTGATCTGCCAGATGGTGCCCAGCGACACCGTGGCGATAAAGCCCGACAGATTGAAGCTGCCACGGCTGAAGAAGTCTGCCGGCAGGTCCTGGATGAACATCATGGCGAAGCCAGCCAACAGCGCCGAGCCCATCACCCAAGTGCCGATGCGGTTGAGGGTATGAATGAAGCGATAGCCAATCACGCCAATCGCCGTAGCGCTCAAGGCGCCGATGACGATGGCCGTCGGCATCGGTACGCTGGGGGCAATGCCATGGATCGACTTGCCAGCCAGGACAATGTTGGAAATGAAGAAGCCGATGTAGATCAGCGCGGTGAAGAACACGATCAGCAACGCGCCATAACGGCCGAACTGGCCACGGCTCTGGACCATCTGCGGAATGCCCAGCTGCGGCCCCTGCGCAGAAGCCAGGGCGATGACCACGCCGCCCAGCATGTGGCCAAGCACAATTGCAATCAGCCCCCACAGCAGGTTCAAGTGGAACACCTGGACCACCATGGCACCGGTGACGATAGGCAGGGGTGCAATGTTGGTGCTGAACCAGAGGGTGAACAGGTCGCGCGCCTTCCCATGGCGCTCGTCAGGTGGGACGTAATCGACCGTGTGATTCTCGACAAACTGGTGTTGCGACGACGGTTGGGACATAGGATTTCAGCTCGAAAGGGTCGTTTTTTATCGTTGTAGGAAACCGCTCTGGGCGGCCTCTCAGCTGCGGACCATATTATGGTATTCCAAACTTTTGACAACACTGCACCGCCCGAAAATAACCTAACTGATCCGGTTCAGCAGCCCACCGGCAGAGCGTGATTCTTTGGCTAAGCCACGTTTTACGCGGCCTTGCGCCGCTCATCGTGATTTTCACCAGGCGGAAAATTCCGCTTGCAAATCGAGTATTACGGTATACCATCAGACACATCAACGATAAAAAGCGGACCACCGCTACCCCTGCGAAGAGGATCACTTCATGATCGACGCAACCGTCTACAAGAACGTTTTGGGTTCCTTCCCTTCCGGCGTCACTGTCATCACCACCCTGGACGACGACGGCCAGATCGTCGGCCTGACCGCCAGTGCCTTTTCCTCGCTGTCGATGGACCCGCCACTGGTGCTGTTCTGCCCCAACTACAGCTCCGACTCCTACCCGGTACTGATGCAGAAAAAGCGCTTTGCCATTCACCTGCTTTCCGGTGAACAGCAGGCTGAAGCCTATGCCTTCGCCAAAAAAGGCAAGGACAAGGCCGCCGGTATCGAGTGGACCTTGAGCGAGCTGGGCAACCCGCTGCTGGCCAATGCCACCGCCATCATCGAATGCGAGCTGTGGCGTGAATATGAAGGTGGCGACCACGCCATCATGGTTGGCAAAGTGCAGAACCTGATCGTCCCCGAGCAAGCGCCACTGCCGATGATCTACTGCCGCGGCAAGATGGCCAGCCTGCCCGCCTTCGCCTGAGCGCACCTATCCTGTCGATGGGTGCCGGGCGCGCCCGTCGTGGTTTCTGGCGCCTGCCCAGGCAGGCGCGACATTCAAGCTTCGAGGAAAGCCCCATGAAATTTTCGTTGTTCGTGCACATGGAACGTTGGGATGAACAGGTCAGCCACCGCCAGCTGTTCGAAGACCTCACCGAACTGACCCTGATGGCCGAGGACGGCGGTTTCAGCACCGTGTGGATCGGCGAACACCACGCCATGGAATACACCATCTCGCCCAGCCCGATGCCATTGCTGGCGTACCTGGCGGCGCGCACCGAAAACATCCGCCTGGGCGCCGGCACCATCATCGCGCCGTTCTGGAATCCGATCCGGGTAGCCGGTGAATGCGCCCTGCTCGATGTGATCAGCAACGGTCGGATGGAAGTCGGCCTGGCCCGTGGCGCCTACCAGTTCGAGTTCGACCGCATGGCCAACGGCATGCCGGCTACCGACGGCGGCAAGGCCCTGCGCGAGATGGTCCCGGCGGTGCGCGAACTGTGGAAAGGCGACTATGCCTTTGAAGGTGAGGTGTACAAGTTCCCCACCTCCACCAGCGTGCCCAAGCCGGTACAGAAAGGCATGCCGCCGATGTGGATCGCCGCACGCGATCCGGATTCGCACAACTTTGCCGTGAAAAACGGCTGCAATGTCATGGTCACCCCGCTGATGAAGGGTGACGAAGAAGTGCTGGACTTGAAGAACAAGTTCCAGGCCGCGCTGGACAACAACCCGGACGTGCCGCGCCCGCAGTTGATGGTGCTGCGCCACACCCACGTGCACAGCCCGGCGGAGCCAGACGGTTGGAAGATCGGCGCCCAAGCCATCTCGCGCTTCTACCGCACCTTCGATGCCTGGTTCGGCAACAAGACCACCCCGGTCAATGGCTTCCTTGAGCCGAGCCCTGAGTCGAAATTCGCCGAAGTGCCCGCGTTCGAGCTGGAAAACATTCGCAAGAACACCATGATCGGCACGCCTGAAGAAATCATCGCGCGGATCAAGTACTACCAGGAACTGGGCGTCGACGAGTTCAGCTTCTGGTGTGACAACAGCCTGCCGCATGCCGAGAAGAAGAAGTCGCTGGAGCTGTTCATCAAGGAAGTGGTGCCGGCGTTCAACTGAATTCCCATTGCCTGATTGATTGCGGGAAGCGCCCGCTCCGGCTGCTGCAGGAGCGGGCATTTTTTTGCGTGCTTGGCGCAGCAAGATGGCAGCGGCGGTGGACTTTTCGCGGGCAAGCCCGCTCCCACAGGTCCCGCGCGCTATCCCTGTGGGAGCGGGCTTGCCCGCGAAAAGGCTCAAGCCGACAGAGCACCTTTCATCTTCTGGGCAGAGAAATTTCCGACCACCTCTTGCACTACAAATATTATGGTATACCATCAGACAACAAGACCTGATAACCCTTCACAGGAGCTGCCCATGAGTTTCGAAATCCGCAAGATCGTCACCTACTCCGAAGAGACCCGCATCGAAGGCGGCAAGGCCACCGACAAACCGGTGACCATGGTCGGCCTGGCCGTGGTGATCAAGAACCCGTGGGCTGGCCGCGGGTTCGTTGAAGATCTGAAGCCGGAAATCCGCGCCAACTGCTCCGAGCTGGGTGCACTGATGGTCGAGCGCCTGACCGCTGCCATCGGCGGTGCCGACAAGATCGAGGCCTACGGCAAGGCGGCGGTGGTCGGCGCCGACGGCGAAATCGAACACGCCTCGGCGGTGATCCACACCCTGCGCTTTGGCAACCACTACCGCGAAGCGGTCCAGGCCAAGAGCTACCTGAGCTTCACCAACAAGCGCGGTGGCCCTGGCACCTCGATCCAGATCCCGATGATGCAAAAGGACGACGAAGGCCTGCGCTCGCACTACATCACCCTGGAAATGCAGATCGAAGACGCACCGCGCGCCGACGAAATCGTCGTGGTCCTGGGCGCCGCTGACGGCGGCCGCCTGCACCCGCGCATCGGCAACCGCTATATCGACCTGGAAGAACTGGCCGCCGAGAAGGCCAACGCTCAATAACAACAACCAGAAGCGCTGGGGCATTGCCTGCAAGCCCCGGCCTTCAAGGAGCGCCCCACCATGATTCAGCCTGTTGCTGAACGTACACCGGCCGGGACCAGTTACCTGAGCCAAGGCCAGGGCCAGCCTGTGGTGCTGATCCACGGCGTGGGCCTGAACAAGGAAATGTGGGGTGGGCAGTTCGTCGGCCTGGCCAACGACTACCGAGTCATCGCCTACGACATGCTCGGCCACGGCCAGAGCCACCTGCCTGCCGCTGACACACCGCTGGAAGGCTACGCCGCGCAATTGGCCGAATTGCTCGATCATTTGCAGATTACTCAAGCCACCGTGATCGGTTTTTCCATGGGTGGCCTGGTCGCCCGCGCCTTTGCCCTGAACTACCCGCAGCGATTGTCCGCGCTGGTAGTGCTCAATAGCGTCTTCAACCGCACCCCAGAGCAGAGCGCAGGGGTTATCGCCCGCGCCGCCCAGGCGGCTGAGCAAGGGCCGGACGCCAACGTCGATGCCGCCCTGGACCGCTGGTTCAGCCGCGAATACAAGGCCGCCAACCCGGCCCAGGTCGCGGCGATTCGCCAGGTCCTGGCCAGCAACGACCCCCAGGGTTACCACACCACATACTCGCTGTTCGCCACTCAGGACATGTATCGCGCAGACGACCTGGGCACGATCCAGGTACCGACCCTGATCGCTACCGGCGAGCTCGACCAAGGTTCGACCCCGGCCATGACCCGCCAGCTCGCCGCGCGCATTCCCGGTGCGCACAGCGTGGTCCTCGCCGAACAACGGCATATGATGCCGGTAGAAGCGCCGCGCGAAGTCAACAAGATGCTGCTGGACTTCCTCAGGCAAGCCCGCACCCTCACCGAATCCGCCAAGGGGATTGTTGCATGACCCTCGTTCGTTTCCAGATGTGCATCGACGGCCAATGGCGCGATGCCCAGAGCGGCAAGACCTTCGACAGCCTCGATCCGGCGACCGCCCAGGCCTGGGCGCAACTGCCCGATGCCGATGAAGGCGACGTCGAACTGGCCGTACAAGCAGCCCAGCGCGCCTTCGACAGTCAAACCTGGCGTGGCCTTAGCGCCACGGCACGGGGCAAGCTGCTGCGCCGCCTGGGTGACTTGATTGCCGAAAACAAAGAGCACCTGGCCCAGCTGGAAAGCCGCGATAACGGCAAGCTGATCCGCGAAACCCGCGGCCAGGTCGGTTATCTGCCAGAGTTCTTCCACTACACCGCAGGCCTGGCCGACAAGCTCGAAGGCGGCACCCTGCCGCTGGATAAACCCGACCTGTTCGCCTACACCGTGCACGAGCCAATGGGCGTGGTTGCCGGGATCATTCCCTGGAACAGCCCGCTGTACCTGACCGCGATCAAGCTGGCCCCGGCCCTGGCAGCGGGTAACACCATCGTCCTCAAGCCGTCCGAGCACGCCTCGGCGACCATCCTCGAGCTAGCCCGCCTGGCCCTGGAAGCCGGCTTCCCGCCGGGTGTGGTCAACGTGGTGACCGGTTACGGCCCAAGCACCGGCGCTGCCCTCACCCGCCACCCGCTGATCCGCAAGATCGCCTTCACAGGCGGCGCCGCCACAGCCCGTCACGTGGTGCGCAGCAGCGCCGAGAACTTCGCCAAGCTGTCGCTGGAGCTGGGCGGCAAGTCGCCGAACATCATCTTCGCCGACGCGGACCTGGACAGCGCCATCAATGGCGCCGTAGCCGGCATCTATGCCGCCTCCGGGCAAAGCTGCGTGGCCGGCTCGCGCTTGCTGGTGCAAGACGAGATCTTCGATGAATTCGTCGAGCGGCTGATCGAACGCGCCAAGCGCATCCGCATCGGCAACCCGCAGGACGAGCTCAGCGAAATGGGCCCGATGGCCACCGCCCAGCAACTGGCCGTGGTCGAAGGCCTGGTCGCGGCGGCCAACGCCGAGGGCGCCAAGCTGCGCATGGGCGGCAAGCGTGCCGAGGTCGAGGGTGAAGGCTGGTTCTATGAGCCGACCCTGTTCGAGTGCGACAGCAACTCGATGAAGATCATGCAGGAAGAGGTGTTCGGCCCGGTCGCGGCGGTGATTCGCTTCAAGACTGAGCAAGAGGCCTTGGCGATAGCCAACGACTCGCAGTTTGGCCTGGCCGCCGGCATCTGGACTCGCGACCTGGGCCGCGCCCACCGCCTGGCCCGCGATGTACGTTCAGGGATCATCTGGGTCAACACCTACCGCGCAGTCTCGGCCATGGCGCCGATTGGCGGCTTCAAGAACAGCGGCTATGGCCGCGAGAGCGGCATCGATTCGGTGCTCGCTTACACCGAGCTGAAGACTGTGTGGATCAACCTGTCCACCGCGCCGATGCCCGATCCTTTCGTGATGCGCTAAGAGGGCCTGCCAAGATGATCGAACCTGGCATCTACAAAGACGTGATGGGCTCGTTCCCCTCCGGGGTCACGGTAGTAACCACCCTGGACGCCGACGGCGGCATCGTCGGCATCACCGCCAGCGCCTTCAGCGCGCTGTCGATCGAACCGGCGCTGGTGCTGTTCTGCCCCAACTACGCCTCGGACACCTACCCGATCCTGCGCGACAGCAAGCAATTCGCCATCCACTTGCTGTCTGCCGAACAGACGGCCGAGGCCTATGCCTTTGCCGGCAAGGGCAAGGACAAGGCCAAAGGCGTTCAATGGCACCTGAGCGAGCTGGGCAATCCGCTGCTGAGCAAGGCTACGGCGATCATCGAGTGCGAGCTGTGGCGCGAGTACGACGGCGGTGACCACGCGATCATCGTCGGCGCGGTGAAGAACCTGGTGCTGCCGGCCGAGCCGGTGACGCCGATGGTCTACCACAAAGGCAAGCTGGGCGCCCTGCCCCCACTTGGCTGATCGACCTTTGAGTCGGCGGTGGCTTTTTCGCGGGCAAGCCCGCTCCCACAGGGATCGCACAGATCCCAAGTTCTGTGAAGTACCTGTGGGAGGGATCACGCAGATCCCAACTTCTGTGAAGTACCTGTGGGAGCGGGCTTGCCCGCGAAAAAGCCACCGCCGATGACCCTGTTTTTAGGGGCCGCGCTACCCTCTCACCAATGGTTGCTGCCCCTGTTTTGATTCGGAGCTAGACAATGAGCAACGAAAAGTACGAGAAAGGCCTGCAGATTCGCACCCAGGTGCTGGGCGAGGACTACGTCAAGCGCTCGATCGAAAACGCCGACGAGTTCACCCAGCCGCTCCAGGAGCTGGTTACCGAGTACTGCTGGGGCCATGTCTGGGGCCGCGATGGCTTGTCGCGCAAAGAGCGCAGCATGATAAACTTGGCCATGATTTCCGCGCTCAACCGGCCCCACGAGCTCAAGCTGCATATCCGCGGCGCACTGCGCAATGGCCTGAGCCGAGAACAGATTCGCGAGATCCTGCTCCAGGTCGGCATTTACTGCGGCGTGCCCGCGGCGGTGGACAGCTTCCGCCTGGCCCGCGAAGCGTTCGCCGAAGCCGACACGGAGTCAACCCGTTAACAACGGGCTGTTCGAACCACCGCAAGGAGCAGCGCCCGGTTCGGGGGTGCCCTTCGGGTTGGCGCAACAGCCTCATAAAGAGCGCACCTGATGAAACGCCAGCCACTCGACGACAGCTTCAAGGTCAACCGCAACCCAGTCACCCTGCGTGAAATCGTGCTCGATAAACTGCGCGGGGCGATCATGAACTTCCACCTGCTGCCCGGCGACCGCCTGGTCGAGCGCGACCTCTGCGACCGCCTCGGCGTCAGCCGCACCTCGGTGCGTGAAGCCCTGCGCCACCTGGAATCCGAAGGCCTGGTCGAATTCGCCGACGCCAAAGGGCCGCGCGTGGCGATCATCACCCTGGAAGACGCCTGCGACATCTACGAGCTGCGCTGCGTGCTCGAAGGGCTGATCGTCCAGCTGTTCACCCTCAATGCCAAGGCCAAGGACATCCGCGCCCTGGAGCGCGCCCTGGAGGTGAACCGCGAGGCACTGGAAGAAGGCGAGCTGCAGCAAGTGCTCGAATCGGTGCAAGGCTTCTATGACGTGCTGCTGGAAGGTTCCGGCAACCGCGTCGCCGCCACCCAGCTGCGTCAGCTGCAAGCACGCATCAGCTACCTGCGCGCCACCTCGGTGTCGCAGGCCAATCGTCGTGGTGCCAGCAACCAGGAAATGGAAAAGATCGTCGCGGCGATCAAGAGCGGCGACCCGCAAGCGGCGCACCAAGCCTCGGTCGACCACGTACGCGCCGCCGCCAAGGTCGCGCTGGACTACCTGCGCCAGAAGCAGGATGACAACGCCAAGGTGCGCGAAATCATCGAGCCCCTGGTCCTGAAGGACCCTCGCATAGGCCGCTAAGCATGCCCAACGCCCCGCGCTATTGCCCGCACTGCACCACAGAGCTTGCCCGGGGCGTTCCCACTGGCGATACCCACGAACGCCTGCACTGCACTGGCTGCGGTTACATTCACTACATCAACCCGAAGATCATCGCCGGCTGCATCATCGAACGCGATGGCAAGTACCTGTTGTGCCAGCGCGCCATTCCCCCGCGCCCTGGCACCTGGACCTTGCCGGCGGGCTTCATGGAAGCGGGTGAAACCACCGAACAGGCGGCGCTGCGTGAAGTGTGGGAAGAAAGCGGCGTGCATGCCGAAATCGTCTCGCCCTACTCGATCTTCAGCGTGGCCAAGATCAGCGAGGTGTACATCATCTTTCGCGCCATCGCCACGCAGGAGACTGGCCAGTTCGGGCCGGAGACGCTTGCCTACAAGTTCTTCGAACCTGATGAGATCCCCTGGGATGAGATCTACTACCCGGCGATTCGGCAGATCCTCGAGCGCTATATCCTTGAGCGGCAGGCGGGGGTGTATGGGATCTACATGGGCAATGACGACACCGGCAAGGTGCATTTCATTCGCTGATCTGTGCACTGCCCGCACTGCCAACACAAATCTCTCGCCAGCAAGCCAATCTCAGGGCACCCTTATCACTCCCTGATGCAAGGACCAGCAAACCCCATGGCGAAATGGTTGGAAGGCGGCGGATCCATGGCCGAGCGAATCCGCAACCACGACTGGCCAGCCACCCCGCTCGGCCCGCTCGAGTCCTGGCCAGACGTGCTCAAGACCACCGTAGCACTGTGCCTGGGCTCACATTTTCCGCAGGCCGTGCTCTGGGGCGATGAGCTGATCACCCTGCACAACGATGCCTTCAGCGCGATTCTCGGCGAAAAACCCTTAGCCCTGGGGCGGCCATTCAGCGAGGTGTGGCAGGAAGCCTGGAGCGACATCAAGGCGATGGCCGACCGCGCGCTGGCAGGCGAAGCGGTGTTCATCGAGAATTTTCCGCTGCTGATCAACCGCAGCGATGGTCCGGAGCGGGCCTATTTCACCTTCTGCTACAGCCCCATCCGCGATCAGTATGGGCAGATCGTCGGCATGATCGACACGGTAACGGAAACCACTGCCACCGTAGTTGCCAACCAGCGCCTGAACTTCCTCGACAATCTCAGCCGCGCCCTGGCCGATGCCAATGACCCCGATCGGATCATGGCCACCACCACCGGTATGCTGGTCGAGCACCTGCGCCTGTCCAGTTGCGCCTACGCGGTAATGGACGCCGACCAGGACGGTTTCACCATCTGTGGTGACGCGGTAGCGCCAGGTTCACCACGCCTGGTCGGACAATACCGCCTGGCCGATTTCGGCACCCTGGCGGTCAAGCAACTGCGCGCCGGCTTGCCGCTGGTGATCAACGACAACCTCAATCAGCTCGAACCGCAGGAAGCGGCGACCTTCCAGGCCATCGGCATCACCGCGACCATCTGCATGCCGCTGATCAAGGAGGGTCGGTTGACCGCGCTAATGGCCATCCATGACCGAGTACCGCGCCAGTGGACCAGCTATGAACAAGCGTTGATCAGCGAAGTGACCGAGCGCTGCTGGGCGCATATTCAACGCGTCCAGGCCTACGCCGAAGTGCGCGAGACGGCGGCTGCGCTGGAGGCGCTGAACGCCACCCTGGAGCATCGCGTACAGGAGCGTACCGAGCAGTTGCTGCACACCGAGGCGATGCTGCGCCAGACCCAGAAGCTGGAAGCCATCGGCCAGCTGACCGGCGGCGTTGCCCATGACTTCAACAACCTGCTGACCATCATCCGCTCATCCCTGCACTTTCTGCAGCGCCCGGATCTGGACGACAACCGCCGCCAGCGCTACCTCAAGACCATGGCCGACACCGTCGATCGCGGCGCCAAGCTCACCGGTCAGCTGCTCGCCTTCGCTCGCCGCCAAGCGCTCAGCCCGCAGGTGTTCGACGCCGGGCCAAGGCTGCAAGGCATGGCGGAAATGCTCGATACCGCCACCGGGGCGCGCATCCAGGTCAGCCTGGAACTGCCCGAGTCGCCCTGCTACATCCGCGCCGACCTTGGCCAGTTGGAAACAGCGCTCATCAACCTGATGATCAATGGCCGCGATGCCATGGCCGGCGAAGGCACCCTGCACTTGCGCCTGGTTGCCGACCAACGCATGCCCGGCGCACCCGGGCGCTTTGCAGCGATTTCGGTGAGCGACAGTGGCGTGGGGATTGCTCCTGAACTGCTTGAGCGCATTTTCGATCCGTTCTTCACCACCAAGGCTGCGGGCGAAGGGACGGGGCTTGGCTTGTCCCAGGTGTTTGGCTTCGTCAAGCAATCGGGCGGTGATGTGCAGGTGAACAGTGTTGCCGGCCAAGGCACCACGTTTACCCTGTACCTGCCCCAGGAAAGCGCGGCAGATTCGCCGCAAACCGCCCTGCCGAGCAGTGCCCCTGTGGCCCTGGCCGGCAGCAGCAAACGGCGCATCCTGGTGGTCGAGGACAACGCCGATGTCGGCAGTTTCACCACCCAGATGCTCAAGGAGCATGGCTATCAGGTCAGTTTGGCGCTTTGCGCCGAGGATGCCCTGGCGCAATTGAGTGGCGCCCAGGGACAGTTCGATGCGGTGTTCTCTGATGTAGTGATGCCCGGCATGGGCGGCCTGGCCTTGGCCAAGGAGCTGCGTCGCAGCCGCCCACAGACGCCAGTGATCCTCACCTCTGGCTACAACGAGGCCATGGCTGAAGGGGGGCATCAGGGCTTCGCGTTCCTGGCCAAGCCCTATTCGGCCGAGCAGGTGTGCCAACTGCTGGAAAAAGTGCTGGGGGCCGCCTGAGTCTCAGGCGCTGATCCGCAGCAGCCGCGCCAGGCTTTCAGCCAGCTCTGCGCGGCGAAAGGGTTTGCGCAGCACCTCGAAACCGTAAAGCTCACGCGGCGAGAGGTTGGCGTAGCCGGTGATGATCAACACGGGCAGGTCCTGATGCTGCTGGCGCAGTTGATGGGCGAACTGGGCGCCGGTCTCGTCACTCATGATCTGGTCGGTGACCAGCACATCCATGACCAGCCCCTGAGCGATCAAGGCGCGTGCCTGCGCCGGGCTGGCGGCCTCGCTCACCTCGTAGCCCAGGTCGCGCAACTGCAGCGCGGTGGCATGGCGCACGATCTCTTCGTCATCCACCAGCAGCACCCGCGTAGCCTCACGAGCCCGTGGCGGCTCTTGAGCTGGGCTGCCCGCGTCGACCACATGGGGCTCTCCCTGCGGCAGCCAGAGCGTCGCCTGGGTGCCCTCGCCCGGGCGCGAATGAATGGCAAAACCGCCCCCCGATTGCCCTGCCAAGCCCTGCACCATCGGCAGGCCGAGCCCCGTCCCCTTGCCGACACCCTTGGTCGAGTAGAACGGCTCAAAGCAGCGAGCCAGGACTTCTTCATCCATGCCACAGCCGTTATCAGCCACTTGCAGCCACAGCTGTTGTCCGGCCACACCCTCTGGCCGCGGCGGGCCTGTGTCGGCGCCACCGGCAGAGATCAGCAGACGCCCGCCACTGTTCATCGCATCGCGGGCATTGACCACCAGGTTGAGCACTGCCAGCTCCAACTGGTGCGGGTCGACCAGCACGCTGGGCAGTCGCGCATCGATCTGCACCACCACCTCGATGGTTGGCCCCAGCGAACGGGCAATCAACTCGCGCATGTCACCGACCAGCATGGCCAGTGACACTGCCTGGGGTTTGAGGGTCTGCCGGCGCGCGAAGCTGAGCAGGCGGCCGACCAGGTTGCGCGCGCGATCCGCCGCTTGCAGCGCCCCATCGATCAGTCGGGTCGAGCGGCCGATATCGTCCGGGCGGCGGCGGATCAGCTCAAGCGAAGCGATGATCGGGGTGAGCATGTTATTGAAGTCATGGGCGATGCCACCGGTCAGCTGGCCGATCATTTCCATCTTGCGCACTTCGTGCAGTTGCAGCATCGCCGCTTCGCGCTCGCTGAGCATGCTGGCGACGCGCTCCTCCAGGCTCTCATTGAGCGCCATCAGTTCGGCAAAGGTCGCCTCCAGGTGTGCAGCACTGGCGCGCAAGGCCCGCTCGGCGCGGGCGTGGGTAATGGCCTTCCAGACCTGCTTGGCGGTTTCCTGGACCAACAGGCACTCGTCCTCGACGAACACATGAGGGGTATGAAATTGCACCGTCAGCATCGCCTCCAAACCGCTCGCCTGGAGCACGGGCACATGCAAGCTGGCGCACAGATCGGCCGAAGTACCGGCGGGGAAATCGCTCTGGACGCTCATGCCGCTGGCCAGTTGATCGTGCAATTGCGCAGCGAAGGCCTGGTAGTTCTGCTCACCGGTCAGCGAGGTCACGCCATCGACCCAGTCGCGGGCAACCCGCAGGTGCTGACCATCGCCGAGATCTTCGCCAAAAAATACCCGTGAGGCGCCAAGCTCCTCGCCCAGCCGGCGCAGCGCGTAGGCTTCGATGGCCTCAGGCTCATCCATGCCCGGCAACGCCTGCCCCAGCTCCAGCAGAAAGGCCTGGCGGCGCTGGAACTGCACCCGTTCGGTGGTTTCGGTAACGATACAGAGCACGCCGCCAACGCTGCCATCGGCCTCGCGCACGGCTGAGTAGGAGACATCGAAGTAGGCCGTTTCACCTAAGCCTCGGCGTTCGATATAGAACGGCCGATCATTGGCCGAAAAGGTTTCGCCGGTTTCGCGCACGCCGCGCAGCAGCGGTTCAAGATCGTCCCACAGCTCGCTCCAGTTCTCCTGCCCCGCTCGGCCCAGGGCACGTGGATGCTTGGCTCCGATAGTCGGCGCATACGCCTCGTTGTACAGCGCTACGTAGTCGGCGCCCCAGAACAACACGATCTGCGCCTTGGCCGGAAGAATAGTGGCCATGAGCGTTTTCAGGCTGGCGGACCAATCGGCCGGCGCCCCTAATGGCGAGGTGTCCCAGTCCAACGACTGCAGCAACGTGCTGACCGTGCCGCCACCGAGCAAGAAGCTCGGCATCGGGCTATGCGGGGAGTTTGCGTCGTTGTCCGAAACTGATTTCATTTCATCCTGACCATCGGTTGCCCTAGGCACAGTGCCATCTACCTGATGGATAAGAAATCAGAGAACGCCAGACGTTCCGCTGGGCTCAACAGTTAGTTGTCGACAGCCAATACGCCAGCGATAGATGTCGCCCCAGGGGGCTGCCTTGCAGCCCATCGCAGGCTGCGCCAGCGCCTACCGTTAGATCAGTTGCCCAGCTATCAAACTCACCCCGATCACCATCATCGCCGAACCCGACACCCTGCCGACCAGCCTCGCCGCCGCCGGGCGGCTGCGCAATACAGCCTTGGCGCCGTAGCCGACCAGCAGGTAGACCACCAGCGAGCTGAACAGGTGGACCAACCCCAGCAGCAGAATCTGCAGCGGTAGCGGCCAAGTTGAGGATGGATCGGTGAACTGTGGCAGCAAGGCCAGAAACAGCAAGAACACTTTGGGGTTCAGACCGCTGACGCAAAACCCCTTGAGCGCCCAGCGTGCCCCCGATCCTGCTTCATCGGCCTGGGCCGCTTCGGGCGCTGCCGGGCGCAACAGCAGATTACCGCCCAACCACAGCAGGTAAGCGGAGCCAGCCAAGGTCAGCAGCGACAGTGCCAGCGGATGCCCGGCGATCAGGCTACCGACCCCGGCGGCCACCACCAGTGTCGCGAGAAAGTGCCCCGAGAGCATGCCAGCTACCGCAGGCATCACCCAGCGTCCACGCATACCGGCCGAGATGGCGTAGGCCCAATCGGCACCCGGGGTAATGACAAACAGCAACGATACGGCCCAGAACGCCGCCAACACACTGATAGCCACTTGAGTCTTCCTTCAGATCAGCTTTGGATGAAGAAAGATTACGGATATCGCCGAGGGATTTTCTTTCGTATATTCCCTCCCTGCGAACAATTACTGGAAGATTCTTCCCCAATGGACAGAACCGATCGCAAGATCCTTGCCGAGCTGCAACAAGACGGTCGCTTGTCGGTAACCGACCTGGCCGAGCGCGTCGGCTTGAGCCTCTCGCCCTGCCATCGACGCTTGAAAGCACTGGAGGAATCTGGCGCCATTGTGGGCTATCACGCACGCTTGGCGCCGGCGGCGCTAGGCTTGAACTTCGCCGCGTTGGTCTTCGTGACCTTGCGCGAAGTCACCCGCCAGCCGGTGGCGGACTTTGAAGCGGCGCTGGCGCAGATTCCGCAGATCGTCGAGGCGCAGCGCTTGTTTGGCGATCCGGACTACCTGCTGCATGTGGTAGCGCGTGATCTCCCGGCGTTTCAGAAACTCTATGACGAGCAGTTGACCAGCATCCCCAACGTCAAGCGGCTGAGCTCGACGCTGGTGATGAAAGAAGTGATTCAGGATCGATTGTTGCCAATGTAGTTGGCAGCTGCACGGCTTGTGTCGACTGCCAGCGAAAGGCCCGCCCAAACCCGCTTTTTACTCGCCCTCTGAGCGTGCAGTGCGCACCAACACGGCTCACTGCGTGCTGACGCCAACCCGCTTGAAGCCCCAACCCCGTGGCCTTCAGCCCGGTGGCCCGTTCCTTGCTGCCAGCGACCTCTTAACCTTTTGTCAGCCTTAGGTTTTTTAAGGTTCATGAGCACATATTTACTAATTTCTCGATCCCTGCGCACCCCGCATCATCCCTCCAACAAGAACGCGTCGCCCCTTGCCGGCACGCACCCGGGCACTCCCCCGTGCCCCACCTTGCCTTGGAGTCAGTCATGACCAGTGCAGCCAACTCGGCACCTCTAATAGAAAAACACACGATCGGCTACGTGCCCCCGCAAGACCGCCATGGAAAGGTAAGGGATCTGTTCACCCTGTGGTTCGGCGGCAACATCGCGCCCCTGCCCATCGTCACTGGCGCCCTGGGCGTGCAGTTGTTTCATCTGAACCTGGTGTGGGGCATCGTCGCCATCCTGGTCGGTCATCTGCTCGGAGGCGTGCTGATGGCGCTGCACTCGGCGCAAGGCCCGCAGATGGGCATTCCCCAGATGATCCAGAGCCGCGCCCAGTTCGGCTCGCTCGGCGCGTTGCTGGTGGTGGTCATCGCTGGGGTGATGTACATCGGCTTCTTCGCCTCCAACATCGTCCTGGCCGGCAAGTCGCTGCATGGGGTCGCCGAGTCGGTTCCAGTGCCGGTCGGTATCGTGATCGGTGCGCTGGGCTCGGGCATCATCGGCATCATCGGCTACCGCTTCATCCACGTGCTCAACCGCATTGGCACCTGGGTCCTGGGGGTCGGCATCGTGGTCGGTTTTGGCTACATCTTCAGCCATGTCCAGAGCGATGATTTCCTCACCCGTGGCGGTTTCAACCTCGCCGGCTGGCTGGCCACCGTATCGCTGGCGGCGCTGTGGCAGATCGCCTTCGCGCCGTATGTGTCGGATTACTCGCGCTACCTGCCGGCAGACGTGAAGGTGTCGTCGACGTTCTGGACCACCTACCTGGGCTCGGCCCTGGGTTCGAGCCTGTCGTTCGTGTTCGGCGCGGTGGCGGTGCTGGCGATCCCGGCGGGCATGGACACCATGGACGCCGTCAAACTCGCCACCGGCGCAATTGGCCCGTTGATGCTGGTGCTGTTCCTGCTCAGCGTGATCAGCCACAACGCCCTCAACCTGTATGGCGCAGTGCTGTCGATCATTACCCTGATCCAGACCTTCGCTTATCGCTGGATCCCGACCGCAAAGAGCCGCGCGGTGCTGTCGCTGATCGTCCTGGCCGCCTGCTGCGTGGTGGCGGTGTTCGCCTCGGCGGACTTCATCGGCCACTTCGTCGATATGGTCCTGGTGCTGCTGGTCGTGCTGGTGCCGTGGACGGCGATCAACCTGATCGACTTCTATGTGATCCACAAGGGCGACTACGACATCGACTCGATCTTCAAGGTCGATGGCGGCATCTACGGGCGCTACAACCCGCAGGCACTGATCGCCTATGCCGTGGGCATCGTGGTGCAGATCCCATTCATGAACACGCCGCTGTATGTCGGGCCGGTAGCCGAGCACATCAACGGCGCCGATCTGTCGTGGCTGGTGGGCCTGGCGATCACCTCGCCGTTGTACTGGTGGCTGGCCAGCCGCGACAGTGCCTATCGCCGTCGGCAGACCAGCGCCAAACTGGCAGCGGCAGCCTGATAGAGACAGCACCTGCGCGCTCCCACAACCCCGCTCTGACGCGCCACAGCGCGATGCACGACGGGGCCTCTGTGGGAGCGGGCTTGCCCGCGAAGAGGCCGGCACAGGCAACCTATAGCCGCCCCAAGCGCTCACGCAAAAACGCCACGAACGCCTGCACCGGCCGGGCCACTTGCCGGTGCTGTGGGTACACCGCCGACAGCTGCAGCGCTGGCGGTGTCCACGGCTCCAGCAGTGCGACCAACCTGCCCTCTGCCAATGCCCGCTCGACGATGAACGCTGGCAGATAGGTAATGCCCATCCCGGCAATCGCCGCATCCCTGAGCAGCTCGCCATTGTTCGCGCGCATTCGCCCCGTCACCGCAATGGCCAGGGCCTTGCCCTGATGCTTGAACTGCCACTGCACCTGCCGTGCATGCCCATAAGGCAGGCAATCATGCTCACGCAGCGCTTCAGGCACTGCTGGCGTGCCGCGTCTCGCCAGATAATCGGGGCTTGCGCAGTAGACCCGTTCGATATCGGCAATCCGCCGCGCAATCAGACTGGAATCCTCCAAGCTACCAATGCGCAGTGCCAGGTCATAGCCCTCGCCAATCAGGTCCACCGCCCGGTCACTCAGGTCGACTTCGACGTCCAGTTGCCGATGCAGTTGCAAGAACTCCGTCAATAAACAGCCCAGATGGCTCATGGCGAATGACAGCGGCGCACTCAAGCGCAAGGTGCCACGCAACGCCTGGGTCTGGCCGCTGATGTCTTGCTCGACCTGCTGCACTTCGCTGAGCAAACGCAAGGCCGACTGGTAGTACTGCTGGCCCAATGGCGTGGCATCCAGACGCCGCGTCGAACGGTTGAGCAGGCGCACGCCCAGGCGCTCTTCGAGTTGCATCACGCGGCGGCTGACGAACTGCTTGGACAGCCCCAGGCGCTCGGCAGCGGCGGTGAAGCTGCCGGCTTCCATGACCTGGGCAAAAATACGCATGTCTTCGTAAGGGTTCATTGTCGCTATCCAGTTGACAGTGAACGCTTTATACCGGCTTTTCCCTAGCGAGGCAGCTGCCTAATCCCTGCACAGCTGGCAGCGCTGGCCCTAACGCCAGGCAAGCCACCTGAACGGCATGCGAGTAGCGAGTCAATCTACCCCTTCGACGATGATCACCTCAGCCGTCGCCACCCCCTGGCGATGGCAGCAGGCCTGTTGATACTCGGCCGAGCGATAGCAGGCCAGCGCCTGTTCATACGACTCGAACTCAATGACCACACTGCGCTGCGGGGTTGGTCGCCCTTCCAGCGCTTCGCTACGCCCGCCCCGCGCCAGCAACCGCCCGCCATACGCCTGGAACGCCGCCGGTGCGCGCTGGGTGTATTGCTGGTACTGCTCAGGATCGGTCACATCGACATGGGCAATCCAATAGGCCTTCATCCACTGCTCTCCTGTCTTCAGGTATTTGTGTATTATGGTATACCATAAAAATCAAACCACCACAGCGAGCGTGCAGCATGGCTTTCAACAGCATCGAAGAACTACTCGAGGACTACCGGCAAGGCAAGATGGTCCTGCTGGTGGATGACGAAGACCGTGAGAACGAAGGCGATCTGTTGATCGCCGCCGAACACTGCGACGCCGCCGCCATCAACTTCATGGCCCGCCAGGCGCGTGGGCTGATCTGCCTGACCTTGACCGACGAGCACTGCCAACGGCTGGGCCTGGAGCAGATGGTGCCAAGCAACGGCAGCGCCTTCAGCACTGCCTTTACCGTGTCGATCGAGGCTGCCAGCGGCGTCACCACCGGCATCTCGGCGGCCGATCGCGCCCGCACCGTGGCTGCCGCCATGGCGCCCAACGCGCGGCCTGAGGACCTGGTCCAGCCGGGGCATATCTTCCCCCTACGCGCCCGTGAAGGCGGCGTACTGACCCGTGCCGGGCATACCGAAGCGGGTTGCGACCTGGCCCGCCTGGCCGGTTTCAGCCCGGCCTCGGTGATCGTCGAGGTGCTCAACGATGACGGCAGCATGGCCCGCCGCCCGGACCTGGAGGTGTTCGCCGCCCAGCACGGGATCAAGATCGGCACCATCGCCGACTTGATCCACTACCGGTTGAGCACCGAGCAGACCATCAAACGCATCGGCGAACGTGAACTGCCGACGGTGCATGGCACCTTCCGCCTGGTGACCTACGAGGACCGCATCGAGGGCGGGGTGCACATGGCCATGGTGATGGGCGAGATCCGTCGCGAACAGCCAACCCTGGTGCGCGTGCATGTGATCGACCCGCTGCGTGACCTGGTCGGCGCCGAGTACGCCGGGCCGGCCAACTGGACCCTGTGGGCGGCGCTGGAGAAGGTCGCCGACGAGGGTGCGGGGGTGGTGGTGATCCTGGCCAATCACGAGTCTTCCCAAGCCCTGTTGGAGCGGGTGCCGCAACTGACCCAGCCGGTGCGTGCGTATCAGCGTGGGCAATCGAAGGTGTACTCGGAGGTCGGCACCGGGGCGCAGATTCTGCAGGACCTGGGCGTGGGCAAGCTGCGTCACCTGGGGCCGCCGCTCAAGTATGCGGGGCTGGCGGGGTATGAACTGGAGGTGGTGCAGAGCATCCCGTTCGAGCCTGCAATTACAGGGTGATGGCCGGTCGCCCAGAGTGCTTGCCAAAATCTTGGAATACCATAATATGATATCCCGTAGACCTTAAATTATCGGCCGCATCCTAAACTCACAATCGGCCCCACGACGTCGTTGAAATAGCTGCTCCCCGAACACATGGCGGGTGACAGACCCGCCTCGAATAACAAAAGTAACGAGGGCGTAACCATGCTGTTGAGCAAACGTGTAACCGCAGTGCTGTCCGCCAGCCTGCTGACCCTGGCCTGCCAGGCCAGCCAAGCCGCCGACAGCCTGAACTTCGTCAGCTGGGGTGGAACGACCCAGGATGCGCAAAAACAGGCATGGGCCGAGCCCTTCTCCAAAGCCAGCAACATCAAGGTCGTGCAAGACGGGCCCACCGACTACGGCAAACTCAAGGCCATGGTCGAGAGCGGCAACGTGCAATGGGACGTGGTCGATGTAGAAGCGGACTTCGCCCTGCGTGCCGCCGCCGAGGGCCTGCTCGAACCTTTGGACTTCAACACCATCCAACGCGAGCGCATCGACCCGCGCTTCGTTTCCGACCACGGCGTCGGCTCGTTCTTCTTCTCCTTCGTCCTGGGCTACAACGAAGGCAAGCTCGGGGCCAACAAGCCGGTGGACTGGTCAGCGCTGTTCGACACCAAGACCTACCCTGGCAAGCGCGCCCTGTACAAATGGCCAAGCCCAGGCGTGCTGGAACTGGCGCTGCTGGCTGACGGCGTGGCGCCCGACAAACTCTACCCACTGGACCTCGACCGGGCCTTCAACAAGCTCGACACCATCAAGAAAGACATCGTCTGGTGGGGCGGCGGCGCGCAGTCGCAGCAGCTGCTGGCCTCTGGTGAGGCGTCGCTGGGGCAGTTCTGGAACGGCCGGGTCTACGCCCTGCAGCAAGATGGCGCGCCGGTTGGGGTGAGCTGGAAGCAGAACCTGGTCATGGCCGACTTCCTGGTCATTCCCAAAGGCGCCAAGAACAAGGATGCGGCCATGAAGTTCCTGGCCAACGCCGCCAGCGCCAAGGGCCAGGCCGAGTTCGCCAACTTGACGGCCTACGCCCCGGTCAACCTGGACAGCGTCAGCCAGCTCAAACCCGAGCTCGCCTCCAACCTGCCGACCGCCTACGCTCAAGACCAGGTGACGCTGGACTTCGCCTACTGGGCGAAGAACGGCCAGGCCATCGCTGCCCGCTGGAATGAGTGGCTGGTCAAATGAAAGTCGCCATCAATGCCCTGCACAACGCGCAAGGTGCCGCCAGCGGCAGCGGCGCACCAGGAGCGGCCATGCACCGTCCGAGCTTGAGCCAACGCTGGCGTGGCAGCCGCAACCTGCTGCCGGCTCTGTTGTTCCTTGGCCTGTTCTTCTTCGCCCCGCTGATCGGCCTGCTGCTGCGCGGGGTGCTGGAGCCAGTGCCGGGGCTGGGCAACTACGAGCAGCTGTTTGCCAACTCGGCCTATGCGCGGGTGCTGTTCAACACCTTCTCGGTGGCCGGCCTGGTGACCCTGATCAGCGTGCTGCTGGGCTTCCCACTGGCCTGGGCGATCACCCTGGTGCCCAAGGGCTGGGGCCGCTGGCTGCTGAACATCGTACTGCTGTCGATGTGGACCAGCCTGCTCGCGCGCACCTACTCATGGCTGGTGCTGCTGCAGGCCTCGGGGGTGATCAACAAGGCGCTGATGGCCATGGGGATCATCGATGCGCCGCTGGAAATGGTCCACAACCTCACGGGCGTGGTGATCGGCATGAGCTACATCATGATCCCGTTCATCGTCCTGCCGCTGCAGGCGACCATGCACGCGATCGACCCGATGGTGCTGCAGGCCGGTTCCATCTGTGGCGCCAGCCCTTGGACCAACTTCTGGAAAGTGTTCCTGCCGCTGTGCCGCTCGGGGCTGTTCTCCGGTGCCTTGATGGTGTTCGTCATGTCGCTCGGTTACTACGTCACCCCGGCCCTGCTCGGCGGCGCGCAGAACATGATGCTGCCTGAGTTCATCGTCCAGCAGGTGCAGTCGTTCCTCAACTGGGGCCTGGCTAGCGCCGCTGCTGCCCTGTTGGTACTGATCACCCTGGTGCTCTTCTACTTGTACCTGAAGCTGCAACCGGAATCGCCGGTTGGTAACGCGAGGTAAGCCGCCATGCTCCTGACGCCCAATGCCATGGGCCGCCCGCTGCGGGTTGGCCTGTACCTGACCACCGGGGTGATCGCAGCCTTCCTGTTGCTGCCGATCCTGTTCATCGTCCTGCTGTCGTTCGGCTCGTCGCAGTGGCTGGTATTCCCGCCGCCGGGCTGGACCTTCAAGTGGTACGGCCAGTTCTTCTCCAACCCTGAGTGGATGGAGGCCGCCCTGGCCAGCCTCAAGGTCGCCGTGCTGACCACGATCTGTGCAGTGGCGCTGGGCCTGCCCACCGCCTTCGCCCTGGTACGCGGGCGCTTTCCTGGCCGGGAGATGCTCTACGGGCTGTTCACCCTGCCGATGATCGTGCCGCTGGTGATCATCGCCGTGGCGGTGTACGCGCTGTTTCTCAAGCTTGGCTACACCGGCACGCTGTTCGCCTTCGTGGTCAGCCATGTGATCGTCGCCCTGCCGTTCACCATCATCTCGATCATCAACTCGCTCAAGCTGTTCGACCAGTCGATCGAAGACGCCGCGGTCATCTGCGGCGCCTCGCGGCTGCAAGCGATCTTCAAGGTGACCTTCCCGGCCATTCGCCCAGGGATGATCGCCGGCGGCCTGTTCGCCTTTTTGGTGTCGTGGGACGAAGTGGTGCTGAGCGTGATGATGGCCAGCCCCAACTTGCAGACCCTGCCAGTGAAGATGTGGACCACCCTGCGCCAGGACCTGACCCCCGTCATTGCGGTGGCCTCGACCCTGCTGATCGGCCTGTCGATCCTGGTCATGCTCATCGCCGCCGCCCTGCGCCGGCGCAACCCAGCCAGCGCCTGAACGCCCGGAGACAATAACAATGAGTGCAGTGAGCAAAGACAACGCGCCCAACCAGACCTTGGTCAGCTTGCGCAACCTGAACAAGCACTACGGCGAATTCACCGCCGTGGACAACATCAACCTGGACATCCAGGATGGCGAGTTCCTCACCTTCCTCGGCTCCAGCGGCTCGGGCAAGTCCACCACGCTGTCGATGCTGGCCGGCTTCGAGACGCCCAGTAGCGGCGAGATCCTGGTCGATCAGCTGTCGCTGGTCAACGTCCCGCCGCACAAGCGCGACATCGGCATGGTGTTCCAGCGCTATTCGCTGTTCCCGCACCTGTCGGTGCGCGACAACATCGCCTTCCCCCTGGCGATCCGCAAACTCAGCGCTGGCGAGATCGCCAAGCGGGTCGATGCGATGCTCAAGCTGGTGCAACTGGAGCCGTTCGCCCATCGCCGCCCTGCTCAGCTCTCCGGTGGCCAGCAGCAGCGGGTGGCAATCGCCCGGGCGCTGGTCTACGAGCCACGGATCCTGTTGATGGACGAACCGCTCGGCGCGCTGGACAAGAAACTGCGCGAAGACCTGCAGGACGAACTACGTCAGCTGCATCGCCGGCTGGGCATCACCATCGTCTACGTCACCCACGACCAGGAAGAAGCCATGCGCCTGTCACAGCGCATCGCCATCTTCAGCCACGGCAAGATCGTCGGACTGGGCAGTGGCTATGACCTTTACCAGAATCCGCCGAATGCCTTCGTCGCCTCGTTCCTGGGCAACTCCAACTTCCTGCGCATCAAGGCCAGCAGCAATGGTGCCGGGCGCTTTGAGGGGCAAGCACTGGCAATTCGCCTGACCCCAGGGCTGGTCGCCGAACAGGACGCGCTGATCATGGTGCGGCCGGAAAAAGCCCTGGCCTTGAGTGCCGAGCAAGCTGCGCGCGAGCCACTCCCGGCGGGTTGGAACGAGGTCAGTGCCAAGGTCGCCGAGGTGTTGTTCCTGGGTGAGAGCCAGACGTGCCATGTGGTCACTGCCGGCGGCACTGAAATGACGGTCAAGGCCTTGTCGGCGGCGGGGATGCCGATGCAGCCAGGGGAAACGGTCAAGGTACGCTGGGCGGTGGCCGATGCCTGTATCTATACCGAGTGGGCCGAGAGCGATCTGAGCAAGGCTGCTGGGGCACACTGATCGGCCACCTTTCGCGGGGCAAGCCCGCTCCCACGCTTGGCTCATGAGGCGAAGAACCTGAGCCAAGCATGGGCGCCACGCTTGGCTAGGCGCCAGAGGACGTGGCAACCAAGCAACGTGGGAGCAAGGCCGCTGGGACGCATTGATCGGCGACCTGTCGCCGGGCAAGCCCGCACGCTTGGCTCATGAGGCGAAGAACCTGGGAGCCAGGCATGGGCGCCATGCTTGACTAGGCGCCAGAGGACATGGCAACCAAGCAACGTGGGAGCGGGCTTGCCCCGCGATGAGGCCAGCAAGTACAACGTTTCATCCTGCGGCCAGCTGCCCCAAGCTGCGCCGCACCTTGTCCAGCAACTCACCAATCTGGAACGGCTTGATCAGCATATCCATCCCCGTGCCAAGAAACGCCTGGCGATCCAACGCGGTCTCGGCGTAGCCGGTCATGAACAGCACCGGCAGCCCTGGTCGGTAGGTGCGGGCCATGTCCGCCAGCTCCCGGCCACTGATCCCTGGCAAGCCGACATCGGTCAGCAACAGCTCGATCCCGGCGTCTTCGCGCAAATGGTCCAGCGCCTGCTCAATGGTCTCGGCCAAGGTGCAGCGATAGCCGGCATCGGCCAACGCCTCGGCCACCGACAGGCGCACCGAAGCCATGTCCTCGACGATCAGCACATGCTCGCCGGCGCCCTTCTGGTCGACCTGGGGTGCGCGATCAGCACTGGCCGCTTGTTGGGTACTGGCCGGCAGCAGCAGGGTCACTTCGGTGCCCTGCCCTGGCAGGCTTCGAATCGCCACATGCCCCCCAGACTGGCGAGCGAACCCATAGATAGTCGACAAGCCAAGCCCGGTGCCTTGACCGACCGGTTTGGTGGTGAAAAACGGATCGAAGACTTTTTCCAGCAACTGCGGCTCGATGCCGCTGCCATCATCGCGCACCGTCACCGCCACATAGGGGCCGTCCTGCAAATTGGGGTCGCCATGCGACCAGGTCGCGGCAGTATTGACCCAGATATGCCCGCCCTTGGCCAAGGCATCCCGGGCATTGATCACCAGGTTGAGCACTGCGCTTTCCAGCTGGATCGGATCGACCAGGGCAATCGCCGGGCGGCTGGAGAGCTGCAGTTGCAGTTCGATGCGCTCGCCGATGGTGCGGGTAATCAACTCCTCCAGCGAGCGCACCCGTTCGTTGACATCTACCGGCCGGGTATCGAGCGGCTGCTGGCGGGCGAAGGCCAGCAAGCGATGGGTGAGCGATGCCGCGCTCATTGCCGAGCTCAAGGCAGCCTCGGCGTAGCTTGGGACTTTCTCCACACGGTTTTCCGCAACCCGTTTGCGGATCAATTCCAGGCTGGTGATGATGCCGGTGAGCAGGTTGTTGAAGTCATGGGCGATACCGCCGGTGAGGCTGCCCAGCGCATCCATCTTCTGTAGTTGCAACAACTGCGCTTCGCTGCGTGCGCGCTGGGCGACTTCATGGGCCAGCTGGGTGTTGGCGTCATCCAGGCGGGCCAGGTGCGAACGCTCGCGATGGCGGTGCTCGGTGACGTCCTCGACGAACACCAGGCACAAGCCGGGCGCGCGATAAGGCGACAGCTGCCACTCGGTATCCCGCGGCAGGCCTTGCACGGTCATGGCCAAGGTGCCACGCCAGCGCTGGCCATCGGCAAGGTGCTGACGCAACAGCGCCAATTCGCCTTGCTGATCGCTGGCAAAGCACTCACGCAAGGTTTCCGGGTGGCGGTTGTCCTGGATCAGCTGGGCGAAGGCCTGGTTGCATTCATGCACCTTGAGGGTGGCGTCCAAGACTGCAATCGGTGCCGAAACATTGCTGAAGATCTCACGAAAACGCGCTTCGCTCTCGCGCAGTGCACGCTCGGTGTCGCGCACCCGCAGCAAGGTGCGCAGGGTCGCCAGCAGCACGTCCGGATCGACCGGGTGCACCAGGTAGGCGTCGGCGCCCGCTTCCAGGCCAGTGATGATGTCACCGGTCTGGATCGACGCGGCAGACACGTGGATCACCGGCAGCAACGCGGTTGCCGGATCGGCGCGCAGCAGGCGCACGATGTCGAACCCACTCATGTCCGGCAGGTTGACATCGAGAATCAGGGCATCGATCTGCTCGTTGCGGATCATCGCCAGGCCGTCGCCACCGGTGCCTGCTTCCAGCACCTGGTAGTCGTGCAGCGCCAGCCGCCGGCGCAGCGCGTAACGCGTGGCGGCGTTGTCGTCGACGATCAGCAGGCGGATGTCAGGGTTCATCGACGCTCTCCTGGGCGATGGCCAATGGAATGATCACAAAAAACGCCGAACCCTCCCCTGGCACGCTGTCCACCCCCACTTCGCCCCCCAGCAAGGCGGCGAAACGCTTGCACAGCGACAACCCCAAGCCAGTGCCGCGCAGACGCTTTTGCAGTGGCGAGTCGAGCTGGGCGAAGTCCTCGAACAGGCCTTCGAGCAGCTCTGGCGCAATGCCGATGCCGGTATCGGTAACGGCGAAGCGAATCTGATCGCTGCCATGCAACTGGGCCGAGACCCGCACTTCGCCTCGGGTGGTGAACTTCAGGGCATTGGAAATGAAGTTACGCAGAATCTGGGTCAGCTTCTTGTCGTCGGTATACAGCTGGGGCAGGCCCTGTGGTTCTTCGAAAATCAGATCGACAGACCCGGTATCGACAATCGGCCGGAACATCCCGCGCAAGGCGGCGAACAGGTCGAGCATGTCGAACCAGGCCGGCGAGATGGTGATGCGCCCGGCCTCGATCTTGGCCAGGTCCAGCAGGTCATCGACCATGTCGCTGAGCTCGCGAGTCGCGGTGCTGACGAACGCCACCTGCAACTGCTGCTCTTTGCTCAGCGGCCCGTCCACTTCGTCGGCGAGCAGGCTGGTAATGCTCAGGATCGAGCCCAGCGGCGTGCGGAATTCGTGGCTCATGTAGGAAAGGAAGCGGCTTTTCAGGTCCGATGCCTGGCGCAATTGCTCAGCCTGGATATCCAGCTCGGCATACAGCGCCAGCACGCCCTGGTTGGTTTCTTCCAACTCGCCGCGCAAGGCCTGGTTCTCCGCCTGCAAGCGCGCCACCAGGGCGGCCTGCTCGGCGGTGGTGTGGGGCGACGGCTCAGGCATGCACTGTCTCCAGGTCGATAACCAGCACCGTGACATCGTCCCGCCCGCGGCAGAAGTCGCGGTGCAGCACGGTGGCGATCACGGCCGGGTGGCGCGAGGCCAGGCCGGGGTAGGCTTGAAGGTTCCAACGCGATTGCAGGCCGTCGCTGAACATGATCAACAGATTTCCCTTCACGTGAGCGTAGTCGAACACCTGGCCCTTGCGGTATTGACCCCCGACGATGCCGGGGTGCGAGGCCAGGCCCCGCGGCCGTTCGCCGCCCACCAAGGTGGCGCCGATATTGCCGATGCCAATGAACGCCAAGCTGTCGGCGCAGGCATCGTACTGAGCGATGGCCACCGCGCCGCCGCGGGTGCCAGCCATGGCGTGGTGCAGCTCGCCAAGCAAGCCTTGCGGCTCACTGAACGGGTTGCCGGCAAACTCCTGGGCCCCGGCCTTGGCGGCTCGCTCGGCCTCCTCACCGTGACCCAGACCATCTATAAGCAGTGCGCTCAGTCGTTGCTTACCCAGGGTCACGTGCCAAGTATCACCACAGGCGGGGTCATCATGCAGTGAATGCTGGCTGACCCCGACCCGCACATCCGGCCCACTGGCGTCCTCGCGGTACAGCCGCGCCAAGACCACTGCGCCACGCTCATCGGCATGCACATCGAACACCTGTGCCAGGCGACTGACCGCCCCCAGGCCAATGCCCTGGGTGCCGCCGGTCGAGTAGCCATCGGCCAGGCAAGCGTGTACATCGAACCCCTTGGCGCGATCCACCGCCAGCAGCTCAAGGCCGTGCCCGTCACCATGAGGCAGTACCCGCAAATGCAACTCGCCGCGCTCGGCATGTTTGAGCACATTGCTGGCAAGCTCGGTAGCGACCAGCGCGGCTCGACCAGCATCGGCTGGATCAAAACCATGCTGTTCGGCCAGTTTCTGCACCACCCGGCGGGCGTGGCCCACCTGGCTGTGATCATCCAGGCGCAATACCTGGGTCAGGCTGGCGGCAAGGTTCATGTCCATCGAGTTATCGTTACCCGGGTGCCTTGCCCGGGAGCGGTGTCGAGTTCGAATTCATCGACCAGCCGGCGCGCGCCGGTCAGCCCCAGGCCCAGGCCCGAGCCGGAGGTCCAGCCATCGGTCAACGCCAGCTTGACGTCAGCGATGCCGGGGCCTTCGTCGCGAAATACCAGGCGCAAGCCAACCCTGCCGGCGTCCTCGATGACCTGCCAGTCCATATCGCCGCCACCGCCATACACCACGGTGTTACGGGCCAGTTCGCTGACCGCCGTGACCAGCTTGGTCAAGTCGACCAGGCGCATGCCGCAGTCACTGGCGATCCTGCGCGCCAGCTGTCGGGCCAGTACCACATCCTGCTCCAGGCGCACCGGTTGGCTGCCGCTGTCGCGAATGCTCATGGCCGACCTACCCGCTGACGCAGCAGATTCATGCCGCGGTCAACGTTGAGCGCGGTGCTCACCCCTGGCAGGGTCAGGCCGAGTTCGACCAGGGTGATGGCTACCGCCGGCTGCATGCCGACCAGCACGGTTTCGGCGTCCATGATCCGCGACAAGCCGGAGATGCTGGCGATCATCCGGCCGATGAACGAGTCGACCATGTCCAGCGCCGAGATATCGATCAACACGCCCCGCGCCGAGGTGTGGTCGATACGCGCGGTGAGGTCGTCCTGCAGGCGCAGGGCCAGTTGGTCGTGCATGTCCACCTGGATGGTCACCAGCAGGAACTCGCCCATCTGCAAGATAGGGATACGCTCCATCGGCTCACACTCGCTCGTCTGGGCGGTTGCCTAGACGGGTCAGCGCCAATTTGAGGGCATCGGCAAGATTGGACTTGGTGGTCAGCGTGCCCAGGTCCAGGCCCAGGTGAACGATGGTCTGGGCGATCTGCGGACGCACGCCGCTAATGATGCAGTCGGCGCCCATCAGGCGGATGGCAGTGACGGTCTTGAGCAGGTGCTGGGCCACCAGGGTATCGACCGTGGGCACGCCGGTGATGTCGATGATGGCGATTTCCGAGCCGGTGTCGACGATACGCTGCAGCAGTGACTCCATGACGGTCTGGCTGCGTTGCGAGTCGAGGGTGCCGATCAGCGGCAAGGCGAGCACTCCATCCCACAGTTTGACCACCGGGGTGGACAGTTCTAGCAGCTCTTCCTGCTGGCGCTTGATCACCCCTTCGCGGGTTTTCTGATAGGTGCGGATGGTGTGCACTCCAAAGGCGTCGAGCAGCTCGGAGACCTCCCACAGCTGCTCGGCCAACAGCGCCGGCTGCTCGCGGTAGTGACTTTGCAACAGGGTGAACAGCGGGCCTTTGAGGGCAAAGATGAAGTAGGCGGTCTGGTGCGACTCCTGGCCCGCCTGGGCACGGCTGCTGGAGAGTTTCTCCAGGAAGCGGCGGGTTTCTTCCCAACCTGCTGCGCCAATGTTGCCGCCGCTTTCGCTGCGCAGGCCATCGACTACCAGTTGGAGAAAATCACGGGTTTCCTGACGCAAGTCCTGCTCTTTGATATTGCGGGCGGCGCCATTGGCTTCCAGTGCTGCGATCCAATCGCCGATCAGCTGGGACTGGTTGCTAGCAATTGCTTCCAACGTACTGTTCTGCAGTGCTGCCATGTGCCTTGCTCTCCTGAAAATGCCTGCCGGCGCCCGATAGAAATTACCGGCCCCAAAAAATGACATCCACCAGTGAAAATAGTTGTGGCAACCACCCAATAATTGCATTGGGCTATCCGCCGTGCTGCTAACTCTAGGCCAAGATCGCCCGGTCCGTGGTAGACAGCGACTCAGCAACTGCATAGCGGTAGAGAGGCACCGGCACAGCGCAACAACGCAATGCAGGACAGATAGAACGCATCCGTTTAGGCCATCAGGTAGGCTTGCTCACGCACACTCCGATTAGTCCACCCTCCTCCAGCCCGCTTTATCGCCCTCAATCTGCGCGTCAGGGCTTGAGAAAAGCCATTACCTGCTCAGCTGCCAATGCTGGATTTTCTTGCATGAAGCAATGCCCGCCCGGCATCTGCTGCGCCGTCACGCTCGCATTGAGCGCCGCCAGGCGGCGCACCGAGTGAGGCACGAAGGGATAGGTCTGCTCGCCGTAGAGAATCCGCGTGGGCGTGCGGATTCGGCCCAGCTGTGTCCACATACGCTCGGGGAAGGAGCTGAAGATCTCCACTTCGCGGCTAGGCCGGCATTTGAGCACCACCGCTTCACCGCAGTCGCCAATGGCATGCTCGACATACGCCTGCAACGCCTCGTCGCTCCAGCCTTTGAAGATGCCCCGCCCCTGCAGCGAGGCATGTGCCGCCGCGCGATCAGGCCAGTGGCTGCGCCGCGTGGCCGCCTTGCGCGCCAAGGCGTGTCGCCGGTGCAGGCCAACCAGCGCGGCAGCGCCCATAACCCCGAGCATGCGCCGGCTGAACAGCACCGGATCGAGCAACACCGCGCGTTCGAACAGCTGCGGCTCATTGGCCAGGATCAACCCGGTCAGCACCCCGCCAAAACTGTGCCCAAGGGCATACCGGGGGACATCGCCATACTCGCCTCGACCCGCCTCGAAAGCCTCCACGGCCAACGCAGCCGTGCGGTTCCAACCACGAAATGCGCCGCCATGGTCACTGTCGCCATGGCCCTGCACATCGCTCAACCACAGGTCGTAATGCTCGCCCAAACGCATCAGCAGCGGCTGGTAGGCCAGGCTGCAAAAGCCGTTACCGTGAAGAAAGTGCAGCAGTGGCCGGCCACTGGCGGGCGAGCGCCAACCGCGCAGGGTGAAGCCTTCAGGGCAATCATGGGACCAAGGGATCAATTGCATCAGCCGGCTGCGCTCATCGGGATCAGGAAAACGCCGATTCTACAAACAGCAGCGGGTACAGCGAAATCACCAGCAGCAGGGCCATCAGGACATTGAACAGCATCAGCCAACGTGGATTTTGCAAAAGGCTGCGCAAAGCACTGCCGAACATCACCCAAATCCCGACACTGGGCAGGTTGACCAGGGCGAATACCGCCGCGATGACGATCACATTGACGACATAACCCTGCGCTGGCGTGTAGGTGGTAATCGCCCCAACGGCCATCACCCAGGCTTTGGGGTTGACCCACTGGAACGCCGCCGCGCCCAGGAAACTCATCGGCTTGGCCGAGCCATTGCCGCTGGCAGAGATCGGCCCAGAAGTGGCGATCTTGTAGGCCAGATACAGCAAGTACGCAGCGCCGAGGTAGCGAAGGATGCTGTACAACGGCGGCCAGGCCTTGAACACTTCGCCTAGGCCAAAGCCTACCGCCAGCACCATGACCATGAAGCCAATGCTGATGCCCATGGCGTGCGGAATCGAACGACGCACCCCAAAGTTCACCCCCGAAGCGAGCAACATGGTGTTGTTCGGCCCCGGGGTGATCGAGGACACGAAAGCAAAAAGCACAAAGGCAGTCAGCAGGTCGAGAGAGGCAAGCATGGCGTGGTTCCGCAGCGTGGAGTAGTTATCGTGCAACCACAGTAGCGGAGTAGCGCCTGCCAACCACCAGTACAGTTACCTTATATTTTGCAGATACACATCACTGTACCGATTGTTCTGGCTGGAAGATTTCTTCGATGCTCAGGCCAAACACCCTGGCGATGGTAAAAGCCAGCGGCAGGCTGGGATCGTAACGGCCGGTTTCGATGGCGTTGACGGTCTGGCGCGAGACACCCAGGCGCTCGGCCAGCTCGGCCTGCGACCAGCCCTGCTCGCCGCGCAGGGCGCGGATGTGATTGTTCATCGGTAGCGTCTCACCCCAACCACCGCGCCGATTGCCCACAGCGAGCCCATCAGGCTCCAGACCATGAACATCGACAAACGCGGGTAGCCTGCCGTCTCCAGGAAGCCGTAACTGAAGGTCAGCAGCGCGGTGCCCACGAACGCCAAGCCAAGGGCTTCGAGCTGGATGCGCCGGGCCAGCTCATCCAGGCTGCGCAGGTGCCCAATGACCACCCCGGCCATCATCAGCATCGCCGGCACCGGCAGCAGGGCCAATGCCGTTTTGCCAGCGCCGGTAGGCAGGCTCGGCAGGTAGTGGCTGCTGACCAGCACGCAGCCGGCATAAGCCAGCAGCGTCAGGATGAAATTGCCCAGGAAGCGTCGTTGCGCCATGGTCGGACCCTCGATGTAAAGTGTGCTTGACATTGAAGGCGATCGCGCCCGCCATGTCAAGCTAACTTTACATCTCGGCAAGCCCTGCCCTTGCCGCGTAAGATGAGCATCTCCAACCCAAGGAAGCCCCAGCATGAGCCTGACCATCCGCCCCGCCGCGCGCAGCGATGCCGCGCAGATCCTGGCCTTCATCACCGAGCTTGCCGACTATGAACGGGCCCGCCATGAGGTGGTGGCCAGCCTGGCTGATATCGAGCGCAGCCTGTTCGACGAAGGCAGCACGGTGAGCAGCTTGATCTGCGAACGCAATGGCCAGGCGATTGGCTTTGCCGTGTACTTCTACAGCTATTCGACCTGGCTGGGGCGCAACGGCATCTACCTGGAGGATCTGTACATCACCCCAGAGCAACGCGGCGATGGCGCCGGGCGCCAGTTACTGCGCTTCATTGCTCGGGAAGCGCTGGCCAACCAGTGCGGACGGCTGGAATGGAGCGTGCTGGACTGGAATGAGCCGGCGATTGGTTTTTACCAGTCGCTTGGGGCCCAGGCGCAGGATGAGTGGATTCGGTATAGGTTGGAAGGTGAGCGGCTGGCGGCGTTCGCCCAGGGCTAGGCTGGCGTTGGCAAGGCCCTCAATCTGCCGGCAGATTGCAGCGCTTGTACAAGGGTTGCCATCAGCCCGCGCAGCGACTGCCTGAGGTCGCTGCAGGGCAGCATTTATGCCGCGGTCAGTGGCGCTCCGGCGCTGGCATCACCTGCACATGCCCATGCTCCACGCCACGCTCAGCCATCAGCTGACGCGACAGTTCAACGACCTCGCCGCTGGCCCCCTGCAATACCGATACCTCCAGGCAATGCCCGGCATCGAGGTGTACATGCAGGGTCGAGCGGGTCAGGTCGTGGTGGGCGTGGAAGGTTTGGTTCAGGCGCTTTGGCAGCTCACGGGTGTCATGGTCGTACAGATAGCTGACCACCGCCACGCACGGAGCAGCCTCTGCCAGCGGCTCAGACTCGAGCAGACCATTGCGCAGCAGGTCGCGAATGGCCTCGGAGCGGCCTTGATAACCATGCTCAGCCACCCGCCGGTCGATGACCTCGAGCAACTCCTCGTCCAGCGTGATGGTGATCCGTTGCATTTTGTTACTTCCAGTAAGATCATTTTGCCTAGACATCATACCTGCCACCTCTCTAGGCTAGCGCCTCCGTTGAAGTGGGGGACGCAGTGTGAAGCAGCAGCCAGGTAAACGAAAGCTCGCCCGCTGGGGCGTGTTGCTACTGGCCGTAAGCCTCTGCGCGCAGGCAGGCGACGACACCGATCCTGGTCCTACGCTGAGCTACTCCTGGCCGGTCAATGCCGGCCCCCTCGACCCGCGCGGCTACTCGCCTAATCAGATGTATGCCCAGGCCATGGTTTACGAGCCGCTGGTGCGCTACAGCGCCTCAGGAACCCTGGAGCCTTGGTTGGCCACCGCCTGGCAGGTCTCGCAAGACGGCAAGACTTACACCTTCACCCTGCGCGACGGGGTGCGTTTCGCCGACGGTACGCCGTTCGACGCCGCCGCAGCCAAGGCCAACCTGGATGCGGTGCTGGCCAACCCCCAGCGTCACCGCTGGATGGAGCTGGTGAGCACACTCGATCATGTCGAGGCCGCGGATCGACTCACGCTGCGTCTGGTACTCAAGCATCCGTACTACCCGACCCTCATGGAGCTGGCCCAGGTGCGCCCATTGCGCTTCGCCTCACCGCAGGCCAAACCCGGCCAGGCAGTGGGCACAGGCCCGTGGATGCGGGTCGAAAGCCGGTTGGGAGAATTCGACCGTTTCGCCCGCAACCCCAATTACTGGGGAGCACAACCTGCCTACAGCCAAGTCTTGGTCAAGGTTATCCCCGATCCGAACAGCCGCGCGCTGGCCTTGCAAGTCGGCCAACTGCAGTTGATCCAGGGCGCCGCCGGCGAGATCACCGCCGGCACCTTCGTGCGCCTGCGCGATCAAGGCTTTGCCACTGCGCTGTCGGCGCCATTGGCCACCAGGACCTTGGCGATGAACACCGGCCGCGGCCCGACGCGGGAGCTGGCGGTGCGCCAGGCGATCAACCATGGGCTGGACAAGCAGGCGATCATCGACAAGATCCTCTACGGCCTGGAGCCGCGTGCCGACACCCTGTTCGCGCGCAACATGCCCTACGCCGACCTCGGCCTGAAACCCTACGTCTACGACCCTGCCGTGGCCGTCAAGCAACTGGAGGCTGCTGGCTGGACCCTGGCCCCGGGCGCAGTCGTGCGCAGCAAGGCCGGTGAGCCGCTGTCGATTGAGCTGGTGTTCCTCGGCACCAGTGCGCTGCAAAAAAGCTTGGCCGAAGTGTTCCAGGGTGAGCTGGCCAAGCTTGGCATCCACATCGCCCTGCGCGCGGTGGAAGACGGCGCATTAGTACGCCGCCAGCGCGACGGCGACTTCGGCATGATCTTCGCCGACACCTGGGGCGCGCCTTACGACCCGCACTCGTTCGTCAGCTCCATGCGCTACGCCGGCCACGCCGACTACATGGCGCAACGCGGCCTGGCAATCAAGGACGAACTGGACCGACGCATCGCCCAGGTGCTGGCCAGCACCAATGAGCAGCAGCGCGCCGAGCAGTACCGGTTCATCCTCGCCACGTTGCACGAACAGGCGGTCTACCTGCCGATTTCTTACCTCACCGCGATCAGCGTACGGCGCGCATCAGTGGCCAACGTGCAGTTCGGCAGCACCCTGTTCGATGTGCCGTTCGAAGCCATGACCCCGACCCAGGAGCACTGATCGATGCTGCGCTATATCTGCCTGCGCCTGCTATTGCTGGTACCGGTCATGCTTGGCGTGTCGCTGCTGGTGTTTTTCCTGCTGCACCTGGGCAGCACCGATCCTGCACTGGACTACCTGCGCTTGTCGCATATCCCACCGACCGACGCGGCCATTGCCGAGGTCCGACAAACCCTGGGGCTTGATCAGCCACTGTATGCGCAGTACCTGACTTGGCTGGGCAAGGCCGTGCAATTGGACTTCGGTATTTCCTACCTGACCGGTCGCCCAGTGCTCGACGACTTGCTCTATTACCTGCCAGCAACCCTGCAACTGGGCGGCCTGGCCCTGGTCTGCACGCTGGTGTTGTCGGTGCCACTGGGGCTGCTGGCGGCCCGCTGGCAGGGGCGCTGGCCCGATCATGCGGTGCGTGCAGTAACCTTTCTCGGCGTGTCGATGCCGAACTTCTGGCTGGCGTTCTTGCTGATCGCACTGTTCTCGCTGTGGCTCGGCTGGCTACCGCCACTGGGGCGTGGCAGCGCTGGCCAGTTGGTGATGCCGGTGCTGGCCATCGCCCTGATGTCGATGTCGATCAACGCCCGCTTGCTGCGCGCCAGCCTACTGGAAGCCAGCGGCCAACGTCACGTCACCTATGCCCGCGCCCGTGGCCTGGGCGAGCGCCAGGTGTGGCGCGATCATATCTTGCGCAACGCCTGGCTGCCGCTGGTCACCGCCACCGGCATGCATGTCGGCGAGTTGATCGGCGGTGCGTTGGTGATCGAGACTATTTTCGCCTGGCCCGGGGTCGGCCGTTTTGCCGTCTCGGCGGTGCTCAATCGCGACTTCCCGGTGATGCAGTGCTTTACCTTGCTGCTCACCGCGCTGCTGATGCTATGTAACCTGCTGGTGGACGTCTGCTATGCCTGGCTCGACCCGCGCAGCCGCCTGCAAGGGGTGAGCGCATGAAGGCGTTGTCGCGGCTACGCCACCCCGCGCTGGCGGGTAATTACAGCCTGGTCGTGGGCATGGTACTGGTCGGCCTGCTGGCGCTAGTGGCGGTTTTCGGCCAGTGGCTGGCGCCGCACGATCCCGATCTGGTCGACCTCAGCCAGCGCCTGTTGCCTCCCGACGCCAGTCACTGGCTAGGCACCGACCACCTGGGTCGCGACCTGCTCTCACGGCTGATCGTCGGCACCCGACTGTCGCTGGGCAGCGTGATGCTCACCCTGGCGCTGGTGCTACTGCTGGGCATCGTGATCGGTGGCGTGGCAGGTTTTGTCGGGGGCAAGCTCGATCTGCTGATCATGCGCCTGTGCGATATGTTCATGACCTTCCCGACCCTGGTGCTGGCGTTCTTTTTCGTGACGTTGCTGGGTACCGGCTTGAGCAATGTGATCGTCGCCATCGCCCTGTCCCACTGGGCCTGGTATGCGCGCATGGTTCGCGGCCTGGTGATCGCCCAGCGCGGTCGCGAATACCTGCTGGCCTCGCGCCTGGCTGGCGCCTCACGCTGGATGCGCCTGCGCCAGCATGTGCTGCCGAATATTGCCGGGCCAATGCTGGTACTCGCCACCCTGGATATCGGCCACATGATGCTGCATGTCTCGGGCCTGTCATTCCTCGGCCTCGGGGTGACGCCGCCAACCGCCGAATGGGGGGTGATGATCAACGATGCCAAGGAGTTCATCTGGACCCATCCACAGCTATTACTGTTGCCTGGGCTGATGATTTTCTTCTCGGTGATGGCCTTCAACCTGCTCGGCGATGCCCTGCGCGACCGCCTCGATCCGACCCTGGAGACGCGCTAGATGGTGGGCTCAATCCTGCAGGTGCGTGGGCTGTGCATCGAGGGTCGCAGCGGCCTGTTGGTCGATGACGTCGACCTGCAGCTGCGCCGCGGTGAAGTCTGTGCACTGGTCGGCAGCAGCGGCTCAGGCAAGTCGCTTAGTTGCCTGGGACTACTTGATTTACTGCCTGGCGGCCTGGTTCGCAGGCATGGTCAGCTGTCGCTGGACGGCCAGCCACTGCACCCCAACCAGGTACGCGGACGCCTGGCCAGCCTAATCCTGCAGAACCCGCGCAGCGCCTTCAACCCGGTACGCGACATGGCCAGCCATGGCCTGGAAACCCTAAAGTTGCGCGGGATTACCGGCGCCGCCGCGCGCCAACGGCTGGACGAATGCCTGGACGCCGTGGGCCTGAGCGAGCGCCAGCGGGTATTACAGTCATTCGCCTTCCAACTCAGTGGCGGCATGCTCCAGCGGATGATGATTGCCCTGGCGTTGATGGCTGAAACACCGTTCCTGTTAGCCGACGAGCCCACCAGCGACCTCGACGCGCTGAGTCAGGCGCGCTTTCTCGATCTGCTGATGCAACTGGTCGAACAGCATGCTCTGGGCGTTTTGCTGGTCACTCACGATATGGGGGTGGTGGCACGCTGCGCTGATCAGGTGGTGGTGATGGAGGCCGGACGCATCGTTGAACGCCAGAGCGTGCAGGGTTTGTTCGACAGCCCAGCCAGCAGCAGCGCGCGCACCCTGCTTGAAGCCCATCAAATACTCGGCCGGAGACACCCATGAGCCAGCTCGATATCTGCCAAGTCGCCCATGGCTACCGCACCGGTGGCCTGCTGCGCCGAGGTGGCTGGCTACAGGTACTCGATGGCATCGACCTGACGTTGTCGGTGGGCCAATCGGTCGGTCTGCTGGGCAGCAGCGGCAGCGGCAAGAGCACCCTCGCGCGGCTGCTGCTGGGCCTGGAAAAACCGCGACAAGGTCAGGTGCGGTTTGCCGGGCAAGATGTCAGCCAGCTTCGCGGCGAACCGGCCCGCGAATTCCAAAGGGCGGTGCAGTTGGTGTTGCAGGATGCGCCAAGCGCCTTCAACCCTCAGCGCTCGATTGCCTGGAGCATTGCCGAACCACTGCGTCACCTGAGCCAAATGAATCAAGCGGCGCAGCACAAACGGGTGCTGCAGTTACTTGAGCAGATGGGCTTGCGCGCCGAACATGCCGAGCGCTTGCCGCACCAGCTCAGTGGCGGTCAGCTGCAGCGCGCCAACATCGCTCGAGCCTTGGCCATCTCGCCGCAATGGGTGGTGCTCGATGAGGCCCTGTCCAACCTCGATCGAGTGCTGCAATTGCAGTTGCTGCAACGCCTGGACGCACTGCGTCGTGAAACCGGTACTGGGTTTGTCCTGATCAGCCATGACCTGAGCCTGGTGCGCTATTTTTGCCAGCGGGTCGTGCTGATGAGCGAGGGGCGAATCGTCGAGGATCGCCCGGTTGACCAGGCCTTGGCGTTCGAGCATCCCGTGGGCCAACAGCTGCAACGCGCCATGCTGCCAGAGCGCCCTAAGCAGCGCTTGCCAGCTGCGCAGCCAGCCACTGCGCAAGCGTAAGATTGCACCTTCATCGATCCGTAGGGCTACCCATTGGCCGCCTGGACAGCCCTAGGCGGATCAATCCTCTCTGAAAAAGCTGCGGCCGTTATCGCGCAGCAGGTCGACCATCGCCCCAGCAGCAGGCGGCAGATAGCCTTCGGCGCGTACCGATACCGCGACGGTACGGCTCATGGTGGTTTCCAACAGCGGCACTTCGCGCAAGCGCGACATGCCCTGGCCATGTTCCAGGGTTTCGCGGGCGACGAAGCTGAGCAGCCCGGTACGGGCGATCAGACGTGGCAGCAGCGAGACCGTGTTGGTCTCGATCTGCACCTGCGGCGCTGGCATTTGGCGGGCGATGAACACATTGTCGAGCCAGCGCCGGGAGGTCACCGTGCTGCCTGGCAGCACCCAGCGGTACTGACACAGATCCTTGAGGGCAAACGCTGCGCCGAATACCGGGTGATCGGCGCTGGCGACCACTACCGCTTCATCCTCCAGGATCGGGTAGCTGCGAAATTGCGGGTCATCGACGATCAGCGGGCAGATGATCGCGTCCAGGCGGCCGGTGCGCAGGGATTCGCGCAGCACATCGTCTTGGGCGATCGACAGCTGCAAGGTCAACTGCGGCGCGCGCTGCAGCAACGATTCGGTGAGCTGTGGCAACAGGTACTCGGCCATGCTCGCGGCGCAGCCCAGGCGGATGTTACCGACCAGGCCACCGGCGAAGTCGCGCACCTCTCGTTCGGTTTCGGCAATGCTCAGCTGCAACTGCCGGCCGCGCTCGAGCAACAGCTGGCCGACGTCGGTCAACTTGATGCGCCGACCGTCGCGCTGGAACAGCCGCGTGCCCAGCGACTCCTCCAGGCGCTGGATGCTTTTACTCAACGCTGGCTGGCTGCGGTTGAGCTTCTCGGCAGCCCGCCCGAGGTGGCCCAGTTCGGCGATGGTTTCAAAATAGGTAAGGTCGCGTAGATCCATGATTCATGAATTTTAGTTATCGATTCATCGAAAGTAGAAAATAGACTTGATCAATTGCCACGTCGATAATTTTCTCCGTCAAACGCGTTCTGGAGCATATCGACCTTGCAGACCTTCTTAGCTGGCCTGGCCTCCCCTTCACGAATCCTGCTCTGGCTGGCGCTCATCGTTTGTGCAGGCGGGGTCGGCCAGTTGCTGCATAGGTTGGCGGTGCCGGCCGGTCTATTCCTCGGGCCGATGCTGGTGGCGATAGCCTTTGGCGTATCTGGCGCGCAACTACGCGTGCATCGGCACGTGTTTCGCTTGAGCCAGGGCTGCGTAGGGTTGATGGTCGCTCATTCGGTGACCTGGACCGTGTTGGCTTCGCTGGCGCAGTCTTGGCACGTCATGCTGCTGGCCACCGCGCTGACTGTGCTGCTGAGCGCGCTGGTCGGCTTGGGCACTGTGCGTTATGGCGGCATCTCGGCTACTACCGCCGCCTGGGGTACCGCACCTGGCGCAGCCTCGGCGATGGTGTCGATGGCCGAGGAGAACGGTGCCGATGCACGGGTGGTCGCCACCATGCAGTACGTCAGGGTGGTGTGCGTGGTCATGATCGGCGCGCTGGTCAGCCACTTGCTCGGCGCAACCAGCGGCGCGGGCGTTGCAGCCAGCACTGGCGCCAGCCTGCCGGGGCCGCAAGTAGGCCAACTACTGCTGAGCCTGGGGGTCGTTGTGCTGGGCGTGGCCCTCGGCACCAAGCTACCGGCTGGGGCGCTGTTAGTGCCGCTGGTGCTCGGTGCAGTACTGCAACTGAGCGGGCTGCTGCTGATCACCCTGCCCGCCTGGTTGCTGGCTTGCGCCTATGGCGCGATCGGCTGCTATATCGGACTGCGCTTTGACCGGCCAACGGTGCGCTACGTGTGGCGTCGGTTGCCGAGCATGATAGCCGGGGCAGTGGTGCTGATCATATTGTGCGCCGGCTGCGCCTGGCTGCTGGCGCGGGCGACCGGCAGCGACTTTCTCTCGATGTACCTGGCGACCAGTCCCGGAGGGCTGGATGCGATGGCGATCATTGCCGTGGAAACCCATGCTGACGTCGGCCTGGTGCTGGCAATGCAAACCTTGCGCTTGTTTGGGGTCATTGTGACAGGTGCCTATTGTGCCAGGCAGATCATCCGTTTCACCCGCGCTTGACGTTCGATACAACTTTTTGCCATCAGTCCCCGTCCAACAGACACTGGGTCTTTTTTCAGCTCAGACCATTCCAGGAGGTTGCCGATGTCGATGCGAACCACGTTGCTGCTCTCATGCCTGACCCTGGCTTTAGTGGGTTGCGCAAGTTCAAGCGATGACCCGAAACCGCCGAGCACCATGCAGGTAGACCTGCAGCAGTACCAGGGCACCTGGTACGAACTGGCGCGGTTGCCGATGTTCTTCCAGCGCAACTGCGTGCAGTCAGAAGCGCGCTATAGCTTGCGCGAGGATGGGCGGATCGGCGTCGACAACCGTTGCCGGGAAGCCGATGGCCAGTGGAATGAGGCCCAAGGCGTCGCCGAGCCGCAGCAAGCGGGCAAGACCGACAAGCTTTGGGTCAGGTTCGACAACTGGTTCAGCCGCCTGGCGCCAGGGTTGACCAAGGGCGAATATTGGGTGCTGTACCACGATCAGGATTATCGCGTGGCGCTGGTTGGCCATCCCAATCGTGAGTACCTCTGGCTGCTCTCGCGTACCCCGACGGTCAATGGAGAAACTCGAGATAAATTGTTGGCGATTGCCCGTGAGCAGGGTTACGACACTTCGGAGCTGGTGTGGCGGCAGGCAGACAAACCATAACCAGGGTTCATTACAGGCAGCCTGGCCTCTTCGCCGTTGCGGTTGAGCGCGAAGAGGCCATCGCGGCTGACTGACTAGCGTAGAGAACTGGCCAGCGCGGCCTTGTCTCGCTCGCTGATCACGTACTGACGGTACTGCGGGTCGGCCTTGATCTGCGCTTCGGTAAACGCAATTGGCGCCAACTGCTTGGCCGAGAATGCCCGCGTCTGGTCGGCAGAATGCGCCGAGCCCGCCTCACTGGACTGGGAGAACGCCAACAAGCCTCGGGCCTGCGGCCCCTGCTCAGTGAAGCTGACCACCTGCAAATAGCTGGTACCACTGACCACCAGGCGCTTGCCCTGCCCTTGCGCAACGCTGTACATCGCGTTGTACACCCCAAGCGCCTGCGGGCCGCCAGGCACCGGCGTACCATCGAGCGAATGCTGGATCTGCCCCCAGCGACTGTCATTGCCCACACCGGCCTCGGCCAGTTGCTGCAAAGAGTCCAATGCCGCCTGATGCAACAGCTTGCGCACCGCCGCCTGTTCAACCGCAAGGCCGCGCGGTGTGTGCTGCGGATCAGCCGGATCGAAGGCTACACGCCAGCTTTGCGGATGCTCGGCAAGTGCGGTGAAGAGGTTGTGGAAGTGCAACAAACCAATGCCGGCATCCAGATCGGCCTTGCCATTCCAGGCGTTCAGGCTGGCACACAGCGCCGCCACGTCAGCCTCGGCTGATTTGCACCAGTTCAGCAAGTCGGGCAAGAGCAGGCTTGCGGCGTATACCTCATCATCGAGCACCATGTCCTGCAGCTGTTGCACGCCGAGCTTTTGCTTACCTTGCAAGCGCTGCAGGGCAAATCGGCCGCGCAGGCTCAACGCTTGATCATCGCGGCTGATCAACGGCGAGAAGCCAGTCAGCGGTTGCGCAGGATTAGCCATCCACGCCGGGTCGTTGGAGTTCTGCACGAAATCGCGACGCTCCAGGCTCGGCAACAGATGTGCCGGGGTGATGCCGGGCTGCGCTGCCTGCGGGTCGACCTTCCATTGGCAGGCACTGCGCGAACCATCCAAAACCACCGCAGGGCCTGTGAGCGCTGGATTGCTGCACTGGGCAAGGAGGTCTTTGTCGACAAACGGGACCACCGACTGGTTCAGGTACAGCGCCTGGCCAGCCTCGTCCACTGCCAGTGTGTTGACCCAGGGAATCCCCTGAAGCTGCGCCACGGAGGCCTTCAGCGCCTGGAGGCTGTCGGCACGGTTGATCTGATACCACTGCTGCAGCACCCGCGAGTTGTCCAGGTTGGCATCGCGCAAGCTGTAGGCATGGCGATTATCCCAGTCCAGCTTGCCTGGCCACTGCACCACCGGACCGAAACTCGATGCGTAGACCTCGCGCTCGACCTGGCTGAGCGCACCATCCTGGCCTTTGACCGAGACAGTCAAGGTCTGGCGGGCAAGCGGCAACGACTTGCCGTCCAGCAGGTAACGGGTCGCGTCGTTCGGGTCGAGTTCCAGCCGGTACAGGGTAAAGTGCTTGGAGGTGTCGACGGTGTGGGTCCAGGCCAGATGACGATTGAAGCCGATGTTCACCAACGGCAGCCCCGGCAACGCAGCGCCCATGACATCGAGCTTACCTGGGATGGTCAGCTGCATTTGATAGAAGCGCATGCCGCCCATCCATGGGAAGTGCGGATTGGCCAGCAACAGGCCGCGGCCGTTGGCCGAGCGCTGCGAGCCCACCGCAACTGCGTTGCTGCCACGCTCCGAGGCAAATCGCTGCTGGCGCTCCAAGGCCAGGCTGAAGTCGCTTACCGGACGCTGCGCGGCAAGTTTAGGCGGCGCAGCGCCGACCAGCGCCTCGACGAACTGACCGGCGCCCCCTTCTACCAGCAACCGGCGCGTCAACTTCACCAGGTCAAGGCTGGTGATCGGCCGCACCCAATCGCCTGCACCACATTCGGCGGGCAGGCCCTGGGCCTTGCGTTCGCCCAGGGCGCGGTTGAAGCCGCTGGCATACCCCTCGAGCAAATCGCGCACCGACGCCGGCTGCGCCTGGAGGAAGCCGCTGACCGCAATGGGCGTATTCAACCAGGTGAAGAACAGGTCGCTATCGAGATTATCGCGCTGCTCGAACGTCTTGCCCTGCGCGCCAAGGAAACGTGAGCGCTCACCGTTGACGGTAAGCACTTCATTGGCCAACAGGCAGAGGTTGTCCTGGGCATAGGCATAGCCAATGCCGTAACCCAGGCCGCGTTCGTTGTTGGCCAGGATATGCGGGACCCCAAAGCTGGTGCGGCGGATTTGTGCGGTGGCATCGCCTGCGGCTTCCTTAGCGTGGGCGACGATGCTGCTGGCCACCAGGGCAGCCGCCAGGCAGAGGTGAGTCAAGGGGCGCGAAAGTGGGTACACGGGCAATCCTCGGATTCTGGAGTCATCCCGTTCAGACGAATGGCCCGATGAAAATTTTACGGCTGGCAACGCCCTGGAACGTCTTCATCTAGGCGCGTTGGATTTTTTTTCATCCAGGACTGCAGTTTTGCCAATCTCATTCGTCTTTATAAGTGAGGCACCCATGAATTCGGGACAGTCCACGAAAAGGAGCATTCACATGTACAACTCCCAAGCGTCACTGCAGACCGCTCACGGCCCTGGCAACGTCGGCGCTGCGCGGCTTGTCGAGGGCGAAGAGCGCGTCGGTAACGGGCAGATTCGCGAACTGCTGCGCACCTATGGCCTGCGCACCAGCCTGATCAGGCTCAAAGTCATCGACGCCCTGCACTCGGCCGACCGCAATGGCCGCAGCATTGGCGTGCGTGGCATTCATGCGCAACTTGAGCAGTTGGATATTCCGCTGTCGTTTCTAAGCGTCCGTGAAGTGCTCAAGCGCCTGTGCGCCGAAGGCGTGATTACCCTCGGCTCGGATAAATGCTACAGCCTCAATCCCCAGGCCCGCGCCGTGCTGGAACAGCCCGCCGCCCGCTGAGCGCATGGCCGGCCAAGGTAGGCCGGCCGGCCAGGTTCAGGGCTTGACCTTGCGCCGCAAGATCCCATTGATCACCACCACGATTACCGCGATGGCAATCGCCAGGTACTGGAAGGTTTGCTCGCTGATCGTCCCCTGCTTTTGCAGATGGGACAGACCCAGCATCAGCCCCAATACCACCAGGATGATCAGGATCGAATATTTAAGGCGCTGCACGTGTGTCATGGAAAGTTCCTTGCAACATCAGGGACATGTGGCTCGCAACGAGCCGCGGCAATGATACAACGCCATCGGCCACAGGCGTGTATTTCCTGCTGAACGTGCCTGCTGCCTAGCAGCTGCGTGCGATTTTCACCCTGCACAACCCCTACGACACTTTGCCCCTGGCTGGCGAGCGCCCCCGCTGCCGGAGGGTAGTGCTACCCATGAGCACCATCGTCCAATGCATGCACCGAAAATCAAGGCCTGCAGCAGGGTGCCGTGGAGTTGTCCTACATAGGGCTCCCTCATTCCCTTCACGCTGCATTCACTCAGGCTACAGCCTCTGGCTCGCTTGTCGCCTAGCGGCCGAGTTTGACGCTCACCGACAATCGAACCGAGCCACGGCCAAGGCCAGTGGCAATCGCTCTACCGGTCCTGGATGCCCAAGCGCGGCGCCACCACAACAATTCTGAGGGAGCCTCACATGGATTTTCCAAACCTGACTTGCATCGACGTCACCCAACTGCCGCATTCGTTGCAGGCCCTGATCGACTGTATCGGCATCGACAACGCCTACCAATTGACCTGCGCTTATGGTGGACGGCCAAAGTACATTCCCAAGCACCGAGAACGCACCAAGCTGGCTGACGTACTGCCACCCGCAGCGCTGGACGCCTTGATCAAGCGTTTTGCCGGCGTGGCCCTGGAGATTCCCAAGGCCGATCATTTCCTGCGCCAACTGCGCAACCAGCAGATCCAGAAGGAAAGTGCCAACGGCTTGTCGCGCAGCCTGTTGGCCGACAAGTACGGCCTGAGCCTGCGCCAGATCGGCAACATTCGTCGGCAAGAAGCGCACGCGCGCTAAGCCACGTTCAGACAGGTACACTCAGCCCGCCTGGATAACGATGCTGTTATCCAGGCGGGCTGAGTGCATTTTCAAGGTATTTGGTCAGAAGTCGCGCTTGTAGAAGATATCCAAAGAGCTGGCCAAACCACTGGCAGCTTCAAGATAAACCTTCTTGCTCAGCTTGTAGCGCAGCGCGATGGTGTTGGCTGGCTCGAACACCCCCACCCCATAGCGTAGGCTCAGACGCTCGGTCAGATTGCCGCTGGCGACTACGCTGGTGCTGTTACCCGAGCCTTCGGTGTCGAGCTGGAAATCCTCGATACCCAGGCCCGAGGCCAAGCTGCCGGTAATCCCCGCACTGCCCGCCAGGCCCAAGCCCAATGCGGCCTGGGCAAGCATGTTGTTGTCTTCACCGGTATTCCCCAGCGGCCGCCCGAGAATCAGGTAAGACAGGGCTTGCTCCTGGCTCATCGCCGGCTCGGAAAACACCTGAGTGGTCGGCTGCTCGGCGCTGCCGCTCAGACGAATACCGGCGATAACGTCATCGACCTGGCGGATCGCTTCGATGTCCAGATAAGGCTGGTCGATAGGCCCTGCGAACAACAGCCGGGCGCGCCGGATGGTCAGGCGCTGGCCATAGGCGCGGTAGCGACCATCAGCCAGGCTGAGCTCGCCGCGGGTGTCCATGTTGTCGCCAATATGAACGTGGCCAAGCAAGTTGGCGGTGAGCCCGAAGCCGCTGAAGGAGAGTTTTTCCCGGCCCACCTCGACGTCAATATCCATGGCCACTGCCATGGGGGGCGCACCCTGTTCGGTCTGGTGACCGATGATCACGGTATCGTCCGAGACCTTGACCGTCGAAGGCGGCAGCTCGCGCACGGTGATTTTACCTTTTGGCACATGCACCTTGCCGGTGATCGCCAGTTTTTCGCCTGCCAAGCGAATGGTCAGGTCTGGCGCCACCTCGAGCGCGGCGTAAGGCTCGACCGTCACCGGCAATTGCTGGCCTTGCAGGCGTAGGTCCATGTTCAGCGCCTGGCCCCAGGTGAGGTTGCCACTGAGCTGGCCACGACCCGCCGCACCACTGCGCCAGCCACCTTGCAATTGCACTTGCTCGCCGGCGATCAATGCTTGCAGCGACAAATCCTCGAGGCTGACCGGCAACTCGGCACCGCTCACCTCGCCCCCGGTGAGCGCCAGGTTGCCATTGACCTGGGGCGCCAGCAGCGAGCCGGACAAGCGACCACTGCCATTGAGCTGCCCAGCAAGGCGCTCGACCATCGGCACGAATGGCCGGGCGATCGACAGATCCAGGCCCGACAGACGGAAATCACCTGACAGCGGTTTATTCTTGCCAAGCGGATCAAGTCGGGTCGACAGGGCCAGCTCGCCGAGGCGCTCACCGCGGAAATTCAGCACGGTGTCGACCCGACGAGGATTAAGGGTGCTGTCCAGGCGCAGCACCTGATAAGGGAAATCGAGCCAACGCTCACCGTCACGTACCCGCAAGGTGCCGCCGCTGGCATCGACACGAATGCTGCCCTTGGGGCCGCTGGCAGGGATATCCAGATTGATGTCCGCATTCAGCTGGCCCTGCCAGGCGAAATCCTTGGGCAACCACTGGGCCAGGCTTTCGATCGGGAATTGCTTGAGGTGATAGCGCAAGCGCGGCTCCGGCGCCAGGCGCTGATCCTCGCCGCACAGGCTGGCCTGACCGGCACGCCAGCAGTGCGCACCGAAGTCCAGCTGGCCGTTGGCCAAACGCTGCAGGCGTGCCGGGGCTTGCAGCTGCCAGTCCTGCCCACCGGCCTGAATGCGCCCACTGGCCAGCCTGCCGCGCCAGTCACCCTTGGCTAACTGGCCGTCTGCGGCCAGGTCGAGTTTGAGCTGAGGGCCATTGAGCGCCAGGGTCACAGCCTGCTGGCGGATATCCCCTTTGCCCGCGACATCCAGGTTGCCCAGCGAGGTGTCACCGAGGCGGATGTTGCCGGCCTTCAAGCTGATCTGGGCGCGCTGGGCGCTGTCCAGGCGTGCATCCAGGTCAAGCCGCTGCAGGCGGTTGTCGGCTTGAGCCAGCTGCTGACCTTGCAGGGTCAGGGTGCCTTGCGGCGCCGCCAGGGTGCCGGCCAGGTCCAGGCGACCTTTGACTTGCCCTTGCAGGCGTGGCCAGAGCTGACCAAGGCGCGGCAGATCCAGGTCGATACGCCCCGCCAGGCGCTGCTGCAAGCTGCCACTGCCATTGATGCGGTTGTCACCTAGTTGCACCGCCAGCGTGCCCAGGGTCCAGCTTTCACCGGCGCCTTGGGCCTCGGCCTTGAGCACAGCCGGCTGACCGCGTAGGCGCCCCTTGAGGTCCAGTTGCGCTTGCAGCTGTAATTGCTGGTTGTTCAACTCGCCTTTTGTGCGCAATGGCCCCGCCAGCGTGCCTGGCAACTCGGCCAGCCAGTAAGCCGGATCGAGCGCCGACAGCTGCAGGTCGACATCCCAAGCCAAGGTATCGGCAAAGCGCACCGCCACGCTGCCGGCGGCCTTGCCCTGCCCTGCGCTCAGGGCCAGCTGGGGCAGGCGCACTTGAGTCAGATCACCCTCGAACGGACTGGCCAGGTTGAAGGCACCTGCCGGCCCGTCGAGATCGCCCTTGAATGCGCCCTGATAATTGCCATCGCGGTAGTTCACTTGGGCATTGAAGCGCTTGAGGGTAACTTGCGGCGCCTCTTGCAGTGGGTAGAGCCGCAGCCAGGGGAAATCCACCCAGTCGATCTGCGCATCGGCTACCAGCCCCTGCTGCCAGTCGGCATTGGCTTGCAGCTTGACCCGCTGGGTCTCGCTGGCTGTGAGGTCAAGGGCGGCAAGCTGTGCCCCTTTGGCATCCACCTGCCCAGCCAGGGCCAGGGCTATAGGGCCCTGCTCGGCGGGCAGATTAGCCGAACCTGTCAGTTGGTAACCTTTGCGCAAGTCGCCGCTGGCATCCAGGCGCAGTTGATTCAGCTGCAAGGTGTCAGGCAATGAACCGGCAGGTTTGAACGCGTCGGAACGGATGCTCAATTTCGCCGGCAAGTGCTCCGCCAGCGCTTGTAACTCACCCGTCAAATGGGCGTTCAGATAGCCGCTGCTGGTGGCGTCGAGGTTGAGAGTTTTCTGCAACTCGCCTTTGGCGGTCAGTGCCAGCTGCCAGGCCTGCCCTTCTACCGCAGGCAACTGCACGCTGCCATTAAGCTGCAATGGCCAGTCACCCTCAGGCAGCAAGTCACCTTGCAGGCTCAGGTGCAGGTCTTCGCGCTGCACCTGCAGGCTGTCGATGCGCAAGCCGTTGGCTGTCCAGTGCGCGGCCAGTTGCAAGTCGCCCAGCAGGTCGCTGCCATCCAGGCGTAATTGGCCCAACTTGACCTCGCCCAGCTCGATCGCCAACGGCAAGCGCAAACCGGGCAGTTGGATCGGGCCGCTGTCCGCCGGCACTTCACTTGGGGCGAACGCCATGTCGACGCGCTCTGCCTGCAGCCTGTCGATACACAAGGTCGCGCGCAGCAGGCACGCCGGTGACCACGCCAGTTGTGGCGCCAGGACTTCAACCCGGCTACCACCCTCGACCCAGTTCAAGCGACTGGCCTGCCAGTTTGCGCCCAGGCGGCCCTCAAAGTCGCTGACCTCAAGCCCGGGCACCAACCCCAGCACCCAACGGCTGCCAGCCTGGGTGCCCAGCACCAGGCCAAGCACCAGGGTGATCAGCAGCACCAGGCCGAGCAAGGTCAACAACACATAGTTCAAAGCACGCGTCACAGCTCAGGCCCCATGGAAAAGTGCAGGCGAATACCACCGTCGTCGTCCAACGCCTTGGCCAGGTCCAGGCGCAACGGCCCAACCGGCGAAACCCAGCGTACGCCAAAGCCGACACCGGTCTTGAGACTCGGCAGCTCCAGCGAATTGAACGAGTTGCCCTGGTCGATAAAGGTCGCCACTCGCCACTTTTCGGTCAGCGAGTACTGGTACTCGGCACTGCCAGCGACCATATAGCGACCGCCAATGCGGTCGCCATCGCTGTTTTTTGGCGACAGGCTCTGATAGTCGTAGCCGCGCACGCTCTGGTCGCCACCGGCGAAGAAGCGCAGCGACGGGGGGATGTTGTTTTGATAACCGTTGGTGGCACTGCCACCGAACTGCACCCGGGCGAGGAAGCGGTGATTCTCGCCCAGCGTGGTCAGCCCCTTGAGTAGCACGTTGCCGTGCAGCAGGTTGGTGTCAGAGAGCAACCCTTCCTTGGCAGCTTGCAGATCGAACTGCAAGCGATAGCCATTGTGCGGATCAATGCGGTTGTCACTGCGCAAGTAGGAAAAGCTCACGCCAGGCATCAGCAGATTGCTCAGTCCTGAGTCATCGCCCAACTTGTACTCTTCACGCTGGTACTTGAGCGAGATCACCCGCTGCCAGCCGCTCGGTAGTTTGCTATGCCACTCAGGACCTACCGTCAAAAGTTTGCTGAGCGTGTCGGTGCCAGCGATCTCTTCATTCTGATAGCCGCCGGCGAAGCGCAGTTTGTCGGTCAGGGGCGGATCGAGCGGCACGTCGTACCACAGGCCGACGTTCTGGCGTGGCGCCGACAGCTCGGTTTCCCAGCCATAGCTGTGGCCTTGCGGGTTGACCCAGTGGCGGGTCCAGTTAGCCTTGCCGCGTGGGCCGACATCGGTCGAAAAGCCCAGGCCCAGGCCCATGGTCCGAGGCTTGCGGATTTCCAGCTGGACCGCCACCGGAATGTCTTCAGCCACCGCAGCGGTGGGCGCAGCGTCGACCCGCACGCCTTCGAAATAGCCGCTCGATTGCAGGTCATTGTTGAGTTCGGCGATCAGCTGCGAGTCATAAGGCGTACCGGGCTTGAACGACACCATGCGCTGCAACAGGTCATCGTCCAGCGGTGAGTCGTCACTGAAGGTGACAGCGCCCAGGCGATAGCGGGGCCCGCTTTGGTAGACCAGGTCGATATCCGCCACCCCCGCCTGGGGGTCCACCGCCAGCTGCTGCTGGGTAAATTGCCCCCTGAAAAACCCGTAGCGCGAGGCCTGGTTCTGGATCAGCCGCTTGGCATCTTCATAGTGCCCATGGTTGAGCGGCTCGCCAGCCCGCAAGGCGCTGCTGCTGGGGATTCGGAAGGCTTTGAGTTCAGTGGCCGGGCCCTCGATGCGCACAGTCACGTTGCGCAAGCGCACCGGCTCGCCGGGCTCAACACGAATGATCAATTGCGGGGATTTGTCTTTATCGGTTGGCGGCTTGACCTCGGTATCGATCTGCGCCTGGTAGTAGCCCAAGGCCTGAGCGGCCTTGCGCGCCTGCTCCTCGGCACCACGACTAAAGCGCAGCAGGGCCTCTTCATCGCGCTCGCCAAGGCTACCGATATAACCTTCGATATTGGCCTTGAGCGCCTTGTTGGCCGGCTTCACCCGCACCAACAATTCGCTCTGCGCCCATACTGTGCTGCTGGCGGCCAACAAGAGCAGGCCCCAGCTTAATCGTCCTGAATACGTCATGCGGGGCATGCTACCAGAGCCCGGCCGTCAAGGGAGCCGCCTGCGGCTGCAGGTCAGGCAATTACTGACTTTGATGACAAAGGATTCGGGTGAAAGAACACTCTTTCTCGGATTGGTCCTACAGCAATTTCACCAATCTCCTGATAGCCCTGCCGTTGATAGAACGCCAGGTAGTGGGCGTTGCCGGTATCGAGCACTACGCCCTGGGTATGCGGATCGTCGGCGCACCAATCATGCACGGCCTGTAACAATTGCTCACCATGGTGCTGGCCCTGGAACTGTGGATGCACCCCCAGCAAGGGCAGCACGTGCACTTGGTCAGAAGGCAGGCACGCCGCCAACGCCGCCTGGTAATCCAGATAACGCCGCGTGCAGCGCACCCCGGTGCCAAGGATCATGCGCAGACGCCACAGCCAACTGTCAGCCACGCCCAAGCGCCGCAATGGCGGGACGATCAGCGCGACACCCGCCAAGCGATCCTCGACCAGCAGGCCAATGGCTGGCAGCTTCAAATAAAAGTGCTGGCGTACCCACTCACGCACCATGACCCGCAAGCGCCGCTCGTAGCCCGGGCGCTGGGCCTCGAACAGGTAGGCAAAGGTCGGCTCGTGTCGATAGGCGTGATACAGCAGCGAGCGCACTTCGCGGCTGTAGCCCTCGTCGAGCTGACAGATGCGGGCCGCAACAGGGGTTTGATCGGGCATTGCAGACACTCCTCCTTGAATTAGGCATACGCGCCTTGGAGGTGCATCAGCACTGCTTGGTTCACCTCACCAAGCACGTTAGCAGTGTCCACCATTGGCCGCCATGCTGGTGGCCGCGGCCGATGTCGGCTAGCATCGCCGCTTTTACCAGGAATGGCTTGCCATGAAGATCGTCTCGTTCAACATCAACGGCCTGCGCGCCCGCCCGCACCAGCTGGCGGCACTGATCGAGAAGCATCAACCCGATGTGATCGGCCTGCAGGAAACCAAGGTCAGTGACGAGCAGTTTCCCCTGGCTGAGGTCCAGGCCCTGGGCTATCACGTGCATTTTCATGGCCAGAAAGGCCACTACGGCGTCGCCTTGCTCTCGCGCCAAGCGCCGCTGTCGCTGGTCAAAGGTTTTGCCAGCGATGAAGAAGATGCCCAGCGCCGCTTCATCTGGGGCACCTTCGCTGATGCCGATGGCACGCCCATCACCATCATGAACGGCTACTTCCCACAAGGTGAAAGCCGTGACCACCCCACCAAGTTCCCCGCCAAGCAACGCTTCTATAGCGATCTGCAGACGCTGCTGGAAAGCCAGTTCGACAACCAGCAGCCACTGGTGGTGATGGGTGATGTGAACATCTCGCCGCAGGACTGCGACATCGGTATCGGTGCCGACAACGCCAAACGCTGGCTGAAGACCGGCAAGTGCAGCTTCCTCCCTGAAGAGCGTGAATGGATGGAACGCCTCAAGGGCTGGGGCCTGATCGACAGTTTCCGCCACCTGCATCCGGACGTCGACGACCGCTTCAGCTGGTTCGACTACCGCAGCCGCGGTTTTGAAGACGAACCCAAACGCGGCCTGCGCATCGACCTGATCATGGCCTCCCAGGGTTTGCTGCCGCGACTTAAAGCCGCAGGCGTGGATTACGACCTGCGTGCGATGGAAAAGCCGTCGGACCATGCGCCGATCTGGCTGGAACTGGGCTGAGCCTGCAATACGCAAACAAAATGAGTGTTGGCAACCCGTCCAGCACTCATCGCGCTGTAGGAAAACACCCATAAAACCGACGAAAAATCTCGTATCTGATAGTCATTCGCCATTATCTCGGTTCTCGGCCCCCCCCCTGCAAGGGTAGAATGCGCAAAACCGGGAGCCGCAATGAACCAAGACCGCCTCAGCCCCAATGAAGAAGATGCCATTACCGATGCCGCCGCGCATTGGTGCATGCGCCTGAACGCCGAAGACTGCACGGCGGCTGAGCGCGAGGCCTTCGATCAGTGGTTGGCGGCAGACCCTCGGCATGTCGAAGAATACCGGGCGATGCAGGACATCTGGTGCACCGCCGACCTGCTGCCACGCCACCCGCCAGTGGTCGACCTTGCCGCACGCCGCCCTCGCCCCAGCCGTAGTTGGCGGCCATTGGCCTCGGCCGCTGCGCTTGCCTTGCTGGCGCTGCCCCTGGCTGGCTGGGTCGGCTGGGAACAAGGCTGGTTGCCCAATCACTATCAGCACTTCGAGGCCAGTGACCGCCAGCAACAGGTCAGGCTCAGTGACGGCAGCGTGGTCGAGTTGAACCTGAACAGCGAATTGCGTTACTTCAATTTCAAGGACCAACGCCAGGTCACCTTGATCAAGGGTGAGGCATTCTTCAAGGTCAGCCACGACAGCAACCACCCGTTCATTGTCCGAGCAGGTCACGGCCAGACCCGGGTCACTGGCACTCAGTTCAACGTGTGGAAGTATCAGGATCAGGTCAAAGTGACGTTGGTGGAAGGCTCGGTGCTGGTCAGCAGCAACGGTGCCGAGGGTGGCTATCGCCTTGGCCCCGGCATGCAGGCCAGCTATCACCTGGGCGATTTCGAGCCGCAGTTGGCGCAAAGCGACGATTACGACAACAGCTTGGCCTGGCGTAACGGCAAGTTGATCCTGGATAACCTCAGCCTGTCCCAGGCCCTGCCGGTGATCAACCGCTATCTGGACAAACCTTTGCTGCTGGCCGATGAAAGCACCGGCACGATTCGCGTCAGCGGTGTCTACAACACCCGCGAAGTCAGCCGCCTGGTAGACAACCTGCCCAAGGTGCTGCCGGTCTACCTGACCCGCAGCAAGGACGGCAGTACCGTCCTTAACCGCATCTCGCCGTTCAGCAACAAAGGCTGACGCTCGCTTTCACCTTACAGCACCATCGCTGCTATCCAGCCAAAGGCCAGCAGCGGCAGGTTGTAGTGGATGAAGGTCGGCACCACGGTGTCCCAGATGTGGTGGTGCTGGCCATCGACGTTCAACCCCGAAGTAGGCCCCAAGGTCGAGTCCGATGCCGGTGAACCCGCGTCGCCCAGGGCGCCGGCAGTGCCGACGATGCACACCGTGGCGATCGGGTCGAAGCCCAACTGCACGCACAGCGGTACGAAGATCGCGGCCAGAATCGGCACGGTGGAAAACGAAGAACCGATGCCCATGGTCACCAACAAGCCCACCAACAGCATCAGCAAGGCACCGATGCCCTTGCTGTGGTCGATCCACTGCGCTGAAGTTTCCACCAGGCTTTTGACTTCGCCAGTGGCTTTCATCACGTCAGCAAAGCCTGAAGCGGCAATCATGATGAAGCCAATCATGGCCATCATCTTCATGCCCTCGGTGAACAGGTCGTCGGTGTCTTTCCAGCGCACGATGCCTGAAAGCGAGAAGATCAAGAAGCCGACCATGGCGCCGATGATCATCGAGTCCAACCACAGCTGGATGATGAACGCCGCACCGATGGCCCCCAGCGCGACCAGCAGGGTCAAGGGGTTGTAGCTGACGCTGACCTGCTCGACCTGCTCGATTTTTGCCAAATCGTAATCACGCTTCTTGCGATAGCTGAACAGCACCGCCAGCAACAACCCAGCCAGCATGCCGGCCGCAGGAATGGCCATGGCGTGGGTGACATTGACCGCACTGACATCGACACCGGCACGGGCGACGTTGGCCAGCAGGATTTCATTGAGGAAGATGTTGCCAAAACCGACCGGCAGGAACATGTAAGGGGTGATCAGGCCGAAGGTGATCACGCAGGCGATCAAGCGCCGATCGATGCGCAGGCGCGTCAATACATACAGGAGTGGCGGTACCAGCAGCGGAATGAAAGCGATGTGGATAGGCAGGATGTTCTGCGAGGAAATCGCCACCACCAGCATCAGGCCGATCAGCAGCCATTTGACCTTGCCGCCATTGCTGTGGCCTTGCCGATCGATCATCGCCAAGGCGCGATCGGCCAAGGCATGGGCCAAGCCTGATTTGGCGATGGCCACGGCGAACGCACCGAGCAGGGCATAAGACAGGGCCACCGTCGCACCACCACCCAGGCCGCCATTGAACGCCTTGAGCGTACCTTCGATACCCAGGCCGCCGACCAGGCCACCGGTCAGGGCGCCAATGATCAGGGCGATGACCACATGCACGCGGGACAGGCTCAATATCAGCATGATGCCGACCGCGGCAATGACTGCATTCATGGTGTGGCTTACCTCGTTTACGACAGACAAAAAGCGACGGTTCCGGCGACAAGCTGCCCAAAGCAGTGGCCGGACCAGGGGATATTGTTATGAAGGGCGCACACTCTGAAGCAGCCATGCGCGCTTGTCAAAGCGCTCAAGGTGGCCGCTTGTAACTATTTCGATTGACGGTAGATCGGCGTCGCTTGGCAATACGACTTTTATATTGAACGTTTGAATAAAGAAAAACAGGCAGACGCCGACACAGTCGGCAGCCCCAGAATTATTAGAAGGGATTTGCCAATGCCTTTGCGACAACTGTCTATCCAGTGGAAGATCACCCTGCTCGCCGGCCTGTGCCTGGCAGGCATCGTCAGCTTGCTGGTCGGCCTCTCGCTGTACCGCATGGACCACAGCTCCGACCTGGTCAAGGCGAGCAGCATGAAGATGCTCTCCGAATCGGCCCAGGCCCGCATCGAGTCGCAGGGTGAAGTACAAGCCCTGAACATTCGCCGCCAGTTCATGGATGCCTACCAGTACGGCGCAGGCTTCGCCCGCCAGGTGCTGTTCCTGCGCGAGCAGGCGGAAAAACGCTTCCTCGACGCCTTTGACCTGCGCCAGGACATGACCGCCCAGGTGCGCGCGGCGCTGCAGGCCAACCCGGATTTGCTCGGCCTGTCGCTGGTGTTCGAACCCGGTGCACTGGACGGCAAAGACAGCCTGTTCGCCGGCCAAAGCGAGTTGGGCAGTAACGAAACCGGGCGATTCGCCTTGTATTGGTCGCAGCCGCGCGCCGGTCAGCTGACGTCCATGGCCCTGCCGGAAGCGGACATGGCCAACACTGAAGTCGGCCCCAGCGGTCAGCCGGCCAACACCTGGTGGGTATGCCCGCGCAGCACCGGCAAGGTCTGCGTGGTCGAGCCGTACTTCTATAGCATCGACGGCCAGCAAGTGCTGATGACCAGCATCGTCTTCCCGCTGTCGGTCAAGGGCAAGGTCATCGCTACCCTGTCCATCGACATCAACCTCAACAGCCTGCAAGCGCTCAGCCAGGACGCCAGCCGCAACCTCTATGACGGGCGCACCACCGTCGGCATCCTCAGCCCAGTGGGCCTGCTGGCTGGCTACAGTGCCGATGCCAGCAAACTGGCCCAGCGCTTCGACCAGGTCGACCGCAGCCAAGGCGCAGAGCTGGTACGCAAGCTGGCCGAGGGCAAGTTGCAGATCCTCCACGATCAACAACGCCTGAAAGTGCTGGCCGCCTTCACCCCGATCCCGGATGCCAAGCCTTGGGGCGTGCTGCTCGACGTACCGGAAAGCGCCCTCACCGGCCCTGCCGAGGCGCTCAAAGCCGAACTCGATGCCCTCAATACCAGCGGCACCCTGCTGGAACTGGGCCTGGGCTTGGCCGCGGCGATTGCCGGTTTGTTGCTGGTGTGGCTGATGGCCCGTGGCGTAACCCGGCCAATCCTTGGCGTGGCAGCCATGCTCAAGGACATTGCCAGCGGCGAAGGCGACCTGACCCGCCGCCTGCAATACGACAAACGCGATGAGCTGGGTGAGCTGGCCGGTTGGTTCAACCGCTTCCTGGACAAACTGCAACCGACCATTGCCGAGGTCAAACGCTCGGTGCAAGCCGCTCGCGGTACTGCTGACCAGTCGGCGGCGATCGCCAGCCAGACCAGCGCCGGCATGGAGCAGCAGTATCGCCAGGTCGACCAGGTGGCTACCGCCTCGCACGAGATGAGCGCCACTGCCCAGGACGTCGCCCGCAGCGCCGCCCAGGCCGCCCAAGCGGCACGGGAAGCGGACCAGGCAACCCGCGACGGCCTGGCGGTGATCGACCGTACCACCAGCAGCATCGATGCCCTGGCCGCCGACATGAGCAGTGCCATGGGCCAGGTCGAAGGCCTGGCGCAAAACAGCGAGAAGATCGGCTCGGTACTCGAAGTGATCCGCTCGATCGCCGAGCAGACCAACCTGCTGGCGCTCAACGCCGCGATCGAAGCGGCCCGTGCCGGGGAAGCCGGGCGCGGTTTTGCCGTGGTCGCCGACGAAGTGCGCAACCTCGCCCGCCGCACCCAGGAGTCGGTGGAAGAAACCCGCCAGGTCATCGAAGCCCTACAAGCTGGCACCCAGGAAGTGGTCGGCGCCATGGACAGCAGCTATCGCCAGGCCCAGGGCGGTGTCGAACAGGTTGGCCAGGCGGTCACCGCACTGCAGCGCATCGGCCAGGCGGTAACGGTAATCACCGACATGAACCTGCAAATCGCCTCGGCCGCCGAAGAACAAAGCGCGGTGGCCGAGGAGATCAACAGCAACGTGGCGACCATCCGCGATGTCACCGAATCGCTGTCAGGCCAGGCCAACGAATCGGCGCGGGTCAGCCAGTCGCTGAACAGTCTGGCCAACCAGCAGCAAGGGCTGATGGATCAGTTCCGGGTTTGATTACAGCTCATCCCTGGGCGCATGGAAGCGCCCGCCGCCGAGGATCCGATCGAGCAACTGCAAGGCGCGCTGCACATCGGGCCGCGCACCCATGGGCAGGACATCGCTGTGCGGCAAGATCGCTTCCTTGTGGCCTGAAGCCATGACCAGCAGGTGCATTTGGTCGGCATTGAGGTAGACATGATGCTGTTCCATCGCATACGACTGAATCAAGCTCAGCGCCCCAGCCACCAACGGCGTAGCGCTGGAGGTGCCACCGTAATTTCTGCTGTAGTCACGCTCATCCGCCGATTTGTCTTGCAGGTCGCCACCACTGAGGGTGGCCACGCTGTCGCCCCAGGAATTGAGCATTCGGTAGGGATAGGAGAAATTCGAGTATTGATGGGGTTTGCCATCCCATGACTGGCTGGCCCCAACCAGGATTGCATCCGCCTCACCATGCTCGCGAAAATAGCGCCATTGCGAGAGATTGACGCCGTAACCCCTCGTAACGCCTTTGATGGCGTCGGTCTCATTGCTACCGTTTCCTGCGGCGAAGAGCACCACGGCACCGCGCTCCGTCAGTGCTTTGGCCGCGTCCCACCACGCCTGCTCATGGATCGAAGGTAAAAAAACGCCTAGCGCATCAAGATGCGCCGATTGGCGATTGATCGCCACGATATCGCCGGGTTCGACGTGACGCAGCAGGTCTTTCGGGGTCTGGTGGCGGCCTGATTCATCTTTGGCGTAATTGTTGTACAGGTACAATTCAGCGGCGTGGCAAATGCCGGTCATGCCAAAGCCATTAGGGGTAGCGAGCAAAACCCCCACTGATTTCGTGCCATGACGGGGATCACCGTTAGGCTGCAGCGTGACAATTTTCAGCTTAGGGTTACCTTTGAGGTCTTCGTGGTTAGGGAACAGACCGCCATCAGAAAAGTGCACACGCGCACCCTTTCCATTTACCTGCTTATCCCATGCCTTGCGGATATTCATACCCCGATAGCGCGGGCCCGGCTCATCCAGATAGTGCTGCAACGGCTCGAAGTCTGGGGTTGGCTGTGCATCGTCAAAAGCCCGATTGCCCGCCACTACTGCAACCCCAGTAATCAGGGTTGCCAGTGCAACCGCAGCGCCGGCGAGCAACAACTCAGCAGAATCGACATCCGCCGGCACGAACTGCAGTGACTCGACGTACTCCAGCGCCGCCAGCGTCTTGAGCAAAGCGACATAGGTATCGTTGAGCATGCTTGCGGGTTGCTTGAGGTAGCAGTAGTTGCGCAGCGCCTGCAGCTTGTCGTCATTGCGCTCCTGCGGGGCCAGCAAAGGCTGCAGCTCGATCACTGACTTGAGTGTTGGCCACAGGCCGACCAATCGCGAGCCTGAGCCTGGCTCCAGCTCAGCCAGCAGTCGGTCGAAGCCGCCCTCGACGAATTTGACCAGTAGCGTCGGATAAGACGTGCCGGGCGGCAAATCAGGAAATGGCTCCAGCGTTTCAGCGTACGGGTCGACCACCCTGGGCGCCTCGCCCGCCAGATCGATTGCAGGTTCATCGGCAACCGAACGCCGCCGCCTGGACGCTGTACCTGGCAGAGGAACAGTGTCGAGTATCCCCCTGCTCAGCTCGCCCTCATCGATAACAACCTGCAACGCTGCGACTACGACCGCACCACTGCCATCGACAGTCACATCTGCCACGCCCTCGCGCAGCGTGACACGCGGCTTGATCGTGTAGGTTCCGGCTGCCACGTCGCAGCGCAATAGCGCAGGGCAGCCATGGTCGCTCAGCACACCACTTTGGGCTTGGGAGTACACCGACATCGCATCGACTTGTCGTGGTCCATCAGGCCCGCTCTTTTCCAGCTCGTAGCGAATGCTCTTGACCTTTTCCAGGCCAGCTCCGATACAGCGCACGTGGAATTTGCCGTCGAAGCGGAAGTTGCGGTAATAGACAAAGTGCACATCAAGATTCATCAGTTAGTCCTTAACTGGTTGCACGTGTACCCAGCAAGGGCACCCATGGCGCTATGCTCTCAGCCAACAAGGCAAGGCATGCAGCCAGAAGCCATTCCATGCCCGTTGTCCAGCCCCCCATAGGCCCGATCAGATCAACTGCTGCGAAGCGGCCGGTGCTGACACACCCGCAAAGCTTGCGGCCCGCCACCGCAAGCTTGTAGCGTTGCCCCACCCCCGCTGCTGGAGCACTGCCCGCGTGTCCCTCAAAGCCCTGCGCACCCTGGTGACCATCGCCCGTCACGGCACCTTCGCCCGCGCCGCCGATCTGCTCAGCCTTACGCCCTCGGCTGTCAGCCTGCACATCAAGACCCTGGAGGATGAACTGCAGGTGGAGCTGTTCGACCGCAGTCGCCGCCAGGTGATGCTGACCGAAGCCGGGCAACTGGCGGTGGCCCGCGCCGAGAGCATCCTCAGCGCCTATGACGAACTGGCCGACACCCTGGCCAGCGGCCCCAGCCTGCGCGGGCGCCTGCGCATCGGCGCGATCCACACCGTGCTGGCCCGGCGCCTGCCCAAGGCCCTGCTGTGGATCAAGGCCCATCACCCGCAGCTGCATGTCAGCGTGGTCTCGGGCATGTCGGCCGAGCTTGCACGGCGGGTCGAGGACGGCGAGCTGGATGCGGCGATCACCACCGAACCGGTCAGCCCGTATCCGCAGTGTCTGAGCTATACGCCGTTGTTCGAAGACCGTTTCTGGGCCATCGCCAGCCCCGAACTGGCAGGCCAAAGCCTGCCGCAACTGCTCGCCAGCCAGCCGTTCCTGCGCTTCGACAAGCGCGCCTGGGCCGGCCGCCAGATCGAACAAGAGCTGCGCAAGCAGCACCTACAGGTCAACGAGCAAATGGAATTGGACAGCCAGGAGGCCCTGGCACGCATGGCCGCGATGGGCCTGGGTGTGGCCATCATCCCGATCGCCGACGATGATCTGGAGCGTTTGCCCGCTGCAACCCGGCTGCCCTTCGGCGAACCGCAACTGACCCGGCGCATGGTGTTGCTGGAGCATGACAAGAGCCAACGACGGCACCTGAGTGCAGTGCTCAAGACCGCTCTTGACGCTACATGAAGTTTTTCTCAACGATGGATGCAGAAAACAACGTTTTTTTCTGCTGACTGCACGCAGTAGGCTGCTCCGGTACCCGACCACGGAACCCCGCCCATGCTTGAGCTGCTGCTGACCACACTGGTGCCGATCATCCTGCTGATTGCCCTTGGCACCTGGCTGCGAGTGCGGGGTTTTCTCGCCGAGAGCTTCTGGCCTGGCGCTGAGCGCCTGAGCTATTACGTGCTGCTGCCGTCCCTGTTTCTACACGGCCTGGCCACTGCCAACCTCGATGGAGTACCGGTGCTGGGCATGGTGGGGGTACTGATGCTGTCGACCTTGCTGGGCGCGGCCTTGCTGGTGTTGTATCAGGGGGCGGTGAACCATGACGGCGCCGACTTCACCTCGGTGTTCCAAGGCGGCGTGCGCTTTAACAACTACATCGGCGCTACCTTGGCCGCCGGTATCTACGGCAGCGCCGGGATCGCCCTGGCCGCCGTGGCCAATGCTGCCATCGTGCCGCTGGTCAACCTGCTCTGCGTGCTGGTGTTTGCCCGATTCAGTGCCCGCCACAGCTCACCTGCCACGGTACTGCGGGCGATCTTCGCCAACCCGCTGATCATCGGCTGTGCCGGCGGGCTATTGCTGCGGGTCGCCGGGGTTGGCCTGCCGGCGGGGCTGGAGCCGACCATCAAGGCCCTCGGCCAGGCCGCCCTGCCCCTGGGGCTGCTGTGTGTCGGTGCAGCGCTGGGTGGTGCGCGCCTGGGGCAACAGGTCCGGCCGCTGCTGGCGGCGTCGCTGTTCAAGTTTCTGGTGTTACCGTTGACGACCTGGGGCTTGTGCCGCCTGCTCGGCCTGAGCGGCCAGGCGGCGGTGGTGGCGGTGTTGTTCCAGGCGCTACCGACCGCCTCATCGTCCTATGTAATGGCCCGGCAGATGGGCGGCAATGCGCCGTTGATGGCGACCATCATCGCCTTGCAGACGGTCGCTGCAGCCTTGACCCTGCCGGTGATGCTAAGCCTGACGCTGAGTTGAAAAGTCGCAGCTAGACTGAGATTCAGCTCACATTTCGGAAGCTTGACCATGCGCCTATCGTCGCTGCTGCTCGGCTTGGCCCTGACCCTGCTTGCAGGCCCACTCAATGCCGCTGACAGCGCCAAGGCCGCGGTCGTTGAAGACAAGGCCCAAGCCCTGGAAGAGAAGGTGGTCGAGGAGGCGCCACCGCCGAAAAAGAGCGAGACCTTAAGCCCCAGTGAAGTCAAAGCGGTCGATCCCGCTGGCCAATCGCCGATGGACGACAGCATCACTTGCCTGGCGCGCACCATCTATTGGGAAGCCAAGGAGGCGGATGCCCGCGACATGAGTGCGGTGGCCAGCGTGGTGATCAACCGCTTGGGCCACGATGGCTTCCCGGACACCATCTGCGGGGTGGTCAAGCAAGGAGTGGAAACCAAGAGCTGCCAGTTCTCCTGGTGGTGCGACGGGCGCTCTGATCAGGTCGAGGAAAAGCAGCGCTATGACGTTGCCAAAGAAATCGCCCGCAAAGCGCTCAACCAGCAGCTCAAGGACCCCACCGGGGGGGCGCTGTACTTCCATGACCGTACAGTGCGACCGGACTGGGCCAAGGCCTATCGCAAGACCGCCGAGACCAAGTTGTTTCTGTTCTACAAGCCAAATCCGGCGCTGGCCCGCTGAGGTTCTGTATGGAAATTACCTGCCGAATCGTGGCGTGGGAGCGGGCTTGCCCCGCGATGACGCCAGCACTGCCCCCTGCAACCTCTCACCTCACACCGCAATCCGCCGCACCCACAGCGGCTGCGCCGCTGGCAACCCCGGCACCGCGTCCAGCAACGCACGGGTGTAAGGATGACGCGGCTGACCGAGCACCTGCCCCGCCTCACCTTGTTCCACCACCCGCCCCCCCTGCATCACCAGCACCTGGTCACTGACCTGCTCAACGACCCCCAGGTCATGCGAGATGAACAGGCACGCCAGGTTCAACTCAGCCTTGAGCTCTGCTAACAGCGCCAGAATCCGCGCCTGTACCGACACGTCCAACGCCGACACTGGCTCATCACACACCAACACCCGCGGCTTCATCGCCAGCGCTCGGGCAATGGCGATGCGCTGACGCTGCCCCCCCGACAGCTCCAGCGGCCGGCGTTCGAGCACGCCCGCAGGCAGTTGCACCCGCTCCAGCAATGCCACCGCCTCAGTACGCTGCAAGGCCCGCGGCACTCCGGCCTGAGCCAACGCCTCAGCCAGCACTCGCAGCACGGTATAGCGCGGATCGAACGAGGCCAGGGGATCTTGAAACACCACCTGAATACCCTGGCGCGCCAGGCGCTGCTGATCGTTGGACAAGGCCAACCAGTCCTGCCCGGCAAACTGCACCTGGCCTTGGTCCGGACGCTCCAGTCCAAGCAGAATTCGCCCCAGGGTGCTCTTGCCTGATCCCGACTCACCGACCACGCCCAGGGTCTGCCCCGCCCGCAGTTGCAGCGACACATCGCTCAGCACCTCGCGCGCACGCCCATCGGGGCCAATGAACGCCTTGCTCAAATTGCGCGCCTCAAGCAAGACCGGTTGTTTAGCTGTGTTCACGGCAGGCTCCACCAAGGCCAGCGCGGGCGTGGCCGGGCGCTGGAAATGCACCGCTCGCGCAGCTGTCAGCAGGCGTTGGGTGTAGGGGTCATGAGGGTCTTGCAGAATCTGCTCGGCGCTGCCCTGCTCCACCACTTCACCTTGGCGCATTACTACGACCCAATCGGCCAGGCGGGCGACTACCGCCAAGTCATGACTGACCATCAGCAGGCTGTTGTCCTCGCCGCGCAGTTGCTCAAGCAAAGCGAGGATCTGCGCCTGTACCGTGGCATCCAATGCAGTGGTGGGCTCATCCGCGATCAGCAGGCGCGGCTTGCAGGCGATGGCCGCGGCGATCAAGGCACGTTGGCGCAAGCCGCCGGACAGCTGCCAGGAATACTGCCGGGCTCGCACCTCCGGTTCCGGCACGCCGACCTCGCGCAGCAGCTCCAGCACCCGCAGGCGTCGCGCTTCAGGGCCAAGGCGGGTGTGCAGCAACAACGCCTCCTCGATCTCGTTGCCAACCCGGCGCAGCGGATCGAGCGAGCCGAGGGCGTCTTGCATGACAAAGCCGATCTGTGCGCCGCGCAGGCGCTGCCAACTGGCCTCATCCAAACCGGCCAAGTCGCGACCGGCGTAGGCCAAGCGCTGCGCCTGAACCTGCGCACCGGCTCCGGTCAGGCCGACCAAGGTGCGCGCAGTGACGCTCTTGCCCGAGCCCGATTCCCCCACCAGCGCCACGCACTGTCCAGCACGCACCTGCACATCGACCCCGTGCACCACTGGCACGCCCTTGAAACTCACCCGTAAGCCGCGGATGTCTACCAACGGTGAAACGTTGTCCAAGCCGCTCATAGGCTTTTGCCCTCGCTGCGCCTTAGCCAGTCACGGCCGATGGCGCTGATGGAAATCACAGTCAGGGTAATCGCCAGCGCCGGCCAGGCCATCAGCCAGGGCGCATTGGCCATGAAGTTACGCGCCACCGCCATCGTCGCGCCCCATTCCGGCGCCGGAGGCGGCGCACCGAAACCAAGGAAGCTCAAGGCGGCGGCAGCCGTGATCGCGCTGCCCAGGCCGATACAGGCCAGGATCAGCACCGGTTGTACCGCATTGGGCAACACGTGACTGAGCACCACGGCCAGCGGCCGCCGCCCCAAGGTCAGCGCCGCCTCGACGAAGCCTGCGCGGCGGATGGTCAAGGTTTGCGCACGCACCAGGCGCGCATAACGTGGCACCGCGGCGATGCCCACGGCGAGGATCAGGTTGGTGGTGCCCTGGCCGAACAGGGTAATGATCACCAATGCCAGCAGCAGGTCGGGAAATGCCAGCAGCACATCCACTGCGCGCATCAGCAGGTTGTCCAGCCACGCCGGGGCGAGGCCTGCCAGCAACCCGAGCAGGGTGCCCAGACCGAGGCCCACCGCAGTTGCCGCCAAGCCGATAAACAGCGACGGGCGTGCACCGTGAATCAACCGGCTGAGCACATCGCGGCCGTTCTCATCGGTGCCCAGCCAGAACGCTGTGCTCGGTGGCTGATAGGCCAGACGGGCATCGGCCAACAGCGGGTCGGCAGGCGCCAACCAGCCGGGCAGCGCCACTGCCAGCAGCAACAGGCCAAGCACCGCCCAGGCCAGGCATAACCCTGGGCGGCTTGGCCGCCAACGGCTCAAGGGTGGCGCCAGGGCCACGCGCGCAAGCGCAGGATCGGGAGCAATTGCGTTCATCCAGCCTCCTGGTTCATGGCGCCGGGTTGGGAATACGGCGGTGTACAGCCTGGATCTCGGCCAACAGCTCGTCGTCCAGTTGCAGGTCGAGCGCACCGAGGTTTTCCTGCAGCTGCAGCAGTGTGGTCTGCCCGGTGATGGCGCTGGCCACGAAGGGCTGGCGAATGACGAAGGCCAAGGCCAGCTGCGCAGGGCTCAGGCCCCGGCGACGGGCGATATCGACGTAGCTGGCGATGGCACTGTTGGCCTCGGCGCTGTCGTAGCGGTTGAAGGTGCGATACACCGAAGACAAGCGCGCACCCTCCGGGCGAGCGCCATCGAGGTACTTGCCCGTCAGCGCGCCAAACGCCAGCGGCGAATAGGCCAGCAGGCTGACGCCGTCGCGGTGGCTGAACTCTGACAGGCCGTTCTCATACAGGCGATTGAGCAGGCTGTAGGGGTTCTGGATGCTGGCAATGCGCGGCAACCCCTGGTCCTCGCCATGACGCAGGAACTGCGCGACACCCCACGGGGTTTCGTTGGACACGCCGATGTGGCGGATCTTGCCGGCCTTGACCTGCTCATCGAGCACCGCCAGGGTTTCCTGGATGGCTGCGCTGTCTGGGTGGTCGTCGACGTAGGGGTATTCGCGGGCGCCGAAGATGTTGGTGGTGCGGTCGGGCCAGTGCAGTTGGTAGAGGTCCAGATAGTCGGTCTGCAAGCGTTTCAGGCTGCCTTCGAGAGCCGCGACGATGTTGCGTCGGTCGTGGTGCGAAAGGCCGTCGCGGATGTGCGTTTGCCCAGCCGGGTCGCGCGAGGGGCCGGCGATCTTGCTGGCCAGGATGAGCTTGTCGCGATTGCCGCGGGCGGCCAGCCAGGTGCCGATGAAACGCTCGGTGGTGGTCCAGGTTTCGGCGCGAGTTGGAGTGGGGTACATCTCGGCGGTGTCGATGAAGTTGATGCCGGCGGCAAGCGCGGCGTCCAGTTGCTGATGGGCGTCTGGTTCGCTGTTCTGGTGGCCCCAGGTCATGGTGCCTAGGCTGAGCAGGCTGACGTGGAGATCGGTGTGGCCTAGCGGGCGGTAGAGCATGGGGTGGTCCTTGGGTAATGGGTTGGATTTGAGCGTTTCGGGCTGCTTTGCAGCCCATCGCAGGCTACGCCGGCTCCTACAAGGGGCGCGGTGCCTGTTACGCGCTTGCAGCGGTTATCAGGCCGACGCTTGAGCCACCTTTATCTGCGCATATTGGTTCTCGGCCTTGGGCAAGCCCAGGTGATCGCGCAAGGTGTGCCCGTGATACTCGCGGCGAAACAACCCACGCTTCTGCAACAGCGGCACCACCTCTTCGACGAACACCTGCGCCCCGGACGGGAACATGTCCGGCATGATGTTGAAGCCATCCCCTGCCCCGGCCAGGAACCACTCGGCCAAGGTGTCGGCGACTTGCTCGGGCGTACCGACCGCCAGACGATGACCCACCAGGATGCGCCGCGACAGTTCGCGAATGGTCAGGTTCTCGCGCCGGGCCAGGTTCAGCTGCGCTTCCAGAAAACCGTGCGAGCCGCGCTCAAAATCCGCCACCGCGCCAATCCGTGCCCAGGGCAGCGGCGCATCGGGGTCCAGTTCACTGGCATCGATACCGATCCGCCCCGCCACCTGCTGCAGCAAGCCATGCTCGCCATGCCAGGCATTGAGCTGGTCGAAGCGGGCATGCGCCTCGGCCTCGGTGCTGCCGATCACCGTCGACAGCCCCGGCATGATTTTCAAATGCTGCGGATCACGCCCCCAGGCCCTGGCCCGGGATTTCATCTCACGGTAGAAGGCCAGCCCGTCGGGCAAGGTGGTCTGGGTGGTGAAGATCGCATCGGCATAACGCGAGCCCAAGGCCTTGCCGCCTTCGGAGGAGCCCGCCTGCACCAGCACCGGCCGGCCTTGCGGCGAGCGAGGCAGGTTGAGCGGGCCTTTGACCTGGAAGTGCTTGCCGTGAAAATCCAGGGTATGCACCTTGCTCGGGTCGGCGAAGCGGCCATTGGCACGGTCACCGATGATCGCGTCGTCCTCCCAGCTGTCCCACAGCTTGAGGGTGACATCGACGAACTCTTCGGCCCGCCCATAGCGGTCGACATGCAGTGGCGCGCCGGCGTAGCCGAAGTTCTGCGCGGCGGCGTCACCGGCATTGGTCACCACGTTCCAGGCCGCCCGGCCGCCGCTGATGTGGTCCAGCGAGGCTATCCGTCGGGCCAGGTTGAATGGCTCGTTGTAAGTGCTCGAGCACGTGGCGATCACCCCGATGCGTTCGGTGGCGGCAGCCACGGCGGTGAGCAGGATGGTCGGCTCCAGACGGCCACCGGCCTGGCTGGCGACATCCGGCGGTAACGCCGGGCCGTCGGCGAGGAAGATCGCATCCAGGCAACCACGCTCGGAGATGCGTGCGATGTTGCGGTAGTAATCAACGTCGATATAGGCATCGATCGCGGCCTCGCCCTGGCGCCAGGCGCCGGAGTGCGAGCCGAAACCCAAGATATTCATGCCCAGGCTCATCTGCTTTTGCTGTGTCATGTGCGTTCTCCTGTTCAGACTGCGCTGGCTTCATCGCCTGCGCCCTGCCCTGCACTGGCCGCAGCCTGTTTGGCACGCCAGGCGGCGGCGGGGCTGACGCCATTGAGGTAGTAGTCGCCCAACGCCTGCTCGCGGTAGATCGCCGGGTTGTGCGAGGCCAAGGTGCGTGCATTGCGCCAGTGCCGATCCAGGCGTCGGGCATTGCTGGTCGCCGAAGCGCCGCCGACCTCGAACAGCAAGGTGGTGGCCTCAAGCACTTGCGCCAGGACGATCTGCTGGGCCTGGAAGGCCCGTACTTCGGCATCGGTGTACAACTGCTCAGGGACCTCCCCAGCCTGGCCCGCCTCGAATACCCCTTGCAGGCCATGGCCCACGGCACTGACCTGCGCCTCGGTTGCAAAGGCCAGACTCGACAGCCGACCGACCACTCGCTGCACCAGTGGGTCATCGCTTGGCTTCGATTGGCCGGGTACGCCGAAGGCGCGGGTTCGGCCCTGGACGAAGGCAACTGCGTCGGCCAGCACGGCACGGGCGATGCCGGCCAGGGTGGCCAGGTGCACCACCTGATAGAACGCGGTCAAGTAGGATTCGGCGCGCAACTCGCCCTTGGCGAAGCGCCGCAGCACATGCCGCTGCGGCACCGCCACCTGGCGAAAACGGGTGGTGCCGCTGCCGGTCAGGCGCTGGCCAAAACCATCCCAGTCGTCCACCACCTCGACCCCAGGAGCGCGGGTTGGCACGGCCAGGCTGACGAATTCGTCGCCGTGGTTGGCCACCGCCGCGACCCAATCGGCATACAGGGTGCCAGTGCAGTAATACTTCTCGCCGTCGAGGCGGTAATCGCCCTCTTCACCCTTGGCCAGTTGCACGGTATTGCCGGTGCTGTCAGTGCGCTCAGCCATGGCCGCGCCCCACAGCTCGCCTGCCACGACCCGGGCGAACCAGTAGTCCTGCGACGCAGCATCGTTGGACGACAGCCGCCCTTCGACGAAACCGAAATGCGCCCGCAGGATCTGCGGCAGGTTGGAGTCTGCCTGGCCCAGGCGCACCAGCTGGCGCAGCAGTTGCGCCAGGCTGGCACCCAACCCGCCATGGCTTTGCGGCACACGCAGCGCGCCGAAACCGGCCTCGCGCAGCCACGCCACCGGCTCATGGGCCAGCGTGCGATGCTGTTCGCGCTCAACCGCGCCAGCGGCGATACGGGTAAAGATTGGCGCGAAACGGGCATCGAGTTCGGCGTCGGTAATGCTTGCTTGTTGACTCATGTGGGTTCCTTTCACGGGGATTTCAGTTGTGCGCGGTGCGCGGGTCGATGGCCTGGGTCAGTACATCCACCACCAGGTTGACCAGCACGTAGATGGCGGCGGCCAGCAGGGTCACGCCGAGCACCAGTGGCACGTCCTTGTTGGCCGTTGCGTCGAGCATCAGCCGGCCAATGCCTTGGCGGCCGAACAGCAGTTCAAGCACCACGGCGCCGCCCAGCAGGCTGGCGAACACATAGCCGGCCAGGGTCACCAGCGGCACCAGGGCATGGCGCAAGGCATGGCGCAGGCGGACACCGGTGTCGGACATGCCGCGCGCGCGGGCTTGGGTGATGAAGGGTTGTTCCAGCACCTGCTCAAGCGACTGGCGCAGCACCTGGGCCAGCACTGCCGCCACCGGCAAGCCCAGGGCCAGGCTTGGCAGCACCAGCGACTGCCAGCCACGCGAGCCCGATGGCGGCAACAGGTGGAAGTAGAAGGCGAAGGCCAGCAACAGCACGGTGCCGATGACAAAGTTCGGCGCTGCCGACAGCACCAACTCGATGCCCGACACCAACGCCCGCAGGCGCCGCCCACGGTTGGCAGTCAGCAGCGCCGAAGTCAGCGCGAGCAGCACCGCCAGGACTGCCGCGCTACTGGCCAGGGCCAAGGTCGCGCCCAGTTGCTCGCCAATCGCCTGGCCGACCGGTATGCGCAGGCGATACGACTCGCCCAGATCACCCTGGGCCAAGCGCGCCAGGTAGTTGCCGTACTGCTGCCACAGCGGCTGATCGAGACCGTACTCGGCGCGTACCTGGGCGAGCATCTGCGGCGTGGGCATGGCGTCCGGGCCGCCGAGAATCGCCAGCGCGGTATCGCCACCGCTGTGCTGCATGCCGAGGAACGTCAGGCTGGCAGCCGCCCACAGCACGATCAGGCCGTCACGCAGGCGCCTTAGCACCAGTGCCAGAAGTTTCATGGTTGCTCCTTGGCCAGCCACACGCTGGTGAACAGAGGGACATTGTGCGAACCATCGAACAGCACCCCGCCGACTGCCTTGCGATAAGCCAACAGCATCTGGCTCTCCACCGAAGGCACCGCTGGTACGGTTTCGCCCAGGCGCTGCTGCGCTTGGCGATACAGCGTGCGCCGCTGCTGCGGATCAGTGCTCTGCCGCGCCTGGCCCAGGTACTGGTCGAGCAGCGCATCGCGAAAGTGACCGACGTTCTGGCCGATCATCCGCGCGCTGGGGATGGCCTGGCTGTGATAGAGAATGAACAGCCCATCGGCGGTATTGGTGTGCCAGTAGCCGCCGCCAATGGCATCGAACCGCCCGGCATAGCGCAGCTCCATCACCCGCGTGAGCGGCAACACTTCGATCACCATGTCGAAGCCGATCTTGCGCAAGTCGGCCTGCACCGCCACCGAGACGTTGGCCGGGAACGCCGGGTTGTCGTAGGTCAGCAAGGTCGCTTGCAGGCGCTGGCCGGCGCGGGTGCGATACCCCTCGGCGTCGCGCCCGGTCCAGCCAGCAGCATCCAGCAAGTGGTTGGCGTGTACCGGGTCGAAGGCCAGCGCATCACGTGCTATCGGGTCATAGCCTGGGGTGTTCACGGCGAGGAAGTCGCCCTTGGCCAGGAACTCACCAAACCCCGAGATCCACGCCAGGCCATCGCGGTCGATGGCCTTGGCCACGGCCTGGCGCACCCGCACATCGTCGAATGGCACGCGCTCGACATTGAAGGTGATGCTGCGCGCCGGGTTGCCCTTGCGAATGCGGCTGCGCAGGGTCAGGTCTGGATTGGCGCGAATCGCCGCGGCGTTCTGTGGCGGCGCGTCCAGGGCCATGTCGCTGTCGTTGGCCTCAAGCGAGGTGTAGCGGATCATCGCCTCGGGCACATAACTGAGCTCGATGCGTTGCAGGTAAGCCGCGCCCTGATGATTGATCGCTGCCGGCGCCCAGTGGTAATCCTCCCGCCGCGAAAACGTCGCGCCCTGATCGCGTACATAGCTGTCGAGCACAAACGGCCCGCTGCCAATCGGCCGCGTAGCGATCGTGCGCGGCGCCTCGCGGATCTGCTTGGGCGAAATCATCCCCAGCCAGGCCTGCGACAGCACATCGAGAAACGGCGCATAGGGCGTGCGCAGGGTCGCCTCGAAGGTGAACTCATCCACCACCCGGCCCGTGAGAAACGGCGCGATATAGGCCGCAGCCAACGGCGACTTGGTCGCCGGATCACGCATGTGCTCAAGGTTGACCCGCACCGCCTCGGCGTTGAACCGCTCGCCATCGCTGAAGCGGACATCGTCGCGCAGGTGGAAGGTGTAGGTCAGGCCATCGGCGCTGATCTCCCAGCTTTTCGCCAGCCACGGGGTCAGGGTGCCGTCCTCGGCCTGGTAGACCAGGCAGTCGAACAGAATCCTGCCCAGCCACTGCATGTTGCCGTGCGACAGCGCATGGATATCGAAGCTGCCCGAATCGCTGGCGGCCGACACCCGCAAGGTGCCGCCGCGTATCCCCTCGCGCTGCTCGACAAAATCGCTGGCCGGGTAACGCATGACCCCGTTCACCTCGCTCACCGCCTCGCCCTTGAGCGTGCCTGCAGTTTGCCCAGGCGGCGGTGGCGAGCAGGCGCCGAGCAGCAGCGCGGCGGTCATCAGGCACGGCCGAAGTAGCTTATGCATGACGGCGGCCATCAGAAACGAAACGCCACGCCAGTGGTCACCGAGAAGGCGTCCCCCGGATAGAAGTTGGCCGAGTCGCGGCCATTGGCGTTGTAAGCCGTGTTGGCCGCACTGGCGTAGCGCTGGTCGGTGAGGTTGCGCAGATCGGCGAACACCTCCCACTTCTTGCTCGGCGCCTGGTAGCCGAACTTGGCGCCCCACAGCACGTACGACGGCGCCTGCCAGGTGTTGGCATAGTCGATGTAGTAGCTTGACGCTGCGCGCAGGTTGAGCGAGGCATAGAAGCCGCTGGCCTGGCGGTAGGCCAGCTCGGCCTGATAGACCTGGCGCGGCAGGCTGGGTAGCTCGTTGCCGCCGAAGGTGTCGTCGTCGCGGTATTTGAAGTCGTTGAGGGTGTAGGCCTGGCGCAGGTCGATGGTATCGCCGTTGGCGCCGCTCCAGAGCAGCGCGTTCAGGCCGGCCTCGATGCCCTGGTGAAGGGTCGGGCTGGCGTTGGAGGTGGCGGTGAGCTGGTCTTGAGTGGCGCTGGCCTGACGCACGACCACGGTCAGCAGCTCTTTCTGCACCCAGGAGCGGTACAAGGTCAGGCTGCCATCGAAGATGCCGTGGCTGCCACGCACGCCGACCTCGAAGGTGGTGGCCTTCTGTGGCCGCACATCGTAGAGGAACGGGTTGCCGGTACTGCCCAGCTGCCAGGTGACCGGTGGATCGATGCTGCGGCTGACGTTGCCAAACACCTGGAACTCAGGGTTGATCTGATAGCGCAAGCCCAGGCGCGGGGCCAGGTCGTTCTCCACGTACTCGACGCTGGTGGGTAGGTTGCTTGGGTTGGCGGGGGTCAGCGTGGTCGATTCGATATCGGCCTTACGGCGGATGTTGACGAACGACAGGCCCGAGGACAGCCACAGGTCATCGCTCAGTTGCAGCTCGTTGCCGAAGGTCAGCACCGTGTCGCGCGAGCCGGTGTAGTTGGTCTCCTGGATCTTCGCCCCGGTGGCGCGGCTGTGCGATTTGACGTCGGCCAGATAGGCGCGGGTATTGCTGAAGATGATGCTGCTGTCGCTGGGCAGGCCGAAGAAACGATCGCCGGTACGGAAGTAGCGCAAGGTCAGGTTGATGTCCTTGGAGCGCCAGTCTTGTGGAGTCGGCGAGTAGCGCCAGCCGTTGAGCAGCGGGTAGTTGTTGTACGAAGCGCCAACTTCGAGCTTGTTGCCGTCATCGAAGGTGTAGGTGGTCTTGTTGCCGACGAAGGTGGTGCCGTCTTTACGGCGCCCGGTCGGGGCAAGGTTGCTGCGTGGGTCGTGCTTGAGTTGCTGACGGGTCAGGGTGTTGCCGTTGGTGAGCTGCTCTTCGCGGTATTTGACGAACAGGCGGGTCTCAAGCTTGGGGCTGAACACATGGCCGAAGTTGGCCGCAAGGCCGCGACCTTCGTTGTTGGCATCATCCTGATAGCCATCGCGTTCGTTGTGCAGCACGTTGATGTAGTAGTCAGTGTCGCCAACCACACCGCCAGTGCTCAGTTGCTGCTTGCGATAGCCATAGCTACCGACTTCGAAGCGGGCGTAGTTGCCGGGGTCGGTGCGGCCGGTCTTGCTGACGAAGTTGATCGCGCCGCCCAGCGACAGCGCGGCGTACTCCGAAGCGTTGGCGCCGTAGAGCACCTCGGTGTGGTCGATCCCCTGCATGTCGAGGAAATCTTCCTGGGTGCCCCCAGGGCCGGTGATTGGCAGGCCGTCGAAGAGGAACTTGGTGCCCAGCACGTAGCCCTGGTAGAAGGTGTTCAGGCCCGAGCCGCGGATCGAAATCTTGTTCGCGGCCGTACCGCTGGTGCCCTGGGCGAACACGCCGGGTTGCAGGGCCAGGACATCCTCGGCGTTGGACGCCCTGCCCTGTTCGACCTGACGGTTGTCGATCACTGCGGTGTTGCCAGCGACCTTTTGCAGGCGCTTCTGGTCTTTCTGCGCGCCAGTGGCGGCAGCGCCGGTGACGGTTACCGTGTCGAGGGTGGAGTCTTCTGCGGCGAACACCGCTGGGCTGAGCAGGGCCATCATTACCGCGACGCTGGCGGTACTGCCCAGGGGGTGACCGGTAAGTCTAACTTTCGCACGCACTGCACATACTCCCTTTATATATAAGGTCGAAGTTATACGCTGTAGCGCAGCCTTCGCCTGACCGCTTCAGGAAGGTTATTGCAGTTGTCGTGCCAGCCTTTTTCTCTCGTCTTTATTGGGCATTGGCCTGATTAAAAGCTTGAATGCCATACAAACTGTTTGGCGCCTGTTGCTGTATCAACATTTCAGGGTATCAGTAGCGGCCTCATCGCGGGGCAAGCCCGCTCCCACGGGTCTACGTTATCCTGTAGGAGCGGGCTTACCCCGCGAAGAAGCCATCACTAGAAACATCAATCGCCGCCACTAAATATGCAGTGTTAATTTGGTAATTTGCATATAACCGCTGCTGTCCGAACGGCAACACCGCTTCAACAAAAGTTATCCTGCCGTTCATCCAGTTCGTTTAAACATAGGTAATATCCACGACCACCGGGCACTTTGCTATCTGGCACAAAATCTGCTCTACCCCCTGCGACTGGCCTGACTATGCCCATAGAACGCCGAGGTAACTATCGATGAACTTCAAGGAATACACCGATGCACGTAATGCAACCCAATCGACTGCGCCTGGCCGTGCGCCACGCCACCCTGGCCACAGCCCTTAGCTCTGCCCTGCTCGCCCCGGCGGTTGCCGCCGGGGCCGACCAGACCCTGGGTACAGTCACTGTTCAGGGCGCCAGGCAAACCGCCGCGCAAGCCGCGCAGAGCCAGCTGGCGGAAGTACCCGGCGGCACCAGCGTGGTCGACAGCGAAGAAGTCGCCAAGGGCCGCACTGCCACGCTACAAGACACCCTCGGTTATCAGCCCGGCGTGTTCGTGCAGTCCACCGGCGGCAATGACGCCGCCAAGATCTCCATCCGCGGCTCCGGTGCCAACACCTCGCCTGGCTACTTCCGTGAGGGGATCAAGTTCCTCTTCGATGGCCTGCCACTGACCGGCCCGGGCGGCACCCCCTACGAGTTCCTCAATGCCTCGGGGGTCAACTACACCGAGATCCTGCGCGGCGCCAACGCCTTCCAGTACGGCGCGTTGACCCTGGGTGGCGCGGTCAACTTCGTCAACCACAGCGGCTACAGCGCCCTAGGCCTGCGCCTGCGCGCCGAAGCCGGCAGCTATGGCTACCAGAAGCAAACCGTCAGTGTCGGCGGCGTCGAAGGTGATCTGGACTACTACCTGCAAGCCGACAACTACCGCAACCACGGCTCGCGCGATTTCAGCCTGTCGCGCAGCTCAGGCATCGTCGCCAACGCCGGCTACCGCTTCAGCCCCAAGCTTGAGACACGCCTGCTGCTGCGCTATCGCGACGAGTTCCACAACGACCCCAGCGCCACCACGCTGGCCAATGCCAAGCACCACCCGCGCCGCGCCAGTGCCACCGCCGAAAGCAGCGGCGCCGGCGCACGGCGCCCCGGTAGCATCTGGCTGGGCAGCAAGACCACCTACACCTTCGATGATGATGCCCGGCTGACCGTGGGCCTGTCGTACCACGACTACCGCCACACCAATAACCCGCGCAGCCCCAGCAACCCCAGCTACTGGGACTGGCACGACCTCGGCCTGCTGCTCGGCTATGACCGCGTCGACAGCCTGTTCGGCCACGAGAGCCGTAGCAGCCTGGCCTTCACCTCGACCCAGCACCTGCGCGGCGGGGTCAACTCGGCCACCGGCGACAAGGTTTCACTGAAAAAGGTCGACTATCAGGATTCGTTCGACAGGGTGTTTTCTTTGGGCAACGACCTCAACCTGGTCGATGGCCTGTGGCTGACCAGCGGTGTGTCGTTCGTCAACGTGCGGCGCAAGGTCGACATCGACTACGCAGTCAACCCCAACCGCACCGACTTCCCCCAGCACGTCGACTACGACAACTGGAGCATCGCCCCACGCATCGGCTTGCGCTACGAGTTCACACCGAACCTGCAAGTGTTCACCAACGTCAGCCGCAGCATCGACCCACCGGCCTCGTGGGAGTACTCCGGCTCCGGCCCGAGCCTGCCCTACATCCGCCCGCTGGTGGAGCAGAAAGGCAACACCTTCGAGGTCGGCATCAAAGGCTCGCATGGCATCTTCGACGGCAGCCTGGCGCTGTATCGCTCGTGGATTCACAACGAGCTGCTCAACGTGCAGATCATCCCCGCCACCTCCACCGCTGCTGCAGTGACCGGTGCATTCAACGCCTCGCCGACCATCCACCAAGGCATCGAAGCAGGCCTCAATACCCGCCTGTGGGAGAACGCCCAGGGCGACCAGGTGCGCTGGCGCCAGGTGTACACCTATAACGACTTCTACTACCGCAACGACGATACCTTCGGCAGCAATCAACTGCCCGGCATTCCCAAGCACATCTACCAGGGCGAGGTGCAATACCAGCACCACAGCGGCTGGTATAGCGGGGTCAATGTACAGTCGGCTTCACGCACCGCCGCGGATTACGCCAATACCCTGTATGCGCCGTCGTACACCATCTGGGGCGCAAACCTTGGGTATGAGGCGCCGAAGGGCAATTGGAAGGTGTCGCTAGATTTGAAGAACCTAGCCAACAAGGCCTACGTGACGGCCGTGACCCCGGTGTACAACGCCCGTGGCCAGGACACGGCGGCGTTCTGGCCGGGCGATGGGATTGGCGCTTATGTCGGGGTTGAGCTGAGGTACTGATTGGTTAGAGGTTTCCCCGGCTCCTACAGGCAATCCCTGTAGGAGCTGGCGAAGCCTGCCGCACAGCGGCTCCAACGAGCTCAAGAGAAACTCAGGCCCTGGGCATCAGCTCATAAGGCGCCTTCCAACCCGGCACTGCCTTGATCCGCGCCTTCCACGCCTCGATGTGCGGGAAGTCAGTCAACTGCATGCCAGTCTCCTCAGGCATGAACACATACCCAGCCAACGACAGATCGGCGATGGTCAAACGCCCGCCAACCATGAACGGCGTTTGGCTCAGGTGCTGATCCACCACCTGATAGGCCGCCGTGGCGCGCTCTCGGAAGAATTTGGTCACTTCGGTCTCGCCGGTTTTCTTCAGGCCGTAGAGAAAGCGCAAGGTGGCGTAGTAGCTGGTGAACTTGTGGTTGTCGAACAGCATCCAGCGCCAGATTTCGCGATGTTCCTCTTCACTCTGCGGGCCAAATTGACCGGTCTGCGCGGCGAGGTAGTCGAGGATCAACGCCGACTGGGTGAAGGTCTGCCCAGCGTGCTCGAGCACCGGCACTTCGCCCTGCTCGTTGATCTGCTGGCGCCAGCTGTCGGAGCGGGTCTGGCCGTGGAAGTAGTCGACCAAGACCGGTTGCCAGTCTTGGCCAGTGAGTTCGAGCATGAGTGCGGCTTTGTAGGCGTTGCCGGATTCGCCGAAGCAATGCAGCTTGTATTGAGGCATGGTTGACCTTCATAGTCCTTTGAATGGCGCGTTCAGAAGGCTGCTTTGCAGCCCATCGCAGGACAAGCCCGCGATGAGGCCAGTAGATCATGGCCACTATCGAACAGCCAACACCCACATCATCGAGCAAGGAGGCTCCATGGCCCCCCCTACATGTGCCGCGAAACTGCCCCACACCCTGACCACCCCCCGCCTGCGCGTTTCTCGCCCAGACCTGGCCCTGGCGCCACACCTACACCAGGCATTGCTGGCCAGCTATGCCTTGCACCAGCCCTTCCTGATCTGGGCCAAGCCGGATTGGACCCTGGAACAAATCGAGCAAGGCCTGGAAGAAAGCCAGGCCGATTTTCATACCCCCACAGGGGAAAAGCGCTACTTCGTGCTCGAACCAAACACCGGCGAGGTGATCGGCTGCATCGGCCTGACGCCCAGGGCTGAAGAGTATGAAGTGGGTTACTGGGTCAGCCAGGGGTTCGCCGGCAAAGGGCTGATGCGCGAGGCCCTGAACACGCTGCTCGACGCCGTGGACGCAGCGGTTTGGCTGACGACCGCAGTGGACAACGCCGCCAGCCAGCGCTTGGCTGAGCGTGCAGGATTCAGCCGGGTGGGCGAGGCGCCCAGGCCGAATGATCCTGCGACGCAGGGGTTGCTGTATCGGCGTGGCTGATGGCCAGGCTCCCAATGCCTGCAACTCACTCCAGCGCCAGCGAGCAACCACCGTCCAATGCACCCAAGACCGGTGGCAGGGAACTACCGGGTAGCTCCTGGGTTCTTAACATCATGCAGACATTCCCCTGGGCTTCACCCTTCTGGAGGTTTCGCCATGCGTCGATTGCTGATCGTTTCTTCACTGCTGGTGCTGTTGCCTGCCGGTTCTGCCCTGGCCCGCGTGGATGCGGGCGATGTCGCCACCTCGGCAGGGGTTTCCGCCTCGCTGTACTCGACCTTCAAGGATGACAAACGAATCATTCCTGCCCGCGATGAGCTGTCGGCCTTCGTTGCCAGCGGCGGTGCTATTCGTGGCGCCTATGCGGAGTCGGCACTGGAACAGGCGCGCAAAAACAATCCTGGGCTGCAGGCGAGTGACGAGGAGCTGGCCCGGGCAATCCTGTCTCAAGATGATCCGCTGACCGACAACTGATAGATCATTCACACCCGCTGCAGCCTTTCGCGGAACCAAGCCGCGAAAGGCGTGCAGGCTATGTCTGCACCGATTCTCAAAAAAATGACGAAAGTCTTCCTGCCCTGCCCGCATTTTTCCTGTTGCCAACTCCCGCTAAGGTTGTCGCATCCCACCTGAATTTGGAGCGACACCATGAAAGCCATTGTCTTCACCGAGCACGGCCTACCCATCGACGATCCAGCAGCGCTGTTCGACAGCGAACTACCGCGCCCTACGCCAGGTGCGCGCGACTTGCTGGTGGAAGTTCAGGCCATTTCGGTCAACCCGGTCGACACTAAAATTCGTGCAGGCTCTGGCAGCACCGGCCAACCCAAAGTGTTGGGTTGGGACGCGGTGGGAGTCGTGCGTGAAGTCGGAGTAGAAGTGGCGCTGTTCCAGCCAGGCGATGAGGTGTACTACGCCGGCGCCATCGACCGCCCCGGCAGCTACAGCCAGTTTCATCTGGTGGATGAGCGCATCGTCGGGCACAAGCCACGCACCCTCGATGCTGCCAGCGCCGCCGCATTGCCGCTGACCTCGATCACCGCCTGGGAACTGCTGTTCGACCGCCTTGGCGTTGCTCAAGGCGGTGGCGAGGGGCAACGCCTGCTGATTGTTGGCGCCGGTGGTGGCGTGGGGTCGATCCTGACTCAGTTGGCGCGCACCCTGACCGGGCTGACGGTGATCGGCACCGCCTCGCGCCAAGAAACCCAGCAGTGGGTCAAGGAGCTGGGGGCACACCACGTGATCGACCATAGCCAGCCCCTGGCGCCGCAGCTGGCGCAAATCGGCGACGGCCAGGTGGACTTGGTGATCAGCCTGACTCACACCGACCGACACTTTGCCCAATTGATCGAGGTCTTGCGCCCACAGGGGCGACTGGCATTGATCGACGACCCTGCCACCCTCGACGTGGTGCCACTCAAGCGCAAGTCGTTGTCGCTGCATTGGGAGTTGATGTTCACCCGCTCGCTGTACCAGACCGAGGACATGATCAAGCAACATCAACTGCTGGATCGGGTTGCCGAGTTGATCGACCAAGGTGTGCTGAGGACGACGTTGGGCGAACATTTTGGCGCGATCAATGCGCAGAACCTGCGGCGGGCGCATGCGCTGATCGAAAGTGGCAAGGCCAAGGGCAAGATTGTGCTGGAAGGTTTCTGAATGTCTGTTTGATCCGGCAATGCATGGCCTGCAATGGCCTCTTCGCGGGCAAGCCCGCTCCTACAGGATCACCACTGAGTTTTGGTCGGTGCGGTCCCTGTGGGAGCGGGCTTGCCCGCGAAGAGGCCGGCACTTGCCCCAGCAAAGCCCAGATCAATCACTGGTCAGCCGCTCCAGTCGTTGCAGCAGAAACGCCCGCAACTGCTGCACCAATGGGGTCAGCGACTGGCGGTGGGCGCAAACCATCTGCAACGGCGTCGGCTGCCCCCACTCCCTGGGGAACAGCTCCAGCAAACGGCCTGCGCGCAAATCATCGCGTACATCGAGCTGCGACTTGTACACCACGCCTAACCCGGCAACCGCCCAGCGCCTGACCACATCGGCATCGTCACTGGTGCGATCGCCCGCCACCACCACCGCTTTTACGCCTTGCGGAGTATGGAAATTCCACCTCTCGTGGGTCAGCTCGCCCATCATGTAGCGCAGGCAGTTGTGCTGGCCCAGGTCTTCAGGCGTGCTCGGTGCACCATGGCGGGCGATATAGGCGGGGGCGGCGCAGAGGATACGGCGATTGCCAGGGGCCAGCGGCAACGACACCAGGCTCGAATCCGCCAGCTGGCCATAGCGGATGCCCGCATCCAGCCGATCACTGAAAAAGTCGGCGATCTGATCGCTAAAGCGCAGTTGCAATTCGATCCGCGGATGGGCTGCCTGGAACTCATCGAGCAACGGCAACAACACATTGCGGCCCAAGTCCGAGGGCATCGACAAGCGCAGCGGGCCGGCGATTTCCTCGCGGCCATGCTCCAGGGCCATTTCACCTTCGGTCAATGCATCGAGCACCTGACGGGCATGCGGCAGGTAGCGCTGGCCGTCATCCGACAGGCGCAGTTTGCGCGTCGAACGCACGAACAGGCGAATGCCCAAGCTGCGCTCCAGACGCTGTACCGCACCGCTGGCCAGGGCCGGGGAAATGTCCAGTTGGCGGGCAGCAGCGGAAAAACTGCCGGCCTCGACGGTGGTCACGAACACCTGCAGGTCGTCCATGCGCACGAGTTTTTTCATTGCCGGTGTTTCCTCATGAGTTGAGCCGGCGCACATCGCGGCGCACGGCTTGGGGCGGGATGCCGAAGCCGCGCAAAAACGCTTCGCGCAAGTGCCTGCGGTCGCGAAAACCGGTTTCCCGCGCCACCACATCCAGGCTGTGGCGGCTTTGCTCGATAAGTAAGCGCGCCGCTTCCAGACGCAGACGTTCAATCGCCTTGGCCGGCGACTGGCCGGTTTCGGCGGTGAACACGCGGCTGAACTGGCGCGGGCTCAAATGCACCACGCCAGCCAACTCCTCGACCCCAAGTGGCTGCTGCAGATGCTGCCGGGCGTACTCCAGGGCGGCCTGGATACGGTCGGATTTAGGTGCCAGCTCCAGCATCTGCGAATGCTGCGATTGGCCACCGGTGCGCCGTTGCTGCATCACCAACCGATGCGCTACGGCACGGGCGATGTCTGCGCCCAGATCTTTTTCCACCATGCCTAGGGCCATGTCGATACAGGCCGTCATCCCGGCCGAAGTCCATAGGTTGCCGTCGGCAATGAAGATGCGATCCTGTTCGACGCGGATGCGCGGATAGCACTGCTGCATGGCCTTGGCATAGGCCCAATGGGTGGTGGCGCGACGCTCATCGAGCAGGCCAGCGGCGGCCAGGGTAAAGGCGCCGGTGCAGATGCCGGCCGTGCGCCGTGCCTGCTGGCCCAGCGCGCGCACCAGCTCGACCTCGGCTGCGCTGGGCGGGGTTTGCACCGGCATCAGTGTGCCGGCCACCAGCCAAGTATCGGCATGCCCAGGCGAGTCGACTGCCTGGGTTTGCAGTTGCAGGCCCAGCGATGAGCGCAACATGCCCCCGGCGACGCTGTAATTGCCGAGCACATAGACCGGCTCGCCCACCAGCAAGTTGGCGAACTCGAACACCGACTGCGAGGCCAACCCCATGACCTGGAAGCCCTCGCACAACAGGTAGCCAACGCGGTGCATGGCAACGCTCTCGCTATGACCTAAAAGCGTACTATATGCGTCATTTGCGCCAACCGCAAAGCACCGCATCATGGCTGCACATCCCCTCAACGGAGCATAACCATGACTCATCCAGGCACTGCACTGATCACTGGCGCTTCCTCCGGCATCGGCGCGGTCTACGCCGAACAGCTGGCGCGCCGCGGCTATGATCTGATTCTGGTGGCGCGCAATCGCCAGCGCCTGAACCAGCTGGCCGACCGCCTCACCACCCTCACCCAGCGCAGCATCGAGGTGCTGCCCGCAGACTTGGGCGATGCCCAGGACCTGGCGAGTATCGAGACGCGGCTCGCGCAAGACGCCAGCATCACGCTACTGGTCAATAACGCTGGGATCGGCACCCATACGCCGCTGCTGGAAAGCGACGTCGAGCACATGGCCCAGATGATCGCGCTGAACATCACCGCCCTCACCCGCCTGACCTACGCGGCGGTGCCGGGCTTGGTGGCGCGCGGCCAGGGGGCAGTGATCAATATCTCGTCGGTCGTAAGCCTGGCGCCGGAGTTGCTCAACGGTGTCTATGGAGCGAGCAAGGCGTATGTCACAGCCTTCAGCCAGTCGCTCAATCGTGAGTTGGCTGATCAGGGGGTACAGGTGCAGGCGGTCTTGCCAGGGGCAACGGCGACCGAGTTCTGGGCCACCGGCGGGCTGCCAGTGGAGAACCTTGATCCGGCAATGGTGATGTCGGCTGAGGATCTAGTGCGCGCGGCGCTGGAAGATTTTGATGCGCGGCGGTTGATTTCGATTCCGTCGCTGCATGCGTTCGAGCGCTATGAAGCGTTTGAGGCGAGTCGCTAGGGCTTGCTGGGGCAGTTGTCCAATCAGCAGGTGGCGCCGCGTTATAGCGCTGGTTGAAGCCATAGTCGGCAATGGACTTCATCGCGGGGCAAGCCCGCTCCCACGACGGTCATTGCGGGGATCGTGGGAGCGGGCTTGCCCCGCGATGAAACCACTGCTCGCCGCAAAAGGCTTGCCGTAGAGCGCTGAGGGTCTAGGCTCATGCTTTCACGATAATAAGGAAAGCAGCCCAATGCCGATGTCCCGTCCTCCCTTCGCCCTGGCCATGGCGCTGTGCCTGGCCTGCTCCCCGGCACTCGCCGCCGACCCCAGCGCTGAAGATTTGCTCAAGCAGGCCCAGGCCGAACAAGCGCACTACCTCGACACCCTCAAGACCCTGGTCTCGGTCGACACCGGCACAGGCACCGAGCCGGGCCTGCGCCAAGTCAGCGGTGAATTGGTCAAGCGCCTCAAGGCCCTCGGAGCCGAGGTTCAGACCCATCCGGCCAAGCCGTCGGTGGGCGACAACATCGTCGGCACGTTCAAGGGCACGGGCAGCAAGGACTTCCTGCTGATGGTCCACTACGACACCGTGTTCGTCCCCGGCACCGTGGCCAAGCGGCCATTTCGGGTCGAAGGCGAACGTGCCTACGGCCCCGGCGTTGCCGACGCCAAGGGCGGTGTGGCAATGATCCTGCACGCGCTCAAACTGCTGCAGGATCAGCAGTTCAAGGGCTACCGCACGCTCACCGTGCTGTTCAACCCAGACGAGGAAATGGGTTCGGCAGGCTCCAAGCAGATCATCGCCGAGCTGGCGCGCAAGCATGATTATGTCTTCTCCTACGAGCCACCAGACAAGGACGCGGTCACCGTCGCCACCAACGGCATCAACCGTTTGAAACTGCAAGTCAAAGGGCGCTCGTCCCATGCCGGTTCCGCCCCGGAAGAAGGCCGCAACGCATTGACCGAACTTTCGCACCAGATTCTCCAACTCAAAGACCTGGGCGATGCCAGCAAAGGCACCACGGTCAACTGGACCCTGGCCAAGGCCGGCGAGAAGGCCAACATCATTCCGGCCCTGGCCACCGCTGAAGCCGATATGCGTTACTCGGACCTGAGCGAAACCGATCGAGTGGCAGCCGATGCCAAGCGCATCGTGCAAAAACCACTGATCGCCGACACCCAGACCAGCGTCACCGTGGAAAAAGGCCGCCCACCGTTGGCGCGCAACGAGGGCTCGACCCAGTTGGCCGAAACCGCAAGGCAGCTGTACAGCCAGATCGACCGCAAGATCGAACCGATCGCCATGCGCTTTGGCACCGATGCCGGCTACGCCTACGTGCCCGGCAGCGCCAAGCCGGCAGTGCTGGAGACCATGGGCGTGGTCGGCGCCGGGCTACATGCCGATGACGAGTACATCGAGTTGAACAGCGTGGCGCCGCGCTTGTACCTGACCGTGGCGATGATCAGAAAACTCGCCCAGTAACCCTTGCCGCACCTGGCCGGCCTCAAAGGTCGGCCGCTTCCAGGGTTGCCAGGCGATGCTGGAAACGCTCCAGAAAGACGCTCTCGGCCACGGTCATCTTCTGCTCGCGGTTCCACAGCAAAAGCAAATCGACATCGACGATGCCTTCAGCCGGTGGCAGGCGCCACAGCAGGCCCTGCGCGAGATCTTTTTCCAACAGGTGCTCGGGCAGGCAACCGATGCCAAAGCCTGCGCACACCAGGCGGTGAATTTCCTCGAAGCTGGAGGACGAAGCGACGATCCGCCCAGTAAACCCATGTTGATCGCGGAACATCGCCAGAGGCGACAAGTTGCCGCCCAACTGGTCGCTGACGAAACTGACGAAGCTCTCGCCTTGCAGCTCGTCAAGGGTCACATCACTGCGCCCATACAAGCGATGGCGCTTGCCACAGAAGAAGGCAAAGCGCTGGCGCAGCAACTGGCGCTGCTCAAGCTTGGGCTGGGCGATGCGACACAGGCCGAGCCCGGCGGTGGCGGTCTTTTGCAACAGCGAGCTGATGATGTCGGCGCTGCGCAGCACTTCGATCTCCAGCTCGACCTTGGGATGGGCTTGGTGGAAGTCGCCGAGAAACTCATCGTACAACGCCGAATGCACGCGGCTGATGGTCAACAGCCTAACCTTGCCCACCACCGCATCACTGCGCTGCTCGACGGCGGCACTGATGCGTGACACGTCGGCGTAGATATCGCTGGCGATGCGCAGCACCTCCTCGCCCGCCGCCGTCAGATCAAAGCGTGGGCCACGGCGCAGGATCAGCGGGCACTCCAGTTGCTCTTCCAGCCTGCGCAACGCCTGGCTGACCGCCGACTGGGTGATGTGCAGGCGCGCAGCGGCGCGGCTGATGCTGCCTTCCTGACCAATCGCCAAATAGGTACGCAGCAGGTTCCAGTCCAGGCGGTCGTTGAGGAACCGGCGACCTTCCCATTTGTTGACCAGTGCAGCAGATCGCGATGTCGGTGGGTTCATCTCAAGCCTTATTAGTAGCGCTGCTAATACGACGGATAAGAATTAGCAAATTGACTAATCATAGCCCCAAGGCGATAAAACCCGAAAGCGCCACAGAGCGCGCCCGGCTTAGCCAGATCCGCACCCTGCCTATAACAAGCACATAAAAGAAGGGCTTTGCATGCACACCTCAAAACAGCCGCGTCGCGCGGCGGCGGCCGCGTTCGTCGGCACCACCATCGAGTTCTACGACTTCTACATCTATGCCACCGCCGCCGCACTGGTGCTCGGCCAGGTGTTCTTCCCAAGCAGCGACCCGCTGCTGAGCACCCTGGCGGCGTTCGGCACCTTTGCCGTGGGCTTTGTCGCAAGGCCGCTGGCCGGTATGGTCTTCGGCCATCTGGGTGACCGCCTGGGGCGCAAGAAGATGCTGCTGATGACCATGCTGCTGATGGGCCTGGCCACCACCGGTATCGGCCTGCTGCCCAGCTACGCCAGCGCAGGCATCTGGGCACCGATCGGGCTGATCGCGCTGCGCATCGTGCAAGGCATCTCGGTGGGCGGAGAATGGGGTGGCGCAGTGCTGATGGCCAGCGAACACGCACCCGCCAAGCGCAAGGTGTTCTATGCCTCGTTCGCCCAATTGGGCAGCCCGGCCGGCTTGCTGCTGGCGCTGATTGCCTTTCGCCTGGTGTCGATGCTCGATCAGGACGACTTCCTCAACTGGGGCTGGCGCCTGCCGTTCCTGGCCAGTGGGGTGCTGATGATGGTCGGCCTGGCGATTCGCTTTGGCGTCGATGAGTCGCCTGAGTTCAAGGCCGCGCAAGCCAAGCACGAGGTGGTCAAATACCCGGTGCTGGAGGTGGTGCGAGACTGCTGGCGGCAGATCTTGTTCGCGGCACTGGCAGTGACCATCGGCTCGGCCGGGTTCTTCTTCACCAACACCTTCATGATCACCTACGTCACCACCTACCAGGGCATCGCCCGCTCGACCATTCTCGACTGCCTGTTCCTGGTGACCATCCTGCAGTTTCTGACCCAACCGCTGGCGGCGTTGCTCGCCGAGCGAATCGGCGAGGGCCGCTTCCTCAAGCTGGTGGCACTGCTGTGCATGGCTGTGCCCTACCCGATGTTCCTGCTGGTGGGCACCCAGAACCTGGTGCTGATGACCCTGGGCATCGCCCTGGCGGTGGTGACCTTGTCGGCCCTTTACGCGGTGATCGCCGGCTACATGTCCCAGGCATTCCCAGCCCACCTGCGTTATTCGGGGATCTCGCTGGCCTACCAGCTGATCTGCGCCTTGGCCGGTGGCAGCACACCCATCATCGGTACGCTGCTGGCAGATCGTTTCGCGGGCCAGTGGATGCCATTGGCGCTGTTCTTCACCGCGCTGTCCGCCCTTTCCTTGATCGGTGTCTGTGGCCTGGCTCGCCTGCGTGGCGAGATTGAACAACCCAGCGCCGTCATCGCTCGCTAAAACCGGGAGATTCCATGAGCAAACCACACGCCGTCAGCGATACCGAATGGCAGGCACGCTGCGAACTGGCCGCGTTGTACCGGCTGGTCGCGCATTTTCGCATGACCGACCTGATCGACACCCACATCACCTTGCGCATCCCAGGCCCTGAGCAGCATTTTCTGATCAACCGCTACGGGGTGCTGTTCGACCGCATGTGCGCCAGTGACCTGGTGCGCATCGACCAACACGGCAACGTCGTCGACCAGGCGTTCGGCGAGCGGCGGGTCAATGCCGCAGGCTTCGTCATCCACTCGGCGATCCACACCGCGCGGCCAGACCTGCACTGCGTGATCCACACCCATACCGCCGCGGGCATTGCCGTCTCGGCCCAGGAGCAAGGGTTGTTGCCGATCAGTCAGCATGCGCTGAAGTTCTACGGCAAGCTGGCCTACCACCAGTATGAAGGCATCGCATTGTCGCTGGATGAGCGCGAGCGTTTGGTCGCCGACCTCGGCCCGCACAAAGCGATGATCCTGCGCAACCACGGCCTGCTGGTCGGGGGGGCAAGCGTGGCCGAGGCGTTTCATGAGATCCACTTCCTCGAGCGCGCCTGCCAGGCGCAGGTGCAGGCCTTGGCTGGGGGTGGCAAGCTGGTGTATCCCAGCGAACAGGTCTGCCGGCACACCGCCGAGCAGTTTGCCCGCGACGATGCGGCGCAGATCATCAGCCTGAGCTGGAACGCCGCCCTCACCCTAATCGAAGACCAACGCGAGTCGTATTGCTCATGAAACCGCTGGTTCTGCTGTCGACCGATCAAACGCTGCTTGGCCAGCTCCAGGCGGCGTTCGCCCGCAACGCCCCCCAGCTGCCAGTGGTACTGGCTGACGACCCCCTCGCCGAACAGGCGCAGGTGGCCGCCTGCTGGTTTCCACCCGTAGGCAGCCTGGGCGGCTTGCCCAACTTGAAACTGATTCACTCGGTGGCGGCGGGCGTCGACCACCTGGCCAGCGACCCCAGTCAACCTGCCCTGCCGGTGTGCCGGGTGGTCGACCCGGCGCACCGCCAGGGCATGGCCGAGTACGTGCGCTGGGCGGTGATCCACTATCATCGCGATTTCGACCTGGCCATGGCCCAGCAGCAACGCCAGTTGTGGCTGCGTCACCCGCAGCGACCGGCGGCTGATTTTCATATCGGCGTGATGGGGCTGGGTTCGCTGGGCGGCCCGATTGCTGCCGAGCTGGCAGCGGCGGGCTATGCGGTACGTGGCTGGGCGCGCAGCGAAAAACAGCTCCCAGGGGTACGCACCTTCGCTGGCAGCGCTGAGTTCAACGGCTTTCTCGACGGCCTCGACCTGTTGGTGAATCTGCTGCCGCTGACCGAGTCGACCCGTGGCATTCTCTGCCGACAAACCTTTCAAGCGCTGGCCCCGGGGGCGGCCGTGATCAACTGTGGGCGCGGCCAGCATCTGCACCAGCAAGACCTGATCGCAGCGGTCGGCAGCGGGCGCTTGCGTGGTGCGTTACTGGACGTCTTTGACCAAGAGCCGCTGCCCACGGATAACCCGCTGTGGAGCACGCCAGGGATTGTCGTCACCCCGCACATGGCTTCCTGCGCCTCGCACGACTGCATTGCCCAGCAGGTGGCGGAGAATGCGCGGCGCTTGGCCGGTGCAGAGCCCTTGCTGAACCGGGTGGACCCGGCGCTTGGTTACTGAAGGGCAGTGTTCAGCGCCAGCCATCCATACGCATGGTCGCCCTGACCAAGCGCTGCTCCTCCTGCTCGATCTCGCGCAGGCTGTCGCGAATGCCGTTGATGTGTTCCCGCGCCGCACGCTGCGCCTGCTCGGGCAACTGCTCCATCACCGCCTGGTACAACCGCGCATGCTGGCGATCGATCTGGCGCTTTTGCGCCGGGCGGCAATAGAGGTTGTTGACCGAGGCGAACACGGTGCTCAGGGTCAGGTCGCTGAGTGATTGCAGGGTATGTACCAGCACCGGATTGTGCGACGCCTCGCTGATGGCACGGTGAAAAGCATGGTCGCGGCGAGCATGCTCTCGCGGGTCGAGGCTGTCGCTGGCGGCGTGCGCGGCCAGCATGTCTTCGTAGCGGCGGCGGATCAGCAGGCGGTCGACATCGGTCGCCCGCAGCGCTGCCAGGCGCGCGGATTCGGCTTCCAGCAGCGCGCGCACTTCCAACAGGTCGAACAGCGTGCGCGGCTGCGAGCTGAACAGGTGCATCAGCGGGCTAAGGCTGTCGCGCCCGCTGAGCTGGGCCACGAACGAACCGCGGCCCTGTTCGGTATCGATGATGCCGCGCCCGCGCAGGATGCGCAGGCCCTCACGCAGCGCCGAACGCGAGCAGCCAAGCTTTTCCACCAAACGCCGCTCCGAAGGCAGGGCCTGGCCGACCTTGAGTACGCCATCGACGATCAACTTCTCCACCCGCTCAGCCACCTGATCGGCGACTTGGGTCTTGCCCTCTGCGCTCATGCACCTCTCCAACTGGTAGGACCACTGGTATCAGCTCACTGACCTCAGCCGCAACGGGCCAGGTACTGCCCTATTTGAAGGTAGCAGTTCTGAAAAAACTGGTAGGACCAGTTACGCAATCGCTCGACCACAGCGCCGTTCACGCGCACGCTGGAGTGGTCACAGCTATGCCGGAAATCGGGCTCTTGGTGGCTTGGACAACTACAAGAATCTTGGCGAGTGAACCTGATGAATATCCTCTACGACGAACGCGTAGATGGGCCGCTGCCAGCTATCGACCAGCGACAGTTGCTGCTGGCCCTGCGCGATGCCCTGCCCGACCTTGAGATTCTGCACCGCAACGAAGACCTCAAGCCCTACGAGTGCGATGGCCTCTCGGCCTACCGCACAGTGCCGCTGCTGGTGGTTCTGCCCGAGCGCCTGGAACAGGTGCAAACCTTGCTCAAGCTCTGCCATCAACGCGGGGTGCCGGTAGTGGCTCGCGGAGCCGGCACTGGCCTGTCGGGCGGCGCCTTGCCGCTGAGCAAGGGCATCTTGCTGGTGATGGCGCGCTTCAACCGTATCCTTGAGGTCAATGCGCAGGGGCGTTACGCCCGCGTCCAGCCGGGTGTGCGTAACCTGGCGATCTCCCAGGCGGCAGCGCCCTATGGCATGTACTACGCGCCTGATCCATCGTCGCAGATCGCCTGTTCGATCGGCGGCAATGTCGCTGAGAACGCCGGTGGCGTGCACTGCTTGAAGTACGGCCTGACCGTGCACAACCTGCTCAAGGTGGAAATCCTCACCATCGAGGGCGAGCGCCTGACCCTGGGCAGCGATGCCTTGGACAGCCCAGGCTTCGACCTGTTGGCGTTGTTCACCGGCTCCGAGGGCATGCTTGGGATCGTCACCGAAGTCACCGTCAAGCTGCTGCCCAAGCCGCAGGTGGCGCGGGTGCTGCTGGCCAGCTTCGAGCGGGTCGAGGACGCGGGTCGAGCGGTGGCCGAGATCATCGCCGCCGGGATCATCCCAGGGGGGTTGGAGATGATGGACAACCTGGCGATTCGCGCCGCTGAAGACTTCATTCATGCCGGCTATCCGGTCGAGGCTGCGGCGATCCTGCTGTGCGAGCTCGATGGCGTCGAGGCCGATGTACAGGACGACTGCGAACGGGTGCAGGCGGTGCTCGAACAGGCCGGTGCCAGCGAGGTCCGGCTGGCCTGTGATGAGGCCGAGCGCGTGCGCTTCTGGGCCGGGCGCAAGAACGCCTTCCCGGCCGTGGGGCGGATATCGCCGGATTACTACTGCATGGACGGCACCATCCCTCGCCGCGAGTTGCCACGGGTGCTCAAGGGCATTGCCGAGCTGTCCGAGCAACATGGCTTGCGGGTGGCCAACGTTTTCCACGCTGGGGACGGCAACATGCACCCGTTGATCCTGTTCGATGCCAACCTGCCGGGCGAGCTGGAGCGGGCCGAGGCGATCGGCGGCAAGATCCTAGAGTTGTGCGTGGCGGTTGGCGGCAGCATTACCGGCGAGCATGGCGTGGGGCGCGAAAAGATCAACCAGATGTGCGCCCAGTTCAACAGCGACGAAATCACCCTGTTCCACGCGGTCAAGGCCGCGTTCGACCCGCAAGGCCTGCTCAACCCCGGCAAGAACATCCCGACCCTGCACCGCTGCGCTGAATTCGGCGCGATGCACGTGCACCACGGCCAGTTGCCCTTCCCTGACCTGGAGCGTTTCTGATGAGCATGGACCGCGACCTCAGCCAGGACCTGCTCGAACAGGTCAACCAGGCCCTCAACCTTGGCAACCCGCTGCGCATCCAGGGTGGCAACAGCAAGGCCATGCTCGGCAATCCGGTGGCCGGTGAGATCGTCGATACCCGCGGCCATCGCGGCATCGTCAGCTATGACCCGACCGAGCTGGTACTCACCGCCCGCGCCGGGACGCCATTGCTGGAAATCGAAGCCGCGCTGCATGAAGCCGGGCAGATGCTGCCCTGCGAGCCGCCGCACCTGGGGCCCAACGCGACACTGGGCGGCATGGTTGCGGCGGGTTTGTCCGGGCCGCGTCGGCCTTGGGCTGGCTCGGTGCGCGACTATGTGCTGGGCACGCGGCTGATCACCGGCCACGGCAAGCTGCTGCGCTTTGGCGGCGAGGTGATGAAGAACGTCGCCGGCTACGATGTCTCGCGGTTGATGGCGGGCAGTTTCGGCTGCCTCGGGCTGCTCACCGAGGTGTCACTCAAGGTGCTGCCACAGCCGCGGCAAACCTTGAGCCTGCGCCTGGCAATGGACAGCCATCAGGCCCTGGCCGAGCTGGCCGAATGGGGCCAACAGCCGCTGCCGATCAGCGCCGCCTGCCACGATGGCGAGGCGCTTTATCTACGCCTTGAAGGCGGTGAAGGCTCGGTGCTGTCAGCGCGCCAGCGGCTGGGTGGCGAGACCCTCGACAACCGTTTCTGGAGCGACCTGCGTGAGCAACGCCTGGCGTTTTTCAAGGCCCCAGAACCGCTGTGGCGGTTGTCCGTGCCCACTGCCACCGGTGAACTGCAACTGCCCGGGCGCCAGCTGATCGACTGGGGAGGCGCTCAGCGTTGGCTGAAGTCTTCGGCCCCAGCGGCGCAGATCCGCGCGCAGCTGGCCGAGGTTGGCGGCCATGCCACCGGCTATACCGCCGGCACGGACAGCACGGCGCCGCTGGCAGAGGCGTTGCTGCGTTATCACCGCGCGCTCAAGCAGCAGCTCGACCCCCAGGGTATCTTCAACCCTGGCCGCCTGTTTCCAGACCTGTGAGGCCACGCCATGCAAACCACTCTGAGTGAATCGAGCAAGCGCCTGGCTCGCGCCGAAGAGGCCGAGAGCATCCTGCGCTCATGCGTGCACTGCGGCTTCTGCACGGCCACCTGCCCCACCTATCAATTGCTCGGCGACGAGTTGGATGGGCCACGCGGACGGATCTACCTGATCAAGCAAGTGCTTGAAGGTGAACCGGTCAGCGCCAGCACCCAGCTGCACCTGGACCGCTGCCTGACCTGCCGCAACTGCGAAACCACCTGCCCGTCGGGGGTCAAGTATCACGACCTGCTGGACATCGGCCGCGCAGTGGTCGAGCAGCAGGTACCGCGGCCATTGTCCCAGCGCCTGCTGCGCGAAGGCCTGCGCGCAGTAGTGCCGCACCCGACCCTGTTCAAAGCCCTGGCCCGCACCGGTCAGGCCCTGCGGCCGGTGCTACCGGCCAGCCTCAAGGCCAAGTTGCCGGCGCAGGTAGTCGCTCCCGGCCAGCGCCCGCAGGCGCGCCATGCGCGTCGCGTGCTGCTGCTCGAAGGTTGCGTGCAGCCGGCGCTTTCGCCCAATACCAACGCGGCTGCCGCGCGCTTGCTCGACCGCCTGGGGATCAGCGTCGAACCGGCCCGCGAGGCCGGCTGCTGCGGCGCGGTCGACTATCACCTCAACGCCCAGGCGCAAGGCCTGCAGCGCGCCCGGCGCAATATCGACGCCTGGTGGCCAGCGGTCGAGGCCGGCGCCGAGGCCATTGTGCAAACCGCCAGTGGCTGCGGTGCGTTCGTGCGTGAATACGGCCATCTGTTGGAGCACGATCCACACTATGCCGCCAAGGCAGCACGAGTCAGCGCCTTGGCCCGCGACCTGGTCGAGGTGCTGCGCGACGAGCCCATCGAGCGCCTTGGCGTGTGCGCCGAACAGCGCCTGGCCTTCCACTGCCCGTGCACCCTGCAACATGCGCTCAAGCTTGGCGGTGAGGTAGAACGGCTGTTGCGCCGCCTTGGCTTCACCCTCACCGCAGTGCCCGACGGCCACTTGTGCTGCGGCTCGGCCGGAACCTACTCGCTGACCCAGCCGCAGCTGTCGCGGCAGTTGCGCGACAACCGCATCAATGCCCTTGAGAGTGGCAAACCGCAACTCATCGCCACCGCCAATATCGGCTGCCAGACCCACCTCGATGGCGCTGGGAGGACACCGGTACGGCACTGGATCGAAATCGTCGAAGCAGCCCTCAATCAGGAGATTTGACCATGCACAGCAAGTCGGTATTGGGCCAGGCGGAGGTCGCCCGGCTGCTCGCCGCGGCCCGCCAGGATGCGCAGATTCATCAGTGGCAGGTGACCATCGCGGTGGTCGATGATGGCGGCCATCCACTGGCCCTGGAGCGTATGGATGGCTGCGCCCCGGCCAGCGCCTACATCGCCATGGAAAAAGCCCGCAGCGCGGCGCTTGGCCGACGCGAAACACGCGATTACGAGCAGATGGTCAATGGCGGGCGCACGGCGTTCGTTACCGCGCCTATGTTGACCAGCCTGGAAGGCGGCGTGCCGCTGCGGGTCGATGGCCAGGTGGTGGGCGCAATTGGCGTTTCCGGGGTCAAGCCCGAGCAGGATGCCCAAGTGGCCAAAGCCGGTGCGGCGGCGTTGTGACACTATGGCCGCCACCCCGCAGTACCGGCCCATCACTGGCTGGGATCGGCGTAATCAATCCCGCTCGTCGATCACCAGCGGCTCGCCGATGGTGTAGAAATGCCCGCCTGCAACGTAGTGCAAGCTGCGCAGGCTGGCGTCGGCATGCTCGTAACGCCAGTGGCCATCCTTGAACACGCGATCGTCTGCCCAGGCCGCGACCACCTCTGCGATGAACAAGTCATAGGTGTTCTGGTTGTGCGGCTCGTCGATCACCCGGCACATCAGCCAGGCTGAACAATCATTGACCAAAGGCGCTGGATAGCCCTCGATACGCGTCAATTGCACACCAATACGCGCCAGCTTGGCGGGGTCGTCGAGCTGGCTGCGGGTGCCAACCTGATGGGTCAGGCGCGCTTGCGCGGCGGTGGGTAGCTGCAGCACGAACCAGCCACTGCCCTCCACCAATTGCCGAGTGCGGGTGCTTTTATCGAGCACCACGGTGACCTTGGGCGGGGCGAAGTCCAGCGCGCAGGCCCAGGCGGCGGCCATGACATTCTCAACCCCTGCGTGCCCTGCCGACACCAGTACGGTCGGACCATGATTGAGCAAGCGATAGGCTTTGTTCAGGTCGACAGGCTGAAAATGGCTGTTCATTGAGACTCCTCGGGACTGCACGGTAGACGTAACAGCAATTGTGCCGAACAGCTCACATCCCTGCCAGCCAGTCTGGCCTCAGGGACAGCTCAGGCGGCGAAGGCCATGAACAAGGAAAAGTCCTACCCGAAACACGGAAACGCCTTACTTGTGGGTCGGGCCACTCAGAAACATGATCCCACAGCCACGATTCAGTCGAGATAAGGCGCACACTTTCCAGGAGGTCTCCCCGTGCTCTCACAACGTCGCTGTACCACTGAGCTTCGCCACACCCTACGCCAATTGCTTGCTCACGATATAAGCAACCCGGAAGACGACCCGCACCTATCCGGCGTGCTGTTTTTCTGCGCCACCGACGAGCAGACCCGGCAGTTGGTCGAGCGCATCGAACTGCTGGCCAGCGAAGCGTTTTTTGACCCGTCGGGCCGGGCCATTCGTGAACGGATGCGCGCCGCCGCAGTGGACGGCGTGCGGATCAAGCAAAAGCGCAAGGCGCCGCAAGACGAGACGGTGATCCGTATTGCCCTGCCAGAAAAGGGCTATATCACCGTCAGTACAGCGCGGTTTTGAAACCTCGAACACACTGATTGTTGCCGTGAAGTCAAAGAACAAATGCGCCGCTGTGGCTATTTCACCGGCGCTCAGGGCAGCCATACTGAACCTCTTCTCTCGTACCTCAGCAAGGAGTTCACCCTATGACTGTCCCTGCCCTCGGCCTCGGCACCTTCCGGCTCAAAGACCAGGTGGTCATCGATTCGGTGCGCACTGCTCTGGAGATTGGCTACCGGGCCATCGATACCGCGCAGATCTACGGCAACGAAGCCGAGGTCGGCCAAGCCATCGCCGACAGCGGCGTGCCGCGCAGCGAGCTGTTCCTGACCAGTAAGATCTGGACCGAAAATCTGGGCGCCGACAAGCTGATCCCCAGCCTCAAGGAAAGCCTGAGCAAACTGCGCACCGACTATCTGGACCTGACCCTGATTCACTGGCCATCGCCCCAAGGCGCAGTGCCGGTCGCCGAATTCATGGGCGCCCTGGTAGAAGCGCAGAAACAAGGCCTGACCCGGCATATCGGCGTGTCCAATTTCACCATCGACTTGTTGCAGCAAGCCATCGACGCAGTCGGCGAAGGCGTGATCATTACCAACCAGATCGAGCTGCACCCCTATTTGCAGAATCGCAAGCTGGTGGGCTTCATGCAGCAGCACGGCATTGGCGTGACCTCGTACATGACCCTGGGCTACGGCAAGGTGCTGCACGATCCTGTGATCCAGGCGATCGCCCAGCAGCACGGCGCCACTGCCGCGCAAGTAGCCCTGGCCTGGGCCATGCAGTTGGGTTACGCGGTCATCCCCTCCTCCACCAAGCGGGAAAACCTGGCCGGCAATTTCAAAGCTGGCGCATTGCGCTTGAGCGATGCAGACATGGCGCAAATCGCCGCACTGGAGCGGGCTGAACGCCTGGTCAGCCCAGAGAGCCTGGCGCCTGCCTGGGACTGAAAGCCCTGGGGCCGCCGCGCGGCCCCAACACGCTGGGGTCGAATGGATTATCCTGAGCGCACTATCGCTTCGGGAACACCCCATGGAACTGCACATCCGCCTGCAAGGCCGCAAAGCGCTGGCCGACCAGCTCTACCAGCAACTGCGCGCCGGCATCGACAGCGGCCATCTGGCCGCCGGCACCCAGTTACCGCCAAGCCGGTTGCTGGCCGAGCAGTTGGGCGTTTCACGCAAGACCGTGGCCGAAGCCTACTCACGCCTGACCTACGAGAATCTGCTCAGCGCGGTGGTCGGCCGGGGCACCTTCATCAGCCCGCGCCAAGCCAGCCAACCAGGCCAAGCGCAGACGATTGCCCTGGCCGCGGCCGAATCGCTGACGCGCTGGCAGCAGCGCGCCACGGTGCTGGCCAGAAGTGCCCTGGACAGGCCCTCACGCTATGACTTCATCGGCGGCGCCTCGATCAAGTCGCAGTTCCCCTTCGACCAGTGGCGCAGTTGCCTGCAATACGCCCTGCGTCGCAGCCAACGCCACCCGGAACGCCAGTTTTCCGCCCAGGGCTTGCCCGAGCTGCGCGAAGCCATCGCCCATCACATCGCCTTCGCCCGGGGCGTGCACTGCAGCGCGGCGGACATCCTGGTGTGCAATGGCGCGCAACAGGCCCTGGACCTGATCGCCCGGGTATTGATCGAGCCCGGATGTCCAGTGGCGATGGAAGATCCCGGCTACCCGCCCGCACGCCAGCTGTTCCTGGCCTTGGGGGCGCGCCTGCAATCGGTGCCGGTGGACGATGAGGGCCTGTGCGTCGAGCAGATCGCCGACGGCACCCGGCTGATCTATGTGACACCCTCGCATCAGTTCCCGCTCGGCATGCCGATGAGCGAACGACGCCGGGCGGCACTGCTGGCGCGCGCCGCCGAGCTGGGCGCGCTGATCATCGAGGATGACTACGATTGCGAGTTCCGCTACCACGGCCAAGCCAGCGATGCGCTACAGCGGCTCGATCGGCATGGTTTAGTGGCCTATGTCGGCACCTTCTCCAAGACCCTGCTGCCAGAACTGCGCCTGGGCTACGCCGTGCTGCCGCCTGCGGTATTGCAAGCGGCCTGCGTGGCCAAGCACCTGAGCGACTGGCACAGCCCTACCCTGCAGCAGTGGGCGCTGGCGCGGTTTATCAGCGAGGGCCACCTGAGCAAGCATATCCGCCGCTGCCATGAGATCTACAGCGCCCGCCGGGCTAGGATCCTGGCGCGCCTGGACAGCGACCTGGCGCCCTGGCTGACGGCGGTACCGGCCAACGCCGGCTTTCACTTGAGCGCGTTGGCCAGCCCCGGGGTTGACGTCGAGCTGTTGACCAGCCTGGCCCGCAAGGTCGAGGTCGGTCTGTACTCTCTGGCGCCGTTCTTCAGCGAAGCGCCGGTGAGGCCGGGGCTGGCGCTGGGCTTTGGGGCCATCGAGCTGCTGGATATCGACCCGGCCCTGGACCGGGTGCGTGATACCCTGCAACAACTCAGCTAAGCGCTTGGGCTGCCCGCTCGGGTCGGGCGATAGCGCCGGCGTAACCCTGCGGGGCGAACCGCGCGGTCACCAGTAGCATGGCCAGTACCGTGCAGGTCAGGAGCATCCACGACGCCTGGAAGTCGCCGCTGACATCGCGCAGCCAGCCGGTGATGTAGGGCACGATGCCCGTGATGATAAAGCCGATGCCCTGTACGAACGAGGCCAGGCTACCAGCCTCGGCCGGGGTTTTCAGGTGTTCCAGGGTCAAGGTCAGGCTTAGGCTGAAGCACGACCCCAGGCCCAGACCGATCAGCGCCACCCACAGCCCCATCGCCGCCGTCGGCGCCAATAGCAGGCCAAGGAAACCGCACAGCTGGATCAACAACGCCAGCCAAAGCCCCAGACGGCGATCGGCAAAACGCCGCAGCAACAGCGGCAAGCCCAGTGCGCCTGCAACCTGGAAGATGGTCATCAGGCCCACCAGATCGCCGCCACCTTGGGCAGTGCCACCGTGCTCCAGGTGATAAGCCGGCAGCCAGGCGACCATGCTGGTGTAGCCGCCGTTGATCAAGCCGAAGTACACCGCCAGCAGCCACGCACGACGGTTGCCGAACCAATGCCCACCGCCGCCGTTGGCGAGCGTGGGCGTGTCCTGGCGCGGGCGCAGCACTGCCCAGGCAAGCAACCCCAGCAAGGCCGGCACTGCCCAGATACCCAGGCCCGCCTGCCAATGGCCGAAATAGCCACTGATGTGCGGGCCGAGTACGGCAGCCATGCCACCACCACTCATCAAGGCCGCCGAGTACAGCCCCATGGTTGCCGCCAGACGGCCGGGGAACCAACGGTTGACCAACCCCGGCATCATGCCCTGCACCACTGCCACCCCCAGGCCTGCGACCACCGCACTGGCAATCAGCGCCCAGACCGTGTCCAGCTGCAAGCGCCAAAGACAGGCCACGGCAATCGCCGCCAAGCCCATCAGCATGCCGCCATGCTCACTCAGCCAGCGGCGTAGCCAAGGGTGAAGCAAGGGCATCAGGCCCATGCACAGCACCGGCAGGGCCGTCAGCAGCGCCGCTTGTTGATAGCCAAGGCCGGTGCTAGCGCGCATCGGTTCGAGCAGCGGGCCAATGCTGGTGAGAATTGGCCGCAGGTTGAGCGCCAACAGGACCACCAACAGCAGATTCAAAGCGCCTCTCATGCCTGCTGAACCTGCTGCCATTGGCGGTACAGATCAGCTTCGCCTGCCGGCTTGAGCGGGCGCAACGGCAGGCTTTGCTGCTGCGGTGGCTTGGCCATCTGCGCATAGACGGCGGCAGTAGACAGGCCATAGGGCTCGCCTTCCTCGTTGTCATAGGCAAACCAGGCCCGCTCGATACCGCATAGGTGCATGGCGGCCAGGCACATCGGGCAAGGGTGGCCGGTGGCGTAGATCTCGGCCCCGTCCAGGCGTGGCAGGCCCAAGGCCTGCGCAGCCTGGCGGATGGCTTGCATTTCGGCGTGGGCGGTCGGGTCCTGGCTGCGATGAATCTCGTTGACTGCGCGGGCGAGCACCTGACCTTGATAGACCAGGACGGCGCCAAACGGACGGCCACCGGCCTGAATATTGGCGCGGGCCAGATCAAGGGCCTCGCGCATGAACTGTTGGTTGGACATGAAGCACTACTCCAGTTGCAGAGGGCAGCATTATCCCGCCTGGCAGGCTGTGGCTGAAATGAAGAGATTGGATGCACCTCAGTGGCCACCTGAATAAGCCGATTGGCCTCCCGGCAAAGTCAGCAATTGGCTATCGGCGTGAACCGGCCACGGCGTTAAGGTTGCAGCCACTACCCCCTCACCTGTCACTGGAGATCGCCATGCACAACCGAATCGAATGGGCCAAGCACGCACCCGATGCCTACAAAGCCATGGTCGGCCTGGAGCAGGCCCTGGCGAAAAGCGGGCTGGAGAATTCGCTACTGGAACTGGTGCGCCTGCGCGCCTCGCAGATCAATGGCTGCGCCTATTGCGTCAACCTGCACGCCAACGACGCGCGCAAGGCTGGCGAAACCGAAGCACGTTTGCAGACGCTGACGGTCTGGCAAGAAACCAACTACTTCAGCCCCCGTGAACGTGCCGCCTTGGCGTGGGTTGAAAGCCTCACCCGCCTGCCTGAGCGGGGCGCACCGCAGTCTGAGTACCAAGCGCTGCAAGAGCACTTCGAGCCTGCCGAAGTCGCCAACCTGACCTTGGCCATCGCCGCCATCAATGCCTGGAACCGTTTTGGGGTTGGCTTTGCGATGGTGCCGGCCTGATAAGCGCCGTCTAAAAAGCATCGCGCAGAAGGAGAAAGCTCCGACAGTGGTGGCGCAGCAAGCTACTTAGCATCGCAGGCCCGACCCACTAGACAAGGGCTCCTCAGATGCCAGTAACCCGCCCCACCCGCTTGGCAGCCGCGCTGCTCGCTTCGGCCTTGTTCGCCAGCAACGGCCTGTATGCCGCCCACCTGACGCGCGACAATGGCGCGCCCGTGGGCGACAACCAGCACTCGCAGACTGCCGGCGCTGCAGGCCCAGTGCTGCTGCAGGACGTACAGCTGATCCAGAAGCTGCAACGCTTTGACCGCGAGCGCATCCCAGAGCGTGTGGTACATGCCCGCGGCACGGGCGCCCACGGGATATTCACCGCCTTCGAAGACCTCGGCGAGCTGACCCAAGCCTCGCTGTTCACTCCTGGCCTGCGCACGCCGGTGTTCGTGCGCTTCTCCTCGGTGGTGCATGGCCTGCATTCGCCAGAAACCCTGCGCGACCCACGCGGCTTTGCCACCCGCTTCTACACCGCCAGCGGCAACTGGGACCTGGTGGGCAACAACTTCCCAACCTTCTTCATCCGCGATGCAATCAAGTTCCCGGACATGGTGCATGCCTTCAAGCCCGATCCACGCACCAACCTGGGCGATGACAAACGGCGTTTCGACCTGTTCTCGCACATGCCCGAAGCCACCCGCACGCTGACCCTGCTGTACTCCAACCAAGGCACGCCAAAAAGCTACCGGCACATGGACGGCAACAGCGTGCACGCCTACAAGTTCGTCAACGCCAAGGGCGAGACGACTTATGTGAAGTTTCACTGGAAAAGCCTGCAGGGCCAGGTCAACCTCGACCCAGCCGCCGTTGAGCAGATCCAAGGCAAAGACTTCAGCCACATGACCGCTGACCTGATCAACGCCATCAGTCGTGGCGAACACCCCAAATGGGACTTGTACATTCAGACCCTGAGCCCAGAGGCGCTGGCCAAGTTCGATTTCGACCCACTAGACCCCACCAAGATCTGGCCCGATGTAGCCGAACGTCGTGTCGGCCAAATGGTGCTCAATCGCAACGTCGACAACGTCTTCCAGGAAACCGAACAGGTGGCCCTGGCCCCGTCCAACCTGATCGCCGGGATCGAGCCTTCCGAGGATCGTCTGCTGCAAGGTCGGCTGTTCTCCTATGCGGATACGCAGATGTATCGCGTCGGCGCCAACGCCAGCAGCCTGCCGATCAATCAGCCACGGGCAGCGGTAGACAATGGCAACCAGGATGGCGCGCACAACCCCGGTCGCAGCAAAGACAGCGTCAACTATCAACCCAGCCGCCTAAAACCACGCACCACGCCTGAGGCGGCGCGCTACAGTGCCCTGCCACTGGCGGGCAGCACGCAGCAGCAAGGGATCGCCCGTGAGCAGAACTTCAAGCAGGCTGGCGAGCTGTTCCGCTCCTTCTCCGAGGCTGAGCAGCGCGACCTGATCAACAGCTTTGGCCAGTCGCTGGCAGCAGCCGATGATGAAAGCAAGCTGATCATCCTGTCGTTCCTGTACAAGGCTGATCCGGCCTATGGCGAAGGTGTGGCCAAGGTGGCCAAAGGCGATCTGGAGCAGATGAAAGTACTGGCGGCCAAACTCGAAGACTGAAAGCGCCTAGCGCTCGTGGCGATTGAGCCGCGAGCGGTAACTGCCCGGGCTATGCCCGGTCCACTTCTTGAACGCGCGATGGAACGCGCTGGGTTCCTGAAAGCCGGTCTGCTCGGCGATCTCGGCGATGCTCAGGCTGCCCTCGCGCAGACGCTCGAAGGCCATGGCCCGGCGCACTTCATCCTTGATCTGCTGGTACGAGCGCCCTTCACGTTCCAGCTGGCGGCGAAAGCTGCTGGCACTCAAGCCCTGACGTTCAGCCAGGGCAGTCAGCGTCGGCCACTGGCCATAGCGCCTGGCGCGCAAATGCCGGTAAACCTCGGCGACCAAACCATTTTGATTACGAAAGCGGATCACCAGCCCCTGGGGTGCGGTGCGCAAGAAGGTTTTCAAGGCTGCCACGTCTTGCACCACCGGCAGGCGCAGGTAGGCATTGTCGAACTCGACCTCGGTGCGGCCACTGCCCAGACGCAGATCAGGCCCCCACAACAGCGTGTCGTCTTCCTGGGTGGGTCGGGCGACGGCAAGTTCGGTGCGGTCGATGACGATACGCCGCCCCGCCAACCAACACAGCAAACCGACCACCAACACCAGGTAGGTTTCTTCGGCATAGACCCGGGTCAGCGGGTCTTCGATACTCGACTGCACGCTGATCACCGCGCGCCCGCCGCGCACCGAAAAACTCCCGCGCAGGTCACGCAAAAACAGGGCGAAATTACCCAGGCACTGACGCAGGGCCTTCTCCAGGTTCGGCTCCTGCACCAGCCCACGGCAGATCAAGGCAAAGCTGCCAATCGGCATGCCGTGGCTGTCGAGGCGGAAAAACTCATCGTCAAGCGCATGGATCAGGTCTAGCCACAGGCGCGCGAAGGCCTTGGCCGGCACCCGCTCCTGGGGCTGATCGAGCAAGGCGGGGTCGATGCCAACGGCCAACAAGTGGCCATCGCGCTGCTCGGGCTGATCGCGCAGGGCATGCACCATGGCATTGAGAAAGTACACCGCGACCGAATCGCTATCGCGCATGGTTGATGTTCACTGTCTAGGCTGAGTGGCAAAAAATGCCAGGTTGACTGAGCAGATCCGACATAGGCCCTGCCTCGACCTTTGCCTAGACTCGACCCACTGTGGATACCGCGGTCATTCTCGCAGAGCCAGGCCCTATCCCGCCACGCCTTCGCAATTGGAGCCTCATATGAGCAGTGCAGAAATCTACGTTGTCAGTGCCGTGCGTTCAGCCATCGGTGGCTTTGGCGGTTCGCTCAAGGACCTGCCCCTGGCAGATCTGGCCAGCGCGGTTACCCGTGCGGCGATCGAGCGTTCAGGCGTGGCGGCCGAGCAGATCGGTCATGTGGTCATGGGCAACGTGATCCCCACTGAACCGCGCGACGCCTACCTCGGCCGGGTGGCGGCGATGAACGCTGGCATCCCCAAGGAAACCCCGGCGTTCAACGTCAACCGCCTGTGCGGCTCGGGCTTGCAGGCAATCGTCTCGGCAGCCCAAGGCTTGTTGCTGGGGGATTGCGAGGTAGCCTTGGCTGCTGGTGCCGAATCGATGAGCCGCGGCCCGTATCTGCTGCCGCAAGCCCGTTGGGGGGCACGCATGGGCGACCTGCAGGGCATCGACTACATGGTCGGCATTCTTCAGGATCCGTTCGAACACTTCCACATGGGCATCACTGCCGAGAACGTTGCGGCCAAGCACGGCATCACCCGGCAAATGCAGGATGAACTGGCCCTGACCAGCCAGCAACGCGCCGCCCGCGCCATCGCCGAGGGCCGTTTCGCCAGCCAGATCGTGCCGCTGGAACTCAAGACCCGTAAGGGCAGCGTGCAGTTCGCCGTGGACGAGCATGTGCGCGGCGATGTCAGCGCCGAGCAGTTGGCCGGCATGAAGACCGTATTCAAGAAAGATGGCAGCGTCACTGCGGGCAATGCCAGCGGCATCAATGACGGCGCCGCCGGGCTGGTGCTGGCCACTGGCGATGCGGTACGCCGACTGGGCCTGAAGCCATTGGCGCGGCTGGTGGCCTACGCCCATGCGGGGGTGGAACCGGCATTGATGGGGCTGGGGCCGATTCCGGCCACGCAGAAGGTGCTGGAAAAGGCAGGTCTTTCGGTCAGCGACCTGGACGTGATCGAATCCAACGAAGCCTTCGCCGCCCAGGCCTGCGCGGTCGCCCGCGCGCTGGACTTCGACCCGGAAAAGGTCAACCCCAACGGCTCGGGCATTTCTCTGGGCCACCCGGTAGGCGCCACCGGGGCGATCATCGCCACCAAGGCCATCCATGAACTACAGCGCATCCAGGGCCGCTACGCCCTGGCTACCATGTGCATCGGCGGCGGCCAAGGCATCGCCGTCGTCTTCGAACGCGTGTAAGGAATCGTCAATATGAGCATTGAACAGATCGCCGTGATCGGCGCCGGCACCATGGGCAATGGTATCGCCCAGGTGTGTGCCGTGGCGGGCTTCCAGGTGCTGGTCATCGACGTTTCGGACGCTGCCCTGGAACGCGGCGTGGCGACCCTGAGCAAGAACCTCGAACGCCAGGTCAACAAAGGTACCCTCGCCGCTGATCAGGCCGAGGCGGCCAAGACGCGGATCCGCACCAGTACCGACTACGCCGCCCTGAGCAGCGCGCAGTTGGTGATCGAGGCCGCGACTGAGAACCTTGAGCTGAAGCTGCGCATCCTCAAGCAGGTGGCCGCCAACGTTGGCGCCGATTGCCTGATCGCCACCAACACCTCGTCGCTGTCGGTCACCCAGTTGGCCGCAAGCATCGAGCACCCTGAGCGCTTCATCGGCGTGCACTTCTTCAACCCGGTGCCGATGATGGCGCTGGTCGAGATCATTCGTGGCCTGCAAACCAGCGACAGTACCTACGCCCAGGCCTTGCTGGTGACCGAGAAGCTCGGCAAGACGCCCATCACCGCCGGCAATCGCCCAGGTTTTGTGGTCAACCGCATCCTGGTACCGATGATCAACGAGGCGATCTTCGTCCGTCAGGAGGGCCTGGCCAGCGCCGAGGATATCGATACCGGCATGCGCCTTGGCTGCAACCAACCGATCGGCCCGCTGGCATTGGCTGACCTGATTGGCCTGGACACGCTGCTGGCGATCATGGAGGCCTTCCATGAGGGCTTCAACGACAGCAAGTACCGCCCTGCCCCGCTGCTCAAGGAAATGGTCGCCGCCGGGTACTTGGGGCGCAAGAGTGGCCGCGGGTTCTTCACCTACTGATGGAGCGAGTGCCATGCCAGTCAACGCTGCCCTGCGCTGTGCCAACTTCGATGAGCGTCGCGACAAGGCCATGGCACTGTTTGCCGAAAAAGGCTTCGGCCAGGTCAGCATGCGCGAGCTGGCGGCGCATGTCGGCCTGACGGCAGGCTCGCTGTACCACCACTTCCCCAGTAAACAGGACTTGCTCTACGACCTGATCGAGGAGTTGTACGAGGAGCTGCAAGCGACCCTCGATCAAGGGCGACGGGCTTTGGCGCGAGGCAAGCCGGTGTTGGCAAGCCTGGTAGCCGCGCATTGGCAACTGCATGCCGAACGGCCGCTGCAGTTTCGCCTGGCCGAGCGCGACCTGTGCTGCCTGAGCGAAGGCCAGCAAGCGCGTTTGCTGGTCGCTCGCAAGCGTTACGAGGCGGGCTTGTTACACCTGATTGCGCCCAAGGCCTCGTTGGCAGGTGAGAGGCTGGCAGCCACTGCGCATGTGCTGGCGACCCTGCTCAATCAGTTGCCAGGGTGGCTGCATGGCCGGGGCTTGCCCGCAGATCAGAGCCTTGCGCTGATGGAGAGTGTGTTGCTGGGTGGGATCGAGCGGACCTTGCGCTAGGCTGTGCCGCCCTTATCGCGGGGCAAGCCCGCTCCCACACAACCTCCTCAACCCGTGTAGGAGCGGGCTTGCCCGCGATGAGGCCACCCCACGTCAGCTTCAGGACGCCGCCGAAACCTCTTCAGCAGGTTCTTCCCGGCTGGCATAACGCTGCGCCAACACCGCACAGACCATCAACTGGATCTGGTGGAACAGCATCAACGGCAAGATCATTGCGCCAATTCCACTGCCAACGAACAGTACCTGCGCCATCGGCACGCCGGTGGCCAAGCTCTTCTTCGAGCCGGCAAACAGGATCGTGATCTGATCCTCGACATTGAACCCCAGCACCCGTCCCAGCAGTCGCGTGCCCACCAGCACCACGGCCAACAGAATCCCGCAGACCGCAAACAACCCCGCCAGATGCTGCGCCGACACGGTATGCCAAAGGCCGGTGACCACCGCCTCGCTGAACGCGGTGTAGACCACCAGCAAAATCGAGCCTTGATCGACCAGTTTCAGCCAGCGTGCATTGCGCTTGACCCAATCACCGATCCAGCGTCGGGCAATCTGCCCGGCCACGAACGGCACCAGCAGTTGCAGGGTGATCTTCAGCACCGCATCGAGGCCCGAGCCGGTATCGCCGTCGGCACCAAGCAGCAGCATCACCAGCAATGGCGTCAGGAAGATCCCTAACAAGCTGGAAGCGGCCGCGCTGCAGATCGCAGCAGGTATGTTGCCCCGCGCAAGCGAGGTGAAGGCAATCGCCGACTGCACTGTGGCTGGCAAGGCGCACAGGTACAACACGCCCAGGTACAGCTCGTTGCCCACCAACGGCACGAACAGTGGCTTGAACGCCAGCCCCAGCAGCGGGAACATCACGAACGTGCAGGAGAACACCAGCAGGTGCAGCCGCCAGTGGCTGGCACCGGCAATGATCGCCTCGCGCGATAGTTTGGCGCCGTGCAGGAAGAACAGCAGGCCGATGGCCAGGTTGGTCAGCCAGCCGAACATCACCGCGCCCTCGCCTGAGCACGGCAGCACGCTGGCAATCAACACCACCCCAAGCAGGGCCAAGGTGAAGTTGTCGAATAACATGCGCAAATACTTCATTCCGGGTTCCGTCTTGTCATTGTGCGAATGCAGACGATAAGGTCTGGCCCTCTTTATCGCTAACGCCGGAACCCCTAGCAGTGTCGCCCAACGGACACTGCACGCATCAGGCAAGGAAAACCCATGCGCAATCGCCCCACCCCTCTGCTCATGCTGGGCCTAGCGCTCTCCCTGAGCAGTGCCCAAGCCCTGGCAGACAACCTGCAATCAAAGGTCGATGCGATCATTGAACCGCTCATGCGCGACCATGCCATTGCCGGCATGGCAGTGGCGGTGTTCGCCAATGGCCAGGAGCACTACTTCACCTACGGCCTGGCCAACAAGCAAGACCGCCAGCCGGTAAACCGCGAAACACTGTTCGAAGTCGGCTCGCTGAGCAAGACCTACACCGCCACCCTCGCAGCCCTGGCCAGTGCCGAAGGCAAGCTTGATCTGAACGCCCCTGCCAGTCGCTACCAACCGGCCCTGGCGGGTGCGCCACTGGGCAAGGCCAGCGTGCTGGAATTTGGCGCCTACAGTGCCGACTGCCTGCCGTTGCAATTCCCGGATGAGGTCACCACCGCTGCCCAGGTGCTGGCGTTCTACCAACAATGGCCACCCCGTAGCGAGCAGGGCACTCAGCGTTGCTATTCAAACCCAAGTCTTGGGCTGTTTGGCGATCTGGCCGCGCGCGCCCAGCAGCGCCCGTTTGCCGAGTTGATGACGCAAACCGTGCTGCCGCAACTGGGCTTGAAGCACACGTACCTGGCGGTTCCCGCTGCGGCGCAGGGCCTCTACGCGCAGGGCTACGATGCGCAGGACCGAGCGGTGCGGGTCAATCCTGGACCTTTCGCCGATGAGGCCTACGGCATCAAAACCGATGTGGTCGATGCAATGCGCTACGTGCGCCTGCAACTGCAGCCCGAGCGCCTCAGCCCAACGCTCAAGCACGCCATCGCCATCACCCACACCGGCTACTTCCAGGTCGGCGCCATGACCCAGGGCCTTGGCTGGGAGCGCTACCCCTACCCGGTCAGCCTCGACACCCTGCGCAAGGGTAATGGCGCAGACTTTGCTCTCAAGCCCCAGGCTACCCAGCGGCTGCTGCCGGGAAGCCCTGCAGCGCAAGCCGCCTGGTACAACAAGACCGGTTCTACCGCAGGCTTTGGCGCTTACGTCGCCTTTATCCCATCCAAGGGCATGGGTGTTGCCCTGCTCGCCAACCGCAACTACCCCAACGAGGCCCGGGTGGAGGCTGCATATCGCATCCTCACGCAGATGCAGGCGCCTGAATAATCTAGCTTTTAGCGCTGTTCGGGTGCTTCACGCAGGGCGCTGTCGAGAGGATTGTCAGACAAGATGTAGTGAGAAAAAATATTCACTACAAAACTGTTGACGACGTGAATCGGCCTTGGGCATGATGAAGCCGTCTCCCTGATCGGGAGCGGTGGCAAGGGTGTTCCAGACGGCCTGCGCGGTAACGCAGGCCGTCCGTGGAGAGGGAACTGTCCAAAAGGCAGCGTGAGAAAGCCCCTGTTGCAATGCTGCTGTAGCAGCCTTGGTAGCGCGCTACATGGGTAGCGCCAAGTGTGAAATCACTCATCGACGGGTAATGGGGGCTTTATGATGAACTTGAACGACAAACCGACTATCGACCAATTGGCCCAGCTGTTCGCCGCGCGCAAGGACAGCCTTGACGACCACCTGCTGTGGCTCAGCCAGACCGGCGAGGTACGCCTCGACCGCCTGCCGCCGAACAGCGTCGAAGATCAATTCGAAGCGGACCTGCCAACCATGCGCGCCCGCTTTAAGGTCTACCGCCGTGGCCAAGGCTACGTCGGCAAGAAAGCCGCCGCCGACACCGAGTTCGTTGGCCGCGTGCTGCAGACCCTGCAACAAGAATGGCCCGCCGCCCGTGAGCGGCAGGCAGTCAAGGTGATCGACCCACTGAACTGAGTTGTCCACCGCTACTTGAGCCCGGCCCGCAAAGGCCGGGCTTTTTCATGGGCGGTTTCGCCGGTTCTGCAACCGCCGTCCTTCAGGCCTGAAGCCTAGGCCGCTGCACTTGTGGCAGTGGCAAGGCGCCGGTGGCCAGCGCCCGCCCCCGCTCGACGCCCCAGACCAGCGCTCGTGTCATGGTCTCGCCTGGACGCGTCGGATGATACTCTTCGTGCAACGCGGCACCGTTCTTGGCATACAGCCCCAGGAATAACTGGGTGGCACCCAGGCGTGACAGGCGCACCTGCACATCGATGCTGGTGCCGTCACTGAGTTCTTCATCGTGGCTGCGACTGTGCAACTGCGCATCGGCCCACTGCCAGTAGGCCTCTTCCCTGATTCGCATCGAAATCAATCCTCCATTGGCGAAATGCCGCGCAAGAAGACCACAGCATCGAGTCGCGTGCGAGGGCAACACGCCGATACCATGAGCAGGATCAACAAAGGCAAAAAAAACCCCGCCATTGAGCGGGGCGTTGGCGGTCGGCTTACTTCTTGGTCGGCACCCGTGGGGTAAAGCGACCCTTCTTGCTGCGCTGCAGCGACGCAGGCTGCAGCTGCTCCGATTCGTCCAGGGTCATGTTGGCAAAGCCCAGGCGAAAAGCCGTCTGGCCGCAACGGACTTGGCTGTTGATCGGGAATGCATCATTCATGTCTTCGAAAAAGGATTCGCTCATGCCCTGTCTCCCTCCAGAGGTGACCGTGTCGGCAAGCAGCGTACTTGCCTAGATGAACAGCGGCCTGTTGAAGTGAGACTAGCCGGTCATTCTCGGACCGCCCGGACAAAACCCACGGACCCGACCAGTGGCACATGGCCTTACTTCAAACGCACCGCCGTACCGGTGGCAAACACCACGACCATGCCGCCCTGCACCGACGGCATGCTGATCTCGAAGTCCACGCCTACCACGGCGTCAGCTTGCAACTGACGTGCCCGGGCAATCAGTTCTTCAGTGGCCTGCTCACGCGCCAGCTTCAGCGCGCCTTCAAGGGTCTGCGAGCGGCCACCGAAAAAGTCGCGAAAGCGTGCGAAGAAATCGCGCACGAAGTTGATGCCCTGCACCGATTCGGCGCTGACCACGCCCAGGTATTCAGCGACCGGACGGCCTTCCAGTTGGCTGGTAGTGGAAATGATCATGTGCGGGCGCTCCCTTGGTTTAGGCAAAAAAAGCGCATGCTAACAAACCTCGCACCGCCTCCGGGCAAGGTCTGCCGCGTTTTCGTCAGCGCTTATTGCGCGCTGGCAGGGCGCAGGCGCTGGCTGATCCGCGGACCGAACACGTTGATCAGCAGCCCCAGCATCACCAACAACGCGCCCCAGCCCTGCATGGCGCTCAGTCGCTCATCCAGCAACCAGGCCGATGAACTCAAGCCCACCACCGGCACCAACAGCGAGAAAGGCGCGACCTTGCCCGCAGGGTGACGCGACAGCAGCGTGCTCCACAGGGTGTAGCCGAGCATGGTCGCGGCGTAGGCCAGAAACGCCAGGGCCAACACCGAGCTCAAGCCGATGTTGCTCAACGCATCAGCCATGCGCTGCGGCCCCTCCAGCCACCAAGACAGCAGCAGAAACGGCAGCGGCGGAATCAGCCCGCCCCAGACCACCAACGCCACCAGGTTCACCGAACCGAAACGGCGCGTGATGATATTGCCCATACCCCACATGGCACCGCCGCACAGGGTCAGCAACAGGGCGACGAGCGGCACATGGCTACTGTTCTCGCTGCCGATCAGGGCCAAGCCGCTCGCAGCCACCAACAAGCCGATAAGACTGGCCGGGCGCAGACGCTCCCCCAGAAACAACGCAGCAAAGCCCAAGGTGAAGAAGGCCTGAGACTGCAACACCAGCGAAGCCAGCCCCGGTGGCATGCCGCTGTCCATGGCCTGGAACAGGAAGGCGAACTGACCGAGGGATATCGTTGCGCCATAGGCGATCAGCCAGCGCCAGGGTAAGTCCGGCCGCTTGACCAGCAACACCGCCGGAAATGCCACCAGCAGAAATCGCAAGGCGCCAAGCAACATGGGCGGCAGGCCGTCGAGGCCGACCTTGATCACCACGAAATTGACTCCCCAGACGATGATCACCACCAGGGCAATCAGCAGGTCCTTGAGTGGCATTGCGATTTCCTTCTTCAGGCTGTTCTAGACATATTTCGTTACAGCATAAGGGCTTTTGCTGGCGCCGGACCGACACAGTTGCGGCCCAGGGTTGCGCAACAGTCTGAGATTGTTCCTCTCTCAAAGGGGGCTGTGCTGGCGGCGCAAGCACACTGAGGCCGTCGCCCGGCAGGTAGCGCGGCTACCTGCCTGCTCCAGCCCCGCTGGATTACCCGCGGCGCAACCGCTGTCATATTGACTGTCATCTAGCGGTCATCCCACTGTCGTAATCTGCGGCGCATCTCTATGCCACAGGTCCCCGGCATGCACCGCCTCTGCGTCTTGCTCTTGTGTCTTCTGCCCCTGCTGGTCTTGGCTGAGCCGGCGCAGCTGCGTGTGCAAGGCTCCAACACCATCGGCGCGGCGCTGGGTCCAGCGCTGATCCGAGGTATGCTGCAAGCGCAAGGCGCCAGCGCTGTCGAGCAGGCACCAGGTGCGACGCCTAACGAAACCGATATCACTGCGCGCGATCTCAAGGGCCTGTTGATCCGAGTCGCAATCGCAGCGCATGGCTCGAGCACAGGGTTTGCCGCGCTAGGCAGTGGCGCTGCCGACCTTGCCGCCGCCTCGCGCCCCATCAGCGAAGCCGAAACCCAGCGCCTGCGGGGACTGGGCGATTTACGTAGCCCGGCCCAAGAGCAGGTGATCGGCCTGGACGGCGTTGCGCTGATCGTGCATCCGGACAACCCGCTGGCCAAGCTCACCACCGAGCAACTGGCGCAGGTGTTCTCAGGCCAGGTGTCGCGCTGGGAGCAGTTAGGCGTGCCCGGCGGGCCGATTCGTCTGTACGCGCGTGACGATCGCTCCGGCACCTTCGAAACCTTCAAGGCGCTGGTACTGGACACTCACGCCAGCGTGCTGGACAGCCAGGCGCTGCGCTTTGAATCCAGTGAGCAACTGGCGGAGCGGGTCAAGGCTGATCGCCAGGCGATTGGTTTTAGCAGCCTTGCCGCGGTGCACGGGGCCAAGGTGCTGGCCATCGCCGAGGGCGACGCGCCGGCCCTGTTGCCCAGCCGCGCACTGGTGGCCAGCGAAGACTATCCGCTGTCGCGGCGATTGTATTTTTACTTGCCCAGCAACCCGCAACCGTTGGCCCGGGCACTGGCCGAGTTTGCGCAGAGCCCGGCAGGCCAGGCGATTGTCGCTGAACAGGGGTTTGTCTCGCAGCAGGTCAAGGCGCTGACGGTGCCCACGCAAGCGGATATGCCGCCACGCTACCGCAACCTGGCCGATGAGGCGCAGCGTCTGACCGTCAATTTTCGCTTTCAGCAAGGCAGTGCCAGCCTCGACAACAAGGCGTTGCGCGATGTGCGGCGGGTGGCTGATTACCTGCGCCAGACGGGCAAGTTGCACAACAAGACGGTGCTGGTCGGCTTTGGCGACCCCAAGGAGACGCCAGGGCGCGCCGCGCTGCTTTCGCGCTTGCGGGCGATGGCGGTACGCCGCGAGTTGGCCCGCGATGGCGTGCAGTTCAAGGAGGTGACCGGCATGGGTGATGAACTGCCGGTGGCCGACAACGATCAGGAACAGGGGCGCCTGCGCAATCGGCGGGTTGAGGTTTGGGTGTATTGACGTGGGTTGCCATAGTGGCCTCATCGCGGGGCAAGCCCGCTGCCACGCAACTGTGCGTATCCGTGGGAGCGGGCTTGCCCCGCGATGAGGCCGGTATTGCCCGGCTCAGCTTAGAAGTCGTACCGCGTAGTCAGCATGAAGTTACGCGGCTCGCCATAGAACCCACCCTCATAGAAACCCAGGTTGCTGTAGTAGCGCTTATCGCTCAGGTTGTTGCCGTTGAGCGTCACCGACAACTGATCGGTCACCTGGTACTTGGCCATCGCATCCAGGGTCAGGTAGCTGGCCTGGGTGTGGCGATAATCGTTTTCACCACTGGCTGGGTTGTACAGATCCTTCCAGATCTTGCTCTGCCAGTTGGCCGAGCCGCCAACCGTAAGCTTGCTCCACACCCCAGGCAAACGATAGGTGGTGGACAGGCGCAGCAGGTTTTCTGGCTCGATGGTGGAGATCTTGTCGCCCTCGCCATCGCGCGTGATGCGGTGGGTGAAACCACCCTGCACATGCCAGTCGGTGGTCAGTTCACCCGCGACCTCCAGCTCGAAGCCACGAGTCTTGGCACCTTGCACCGCGCGGTAGATCGACTGGTTGTTGACCGCATCGAAACCCACCATTTCCGGCAAGTTGTCCTGACGCACCTCGAACACAGCCAGGCTGGCGTTCAGGCGGCCGTCGAAGAACTCGCTCTTGACCCCCAGCTCGTAGGCATCGCCCTCCTCCGGCTCGATGATCTTGCCGCTGATATCCTGCTCGCTCTCGTGCGGTTTGAAGATGCTGGTGTAACTGCCGTAGACCGACCAGTTGTCGTTCAAGTCATAGACAACCCCGGCGTAGGGCACGACCACGCCGTTCTCTTTCAGCTCCTGCTGCTTGGAGCGCTGGCCGGTAGTGGTATCCAGGCGGGTGCTATCGAGCTGCCAGTTGGACAAGCGGCTGCCGACGATCAGCGAAAGCTGATCGGTAGGCTTGAAGCGCGCGCTCAGGTAGGCGGCGCTTTCCTGCAGGCGGGTGTCGACCTTGCTGGTCGGGCGGCCCCAGTCAGGTTCGGGGAAATCGCCGTTCCATTGGAAGATGTTGTCGGCGCTACCAAAGAAGAACGGCCAGTTCTCTTCGTGGGCACGGATGTCGCGGTGGGAAATACCGGCGACCAGTTCGTGCTCGCGGCCCATCAGTTGGAATGGCCCGCTGGCGTACAGGTCGTAGGCGTTCTGGTCGGTCTTGTAGCGGTAGCGGCCCAGCCACACGCCCATGCCGCTGCCATCGACCGGGTTGGGATTGCCACTGGCGGCCGAGCCTAGGGTGATCGGCGAGTCGGTTTCGGTGCGGCTGACCGAGGCCTTGACCGACCAATCGTTGGCCAGGCGCTGTTCGAGGGTGACGAACAGGTTGTCGGCGGTGTTATCCCACTGGCTCCATTTGGTGGCCGGGTTGAACGAGCGTGGCATGCTGAAGCCATTGCCGGTGCTGTCCACCAGGGCAGTGGATGGCCCCCACGACGAGCCTTCCGGGCGATTGGTCTGGCGGCTCAGGCCAACGCTGAGCAGGGTGTCTTCGGACAGGTCAGCTTCGACGATGCCGTACATCACCTGTTTTTTCTCGGACAGGTTATCCATGAACGACTGGCCGTCTTCATAGGCGGTGACGAAGCGACCACGCACGTTGCCGGTCGGTGTCAGCGATCCACCGATGTCGAATTCGCCGCGGTAGGTGTCCCAGCTGCCCGCGCCAAGCGAGGCGTAACCGGAAAACTCGCGGGCCGGCCGTTTGCGCACCAGGTTGACGGTGGCCGACGGCGAGCCAAAGCCACTGAGCAGGCCAGTGGCGCCGCGCAGCACTTCAACCCGGTCATAGATGACCATGTCGGTCTGGTCGATGCCATTGCCAAAACGGAACGCCGCTGGAATGCCGTCGATCTGGAAGTTGTCGATCTCAAAACCACGCGCCTGGAAGCTGGCGCGGCTGCTGTCGAGTTTGGTGACCGTAATACCTGGGGTCTTGCCCAGCACGTCAGCAATGCTGGTGAGATTCTGGTCATCCATCTGCTGACGGGTAATCACACTCACCGACTGCGGGGTCTCGCGCGGCGACAAGGCCATGCGCGTGGCCGTGCGCGTGGCGCCGGTGGTGTAGGAACCAGAGCCCTCGGTGGTCTCGCCCAGATGGGTATCGTTGATGGCGGTGGCGCCCAACTCCAAAGCGCCCTTGTCGCTGGCCTCCTCTGCCCAGGCCATGGCGCCCGGTGCTGCCAGGCTGGCTGCGAGAATTGCCAATGCCAGCGGATGACGCCGCGAGCGTTCACTGCTGGCAATCCTTGCCGCTTGAACCGTGTTCACAGAGTGGTGCAGTTGCACGCTGGTAGACCCCTAGTTGTTATTTGCTCGTACGTTGGCGCTAATCACTGGTTGTTATTTTTTGCTTGATCACGCCCTGGCGTGGCTGCTCTGCGGCAGTGGGAATGAATCTTAATCGCTTCCAACATTTGATTACAATTAGTAATCATTCGTAATAATTGGATCCAAGCAAAGAAATGTAACAGCGCCGCATTCGAGCACTGGGGGAAATGGGTCTAGGCTCAAACCCATGTGATACCGGGCCCCTCTGACGGCTGCCACGCCGCCATGTCGGATCACTGTTGCCATGCAACGTCGACAATCAAGGAGGGGCTCATGACGGCTCTACACACCTATCTCACTACCCCATTGCTCGGCACCAGCGCCTGGTTGTGGCTGGTATTCATCGCCATCGTCGTTGGTCTGCTGGTGTTGGACCTGGGCGTGCTGCACCGCAAAGACCGCGAAATCGAGATGCGCGAAAGCCTGCTGCTGTATTCGGGCTACTTCAGCGTGGGCGTGCTGTTCGGGGTGTGGGTGTGGTTTGAACTGGGTGCGCAGTCAGCGCTGGAGTTCTACACCGGCTTTTTGGTCGAGCAGTCGTTGTCGATGGACAACGTGTTCGTCATGGCCATGATCTTCAGCTTCTTTGCCATCCCCCGCCGCTACCAGCACCGGGTGTTGTTCTGGGGCATTCTCGGGGTGGTGTTCTTGCGCGCGATCATGATCGGCGTGGGCGCGGCTTTGGTGCAGAACTTTGCCTGGGTGCTTTATCTGTTCGGCGCGTTCTTGCTGTTCACCGGGGTGAAGATGGCCTTTTCCAAACAAGATAGCCATCCGGACCTGGCCAATAATCCGGTGCTGCGCTTCGTACGGGGGCATATGCGCGTCACCGACCAGATCCACGGCCCGCACTTTTTCGTCCACCTGACCCCACCAGGGCAAAGCAAGGCGCTGCGCTATGCCACGCCGCTGTTTCTGGCCCTGGTGTTGATCGAGCTGGCTGACCTGGTGTTCGCCGTCGACAGTGTCCCGGCGATCTTCGCCATCACCCAAGATCCCTTCATCGTCTACACCTCGAACATTTTCGCCATCCTCGGCCTACGTTCGCTGTACTTCGCCCTGGCGGCGTTGATGCACCGCTTCGTCTATCTCAAATACGCGCTGGCGCTGGTGTTGATCTTCATTGGTTGCAAGATTTTCTACCACGGGATGGTGGGCAAGGTGCCGGCGTTGCTGTCACTGGGGGTGACGTTCGGCTTGTTGCTCGGCGGGGTGCTGTTGTCGCTGTTCAAGACGCGGGATAGCCAGGAAAAGGACGCTGGCCTTAGCCCCATCGCAACAGGTGAAGCTACGGACTCACAGGCAGTCAAACCCGGCCAAACGTCTAGCGCTGAAGAAAAGAAAGACCCGCATTTGCGGGTCTGAGTTGCCATTCAAAGCATAATGCCTGGCGACCTACCTAGGTGATTTATAAAAGTACTGGCGAGTCTGCAGGCCTGAAACGCCAGCATTATGAGTTAGCAAGCATATAGTGCTTAGGCTTCATGCTTGGGACAGTCGGATGAGGACAAAGGCAACCATCATCCAAGTGAATCCGATTATGGTAAGCCATACAGAAACCAGCATCCTTCGTTTCAAACCCCGAGGAAAATTGCGCAGCTCGTTAATATCTAGCAACCCCCTGCGTATATGTGGTCCAGGGAGTAAGAGCAAGCCGCAAACGAAACAGACCAGCATCCAGCGAGATTTAAACCTGCCGATACCCCACCCTCGTTTCTGTTGCTCAAGCCATGGACTACTTTGAATGGCAGACAACATGATGTGGAATTCGCGAGTACAGGCGATGTACAGGCTCATGGCAACACCTGGCAATCCAACTAAAAACGGCCCTGCCAAGAAGACAATTCTTACAAGCTGCGGCCAACTGTCAAAATCAATCATGTCCGAACTCATATAACTCCTCTGCCAGCCTTTCACCTACCGCACTACCTCCAAGTCCTCCAACTGCGGACCCGCCACCCACCAGAACCAAAGCACATATGGGCGTACCAAGACCCCCTGTTCCTATGGAGAACACACCGCACACTGCACCTGCTGCAACCCCTCCGAGCTTTGCGCCTAACGTCGCTCCACCCATTCCGATCGCGAAGCTCCCAGCCTCCGTCATCCGAATTTTTCTACACTCAGCCGACTCTCCTGCGCGGCAAACCTCTTGCACCTTCAGGTAGGAAGCTGCCCCTCCCAGCCCAGTGCCGACAGCCCCGCCATACTTTAGATACTTCGCCGTTTTCGCCACCTCATCCAAATGCGTCGCATACCCCGGTATCTGCCCCGGACCACCCGCCCTCGACCAATGGTGAATGAGGCTCTTGGTGGAAATTCCAAGATCCCGTCGCAGTCTCTCATAACTGCCCAGATTCAATTGTTTATTGAGAAAGGCGGTCTTCAACTGGCCGTCCAGTTGATTGAGCAGTCCTTGCCGCGCTGCAAAAAACTCCGGGCTTTTCAGGTGCCCGTAGCGCGCAAACTGCTGCTGATGCAGGCGCTCGATATCCACCAAGGTGGCTCTGACCTGCCCCAGGCCCTGCTCGAGCATGTCCTTGCCTACGCCCATCGACTGGCTGGCACCGTTGAGCAGCCCGGCAATCTCGGCTTGGTGAAGCATCATGAAATCCGCCTCACCCCGGTCCAGCAGCGCCAATGATTCACGGGCCTGCTGCGCCGCAGCCATCAGCTGACCTTCCTCGCGTGTGCAGGCATGGCCGTTGTCCGGATCGCCGATGACAAAGATCTCGCCCCCTTTGAAGCCCTGCTGGTAGGTAGGGTTGAGCATCTGCAAACGCGAGAGGGGTAAGGTGCTGTCCTGTTCGGCCAGGTGCATCAGGACCTGTGGAAAGGACATGCTGCGCGGCACGAGGTAGAAACCCGGCTCTTGAGTGAACGGCAGCGAATCAACCGCGTGGCGTGGCGCAGCGCTGGACAGGCTCCTCGGTGTTGCTGTGGCCGCTTGCGAGTACGACGAATCTGCCACTGGCGTCGCCCGCGCGATCGGTTCAACGCGGTTTAGCGGGGCCACGACCCGGTTACTTCCACTCGGACAACCACAGGCCACCAGCGCGCCATCCATGGCCACGGCTCGACCATCGGAGATGAAGAGCGAAACGCCTTCAACGACCTTGCCGATTTCACCACACAGCGGACACGCTGTGGTGCTGTCCCCCATACGCAACACCATTCGCCCATTGGACGTATAGCTCGCGCCCGTGGCGATGCAGGTGGCGCCGGTGGTGGTGAGATCACCGTCCAGCGCCTGCCCCTTACCCCCCAAATCTACACGCATGTGCAAGTTCCTTATGCTGGCTAGAGCAACGGAACCTAGCAGTTGCAGGGCGTCCTTTTTCCCTTGGAACCAAGAAACAGACAGGTCCTACACACCTTGCGGAAAGCTCTTTATCGCTGAGGCAAAAACTTAAACGTTTCTCACGGCCTCACCGACTGGCCCAGCACTTTGAGCATCGGCACGCAGGCCAGCTGCAAGCCCGAAGGTGACTGATAGATCGACCGCTGCTCGCCGACGAAACCGCACGCGCGATAGAACGCCACCGCGTTAAGCGTGGCATCCAGTTTGATCTGGGCCAGGTTCGCCTCAAGCGCCAGCCCTTCGAGATGCTCGATCAGCAACCGACCGATGCCACGCCCCATGAACTCGGGATGAACGAAGATCGCGCCGATTTCACCCACCTCAACATCCAGCATGCCGGTAGCGACCACCCTGCCCTGCGCGCACACCAGCTGAAAGTGCTGCTGCACCAAATCAGTAAACCACTTGTTGAGTGATCCCCGCGTCCACGCCAGCATGTCTTGCTGGTTATAGGGGCCGATGCACTGGGCACGGATGGCCAGTCGGCGAATGTCGAAGGCGATCTGGGCGTCATCACGGGTGGCGCGACGAATTTCGAACATGCTCTGTCTCCATTTAATTGTGCGAACGGAGCAGCAAAAGGCCCCGTCCATTGCTGGCGGGGCCTTCAGGTTCTATCCGGGGCTGCTAGGCAGCCGTGACCTCATGGCCCGCCAGAGGCGGTCATGTAGGTGCACATCAGGGGGGATTGGGCGAGATAGATCATGCTGCCGAGTGTAGCGCAGCTACCACGTGATGGATGAGCCTTAAAGGTATTTGCAGAACAAAAATAGAAGCTTCCTACAGCCACGTATGATTTAGCTGACTGTGAAGCTTGTCCCCTGTTAACCAGCATGCACGTCCCTTCACAAGGAGTGCCCTCATGGAAAAGCCACCGATACCTGACCTCAGCCAACTGCGCGTCAACCGCAAGCTCATTGCCGTCATCGCCATCCCGCTGATCGCCGGCGCCGCCCTGGCAGCGCTGTTCAACCAAGTGCTGTTCTACAACGAAGCAGGTCAGATGACCCATGTACGGACGATTTTCGGCGAGGAAAAAGTCGTCGAAGACGTAGGCTACGCAACCAAATGGTTCGGCCGCAGCACCTCCTGGCGGCGCACTATCGGCGTCCAGTCGGCCCTGCAGGCGGACAACGAGGAAGGCAATCGCAGTGGTCATCCGTCAGTAACCCTGGAAAACCTGCCCATCGTGTTCCTGGGCAATGTCGACGCCAAGGCCGAGTTCAGCACCCAGTTTCGCCTGCCCTCAGCGGACGCGTTCCTGAAGATTGCCCAGGAGTACCGCACGCCGGATAACTTCCTCCAGCGTGCGCTGCTGCCGGCAGTCAAGGAAACCCTGCAAGCCACGGCGTCACTGATGAGCGCCGACGATTACTATGCCGGCAATCGCAGCCACTTTGGTGCCGAGTTCGAGAACCAGTTGCGCAATGGCCTGTACCTGACCAGTCGCAAGGAGATCCGCGTACAGCGCGACCATTTCCCAGCCCAGACCGCCGTGCTCCAGGCCGGCACCGACCAGGGCAGTTTCGGCGACAACAGCGCCACCCGCTTCGTCATCGAAAAGAAGCTCGACAAAGATGGCCAAGAGCTGCGCAAACAGCAGCAATTTCGCCTGTTTGGCGTCGAAGTCGTCGATGCTCGGGTAACCCATATCGACCCCAACCCGCAGTATCAAGAGCGTATGGTGCGGGTGCAGCAGGCGCTGGCGGAACTGGCGGTGGCCCGGCAAAACCGCCTCAAGGAAGAAGAGGAAAAAGAGTTGGTGTCCGCTCGTGGCGCCAAGGACGTGGAGGCCAAGCGCCAGGAAAGTCTGCGCCAGCAGATCGAGCGCACCACCGAGGCGGAGACGGAAAAGCAGCTGGCATTGATCAATGCCGATCGGGAAAAACGCCGCGCCGAGATCGATAAGCAGACTGCTGAGCTGCTGCGCGATAAAGCCCAAGTCAATGCCCAAGCCACCAAGATCAGTGCCGACGCCGAAGCCTACGCCCGCGAGGCGTCGCTCAAGGCCGATGGTGCCCTGCAAAACAAACTCGATGCACTGGTGCAGATCAACCGCGCATGGGCTGAAGCGGCGGCCAAGGCCCCGGTACCGAGCGTGATGATGGGCGGCACTGAATCAGGCATCGGCCGCCAGGATGAGATGAGCAGGCTGATGAGCGTCTTGGCCACCAAGGCTGCCAAGGATCTGCTGGTGGACCTGAAAACACCCTGAATCCTGAGGGGCGCCACCCCGGTAACTGGCAGTGCTGCACACGGCCAGTTACCGGTAAAGAGGCCGGCCTGGCGCTATCAGTGCCCGCGCAACATCTCCTTAGGCACGTACTTGCCAATCTCGTACTTGCCAATCGCCGCCCGGTGCACTTCATCCGGCCCATCGGCCAGGCGCAGGGTGCGCTGCATGGCGTACATGTAGGCCAGCGGGAAATCACCGCTGACCCCTGCCCCCCCATGAATCTGGATAGCCCGGTCGATCACGCGCAGGGCGACATTGGGCGCCACGACCTTGATCTGGGCAATCTCGCTGCGCGCGACCTTGTTGCCGACGGTGTCCATCATGTATGCAGCCTTGAGGGTCAGCAGCCGCGCCATGTCGATCTCCATCCGTGAATCGGCGATCTTGTCGACGTTGCCGCCCAGACGCGCCAGTGGGCGGCCGAACGCGGTGCGCTCGACCGAACGCTTGCACATCAATTCCAGGGCGCGCTCGGCCATGCCGATCGAGCGCATGCAGTGGTGAATGCGCCCAGGCCCCAGGCGCCCCTGGGCGATCTCGAAGCCGCGACCTTCACCAAGCAGGACATTCTCATAAGGCACCCGCACGTTCTCGAACAGCACCTCGGCGTGGCCATGCGGCGCGTCGTCATAGCCGAATACCGGCAGTGGGCGGACAATCTTCACCCCCGGCGCATCGGTCGGCACCAGTATCATCGAGTGCTGCTGGTGGCGGGGTCCGTCCGGGTTGGACAGGCCCATGAAGATCATCACCTTGCAGCGCGGATCGCAGGCGCCGGAGGTCCACCATTTACGGCCATTGATCACCCACTCATCACCGTCGCGCACTGCGGTGGCTGCCATGTTGGTGGCGTCCGAAGAGGCGACGTCGGGTTCGGTCATGGCGAACGCCGAACGAATCTCGCCACGCAGCAGCGGTTCCAGCCACTGGCGTTTTTGCGTCTCGCTGCCGTAGCGCACCAGCACTTCCATGTTGCCGGTATCGGGCGCCGAGCAGTTGAACGGCTCCGGCCCCAGCAGCGAGCGGCCCATGATCTCGGCCAGCGGCGCGTATTCCAGGTTGCTCAGGCCGGCTCCGAGCTCTGACTCAGGCAAGAACAGATTCCACAGTCCCTCGGCGCGGGCCTTGGCTTTGAGTTCTTCCATGATCGCAGTGGGTTGCCAGCGGTCGCCCTCGGCAACCTGGCGCTCGAACACCGGTTCTGCGGGGTAGACATAGGCCTCCATGAACGCACTGACGCGCTCACGCAGAGCCTGGACCTTGGGCGAATAGGCGAAATCCATTGGGGCTACCTTCACGGGATGAAGAACATGGGCCAGAGACTAGAACAGCCGCAGTCGATCCACCTAGTCTATTTTGCGCGTGTATAAACATTCATAACCGATATATGATCGAGCCATAACTCCAACAACGAGCGGCGCCCATGAACCTCAGCAAGGTTGACCTGAATCTGTTCATCGTCTTTGACGCCATCTATACCGAAGCCAACCTGACCCGCGCCGGACAGATTGTCGGCATCACCCAGCCGGCGGTGTCCAACGCCCTGTCGCGGCTGCGCGAAACCTTCAACGACCCGCTGTTCGTACGCACCGCCCAAGGCATGGTGCCCACGCCGATGGCGCAGAACATCATTGGCCCGGTGCGCAACGCGCTGGCGCTGTTGCGGGTGTCGGTGCAAGAGAGCCGCATCTTCAATCCACAGCAGGCCAACAAGACCTTTCGCATCAGCATGACCGACCTCACCGAGGCGGTGATCCTGCCACCGCTGTTCCAGCGTCTGCGACGTCTGGCGCCGGCGGTGATGATCGAGAGTTTCCTGTGCAAACGCCGTGAAACCACCAAGGAGCTGGCCGCCGGGCGCCTGGACTTTGCCGTCGACGCGCCATTGAACACCGACCCGCAGGTGCGTCACGTCAAACTCATGCAGGACCGTTACGTCTGCGCCCTGCGCCAAGGTCACCCCTTGGCCGACGGCAAGCTGACCTTGGACAACTACCTGGGCATGACCCATATCCATATCTCCAGCCGCCGCAACGGCCTGGGCTATGTCGATCTGGCCCTGGGCAAGATGGGCGTGCAGCGCAAGATCGCCCTGCGCTCGCAGCACTACCTGATGGCCTCGCAGGTATTGCAGCAGACCGACATGGTGATGACCGTGCCGGAACGCTTCGCCCGCCGCCACAACCTGCGTCACCTGCCCCTGCCGGTGGAAGTGCCGCCCTTGGAAACTCATCTGTATTGGCACGAAAGCACTGACCAGGACCCAGCCAACCGCTGGATGCGCGAGCAAATTATCGAGCTATGCGAGCGGGTGGTAATCGAAGAAGAAAAGGCGCTTGAACCTCTCTAGGCTGGCCTCTGGAGAATACTTGCTACCTAAGCCTTAATTTGGAGAAGTATTTTCTACTGAAAGGGCAAATAGCCGAAAAGATAGAAAAAATCTTTCCGACCACACCAGTAGCATGAATGCATCGATCGCCACCTCCAAGGCGACATGCACGGATTCGCCTCATCATGCCCAGCGCCCCGCTCTACTTCGATTACGCCGCCACTACCCCGGTCGACGACCGGGTTATCGAAACCATGCTTGCCTGCCTTGGACGAGAAGCGAACTTCGGCAACCCGGCCTCCAGTGGCCACTTTTATGGACAAGCCGCACGCGAGCTGGTCGAGCAGGCGCGTAAACAAGTGGCGCAACGGGTAGGCGCGCATCCGGACGATCTGGTCTGGACCTCCGGCGCCACCGAATCGAACAACCTGGCGCTCAAAGGCGTCGCCCAAGGCTGTGGTGAACCAGGCCACCTGATCACCAGCCTGCTGGAACACAAGGCCGTGTTGGACACCGTGGCCGAACTTGAACGCCAAGGCTGGACAGTGACCCGACTCAAGCCTGATGCGGCCGGCTTGATCCAGCCCGACGCGGTGCACCAGGCATTGCGCGAAGACACCCGACTGGTGTCGCTGATGGCGGTGAACAACGAACTTGGCACGCTGACTGACTTCACTGCGATTGGCGCCTTGGTTCGCGCCCATGGTGCGCTGCTGCATGTCGACGCCGCCCAGGCCGTGGGTAAGGTGCACCTCGACCTGGCCGAGCAGGCTGTCGACCTGATGTCCTTCTCGGCACACAAGGTGTATGGCCCCAAGGGTATCGGTGCGCTTTACGTCGGCGCTCGTGCGCGCCCGAAGCTGTACGCGCAAATGCACGGTGGCGGCCACGAGCGCGGCCTGCGCTCGGGCACCCTGGCCACCCATCAGATCGTTGGCATGGGCAGCGCCTTCGCCCTCGCCGGCGAGCCCGGCGACAGCGAGCACCAACACATCCAGGCCTTGAGCGCGCGCCTGCGTAACGGCCTGCTGGCCTTGCCCGGTGTCAGTCTCAATGGCTGCCCAGAGCAACGCATTCCCCACACCCTGAACCTGTGCATCGATGCCAGTGGTTTCAATAGTTCTGCATTGGCCAGTGAGCTGGCGCTGTCGAGCACCTCAGCCTGTAACTCAGCCAGCAATGCTGCCTCACATGTATTGCTGGCACTCGGGCTGGACGAGCGCAAGGCACGCAACAGTGTGCGCCTGAGCCTTGGCCGTTACACCAAGGAAGCGGATGTAGACAAAGCCGTGGAGGTGTTCAAGCGAGTGGTATTGGCTGCTGCGACTGCATTGTGGTAGCTGCCTGTCCAAGTTCATGTGCCTGCTGTACTGCGCATGACCCTGGACAGGTGTTCTGGCGGTGTTGTCAAAGCCCCAGGGTTGGGCCGCGAATATCATTGGGCGGTGGCACATCGGGATAGCGCGGTAGATGCGGCGGTGGCACGTCCGGCCCACCGCAGATCGGCCTGCTCACCGGCGGAAATACCGGCATGATGGTCGCATCCGAGCCACCCGCGACCTGATCCAGCTCCTCGACGCTCAACTCGCGCGGGGTTTGTGCATGTACAGAAGGCATAAATAACGCTCCTTGAAGTAGATGAGGCAGGCCGAGGCTGAATCAGCCGAGGCCAGGCACGTCGCCAATCAATGGCTGTCGCCGAACAGCTCAGGCCATTCGGGAAACTGCGGCGGCGGCCCGCGGACGATTTCCGGTTGGCCGGCACCGCCGCTGATCAGCTCGGTTTCTTCTGCACTCAAGTCACGCAATACGTCATGGCTGAACGCATCAGGGCTAGTCATGATCAACACTCCTTGTGGTCAATGAAACGCCCCGATTATTGCCCCCCTCGCACCTTTTGACTCTAGGGCGAGTGTCCTAACTGCACAGTGCCATCACCTTGGCCTTCAGAGGAAGGTGAACACCGTCGAGGCGGGCAGGCGCGACTTGTTCAGACCGGCGTTGAAGTCTTCCGGGCTGCGGTAGCCCAGGCACAACAGCACGACGCTGGTGAAGCCACGCTCACGCAGGCCCAACTCTGCATCCAGCGCCTTGCTGTCGAAACCTTCGATTGGCGTAGCATCAATGTTCAGCGCGGCCGCACCGAGCAGCGCCGTGCCCAGCGCCAGGTACGTCTGCTTTTCCATCCAGTGCTGCACGTCCTTTTGATCGAAACGGTGCAGATTGACGTAGAAACGGCGGCTTTGATCTTGCCCTGTGCGTGCCTGATCGTCACGGAAGCGGCCATCTAGGGTTTCCTGATCCAGCACTGCCTGCAGATGCGCATCAGGCATTTCGGTACGGGTGGCGAAGACGATCACGTGCGAAGCGTTGAGGATCTTCGGCGTGTTGTAGGCGAACGCCTCGGTGCTCTTGGCAATACGCGCCTTGCCTTCATCGCTGTCGGCAACGATGAAGTGCCACGGCTGCGAGTTGACCGAAGAAGGGCTGTGGCGCAGTTGCTCAAGCAAGGTATCGACGGTCGCCTGGGGAATCTTGCGGGCGGCGTCGTAGGCTTTGGTGGTATAGCGGCGTTTGGCCAGGGTCACGGTGTCCATCGATTGAGCTCCTTGGGAGTACGGATTTGAGGCGCATATTAGCGTTACTGAAAACAAGAAAAACCAGTGAAATACAGCAACACTTTCAAGCCGATGACGAAAATCGATACTCGCTGCACATTCGTTCTAAACCTGCCGCCTGCATCTGGGATAAGGTTGAAGACTCCTCACAAGCGGCCATGGCCATGAGCAACTGGATCGACCTTGCCCAAGACGTCGATACCGGCATCGAGTCGGTACGGGCGCATTTCATCGGTCATGCCTACGACCCGCACTGGCACGACAGCTATCTGGTGGGCGTGACCGAACAAGGCGTGCAGCAGTTCCACTGCCGCCGCGCCCGTCATCGCAGTACGCCGGGCCAGGTGTTCTTGCTCGAACCTGGCGAACTCCACGATGGCCAGGCCCCCACCGAGGATGGCTTTACCTATTCGACGCTGTATCTGGACCCCAACTGGATGGAGGCCGAAGTGCGCGCCTTGTTCGAGCACGCGCCCGCCGATGGCCTGCCCAGCTTCGCCGATACCCTGTGCCGCGACGAACGCCTGACGGGGGCTACCTTGCGGGCGTTCCAGGCCATGCACGGCAAAGAGCTGCGCATCGTACGGCAAACCGCCATGGACGATCTGCTCGCCTGCCTCACCCAGCACCTGCACTGGCGCAAACGGCTCAACCCCGACCCACGCCTGCCACTGACCGCGCAGGTGGCCCGTGACTATCTGCATGCGCATCTGGATCAGGACATCGGCTTGGATGACCTGGCGCGCACCTGTGGCGTTGACCGCTTCCGCCTGACCCGGGCGTTCAAGGCCGCCTTTGGCCTGGCCCCGCATGCCTACCTGATCCAGCTGCGGATCGCCCGCGCCCGCCGCCTGCTGGGTCAAGGCCAAACGCCCGCCGAGGTGGCCAGCGCCCTGGGCTTTGCCGACCAGAGTCACCTGGGGCGCTGGTTTCGCCGGGCGTATCAATTGACCCCGGCAGACTACCGCCGCCGCTGCTCAATCGTTCCAGACTGATCCGCCGCCAGCGGCGAGCATGGTGCTCCAATTGTGTGGAGTAGCCCGTCATGGCGCAGTCGCTGTTGCCCTTTGTCCTGTTCGCCCTGGTTGCCAGTATCAGCCCGGGGCCGACCAATCTGCTGATCCTCGCCCACGGCGCCCAGCGCGGCCTGCGCGCCAGCGTGGCGCCGATCCTCAGCGGCTGTCTGGCTGCAGCGGGGATGGTCTGGGTGGTGGGCTTGGGCTTGGCCGAAGTGCTGTTGCAGCACCCCGTCGCGCAGCAGCTGATGAGTTGGCTGGGCGTACTTTGGCTGAGTTGGCTCGGCTGGCAGTTGCTGCGCAGCGCCGCTGCGCCTTTGCACGGTACCCAGCGGGCACGCTTTGGGGCAGTGAGCGCGGCCACCTTGCAGTTGATCAACCCCAAGGTATGGATGATGGCAATCGCGATCATCGGCGTGTTTGCCGCGCCTGGACAGCCGGTGTGGCAGTTGGCGCTGATCTTTCTGATCATCGCCCTGCCGTGCATGACTGCCTGGGCGCTGCTCGGGGTCGGCAGCGCCCGCTGGTTGCAGTCACCGCAGCGGGTGCGGCGGTTCAATCAGCTGTTGGCGTGGCTGCTGATCGTCTCGGCCTGGTCGGCGTTGTTGGCCTGACCAAGGAAGCTGACTCTCTCAGTGTGGCGCTGGCACTGCCTGACGAAATAGCGTGGTGCTGGCCACGGCCAGCACCAGCCCAACCAAGGCAACACTGCCACCGACCAGGCCGATATTGGCCACACCCATCTGGCTGCTGACGATACTGCCCAGCAATGCCCCGCCGCCGATGCCGATGTTGTAGATACCGGAGAACAGCGCCATGGCCACATCGGTGGCATCGGATGCGAGCTTCAAGGTCTTCGATTGCAGCGACAGGCTGAAGCTCAGAATCGCCACGCCCCAAAACATGCTCAGCACAGCGAACGCTGTGAAATTGCCCGACAGCGGCAACAGCAACAGCAGGCATGCCGCCAGGCAGCCGATCGAACCGACCAGAAAGCCATGCGGGAAGCGATCGCTATAGCGGCTGAACAGCACCGAACCCAATACCCCGGCGCCGCCGAACAACAGCAGCAACAAAGTGGTGCGCTCACCGCCGATCTGCGCCACATGCAGGGCGAACGGCTCGATGTAGCTGTAGGCGGTGAACTGCGCAGTGATCACCAGGGTGACCAGCAGGTAGGTAATCACCAGCGCCGGGCGCTTGAACAGGATCGGCAGACTGCGCAGCGACCCTGAGTTCTGGCTCGGCAGCAGCGGCAGCGACTTCATCAGGCAAAGCATGGTCGCCAGCGCCACCCCAGCAATGCTCAAGAAAGTCACCCGCCAACCCAGCGCCTCACCCACCACGCGCCCCAAGGGGATACCGAGCACCATCGCCAGCGTGGTGCCGGTGGCCAGCAAGCCCAGGGCCTTGGCCTGCTGCCCAGGCGGAGCTACGCGCACCGCCAGAGAGGCGGTGATCGCCCAGAACACGGCATGGGCCAAGGCGATGCCGATCCGGCTGACCAACAGCATGGCAAAGCTCTGCGACAGCCACGACAACAAGTGGCTGAGGATGAACACCATAAACACGAACAACAGTAACCGGCGCCGCTCGACGTTGCGCGTCAGCAACATCATCGGCAGCGAAGCCAGGGCGACCACCCAGGCATAGATGGTCAGCATCAGGCCGACCTGGGCGGTGGTCATGTCGAAACTGCGGCCGATGTCACTGAGCAGCGCCACCGGGACGAACTCGGTGGTGTTGAATATGAACGCCGCCAGGGCCAGCGCGATCACGCTCAGCCAACTGCCGCCGCCCACCGGTGCGGGCATGGATGTAGGGATGGGACCATTCATGGAAGTGGCGTGTAGCTCCAAAGAAAAAAGACGACGACACCCCCGCCAGCCAGCGAGTCGGCCCTCTGGCGGGTGTGGACAAAAATTATTGGAAGGATGCCCGGCATGGTACGCGTCAAGCCTGGGCCTCACAACCGCAGCGCAACCGGAGTACCATGCGCGCTTCTGATAGACCGCGGAACAAGGAGTCCGATCCGCCCATGGACAAGCAACACCCCCAGCAGCAATGGCAACAGGCGGTCAGTAGCTATGCCCAGGCCATCAATCGCTTCGTCAGCCAAGGGCAGGCGCAAGGCTGGGACGATCTCCAAGAGCCGCAAGCGCCGCCCACCGAACACCTGCTCCCAGCCTGGCAAGCGGCCTTGCAGGCGATTAACCAACCCGGCGTGAGTGACGCGCAGCGCCAGGCGTTTCGCGAGGCCTGGCCGCCGGCGCACCAGCCGCTGCTGCCCTTGCTCGAGCAACACGGTCAGGCTATCGGCACCCTGCTGCTGCTTGATGACGGCAGCCTGCTGGCGCGCATCGGCACGCCGTTCGACCGCGGCCAGGTAGTGCGCATCGATGGCTACAGCGTGACCCCGGTGATCGGTGTCGAGCATTTCGGCCGCTGCCCACAACGCCGCTACTTTGCCCTGGCCAACGCCGAGGGGATCCGCGTCACCGATGGCTGGGGCGGGCCACAGGTCGCCCGGTTTGCCTGGCCCAACGGCCTGGAGGGGTTGCCTGCCGGCTACCCGTTCGAGCCGTTCGACCTGCCGCCAACGCCGACCGCGATCACGCCGTTCCCCGATGGCCAACGGCTGCTGCTGGTCAGCAGCGAAGGCGTGTTCGTGCTGGCCGCCACTGGCGCCACCCGGCTACTGCCCGATGAGCAAGCGATCCTGCAAGACCTGGCTCAAGGCATCGACCCTGACGACATCAACCTGGGGCTGGGCATGGAGCACGGCGCCCTGTCCGCCGACGGCAGCCTGATCGCCATCGGCGAGCAGTGCGGCCGCCACCGGGTCCTGGACCAACAGCTGCGACTGCTCGCCGAGATCGGTCCGGTGAGCGAATACCCGCACTTTGCCCTGTTCAACCAGCGCGGCGATCAGTTGCTGCTCAACGCCTGCCACTTCTACAACGGCGCCACCCTCGGGGTGCGCACTGCCGACCTGCCTGGGCTGGACACCGAGCACTACAGCGACGACCCACGTACCCCACTGTTGCACGAGGGCGCGCGAATCTACGCCGGTGTAGCACGCGAGCACGAATACATCGTCGGCGATGCCCATGGTTACCTGCGGGCCTTTGGCGAGGATGGTCGTGAGCACTGGCAGCATCACCTGGGCTCGACCCTCTGCGCGATGGATATCAGTGCCGATGGCCGCACCCTGGTGGCCGCCAGCTACGCCGGGTTCATCTCGCTGATCGCCCTGGACAGTGGCCGGCCTGACTGGCAGATCGGCACCGGCGAGCATGCCGAGGTGCGCCGTTGGTTGTTCTGGAAGGGGCTGGACAAGCCGCTGGCCTGGTAAGCAGTTTGCCCCGGCCTCATCGCGGGGCAAGCGCGCCCGCGGTGAGGCCGGAGCCGGCTCCATCAGGCCTTCAGCGTGGCCATGTCGATCACGAAGCGATACTTCACATCGCCAACGATCATCCGCTCATAGGCCTGGTTGATGTTGCGGATATCGAGCATCTCGATATCGCAGCTGATGCCATGCTCGGCGCAGAAATCCAGCACTTCCTGAGTCTCGGCGATACCGCCAATCAGCGAACCCGCCAGCACCCGGCGCTTCATCACCAAATTGGCCGCATGCAGCGGTGGCTCGACCGGCTCGATCAAGCCGACCAGAATGTGCACGCCATCGAAGGTCAGCGTTTCCAGGTAGGGGTTGAGATCGTGCTGTACCGGAATGGTGTCGAGCAAGAAGTCAAAACGCCCCGCTGCAGCGCGCATCTGCTCCGGGTCAGTGGACACGATTACGTGATCGGCGCCCTGGCGACGGGCTTCTTCGGCTTTGGCCGCCGAGCGGGTGAACAGCGTCACTTCAGCGCCCAGCGCCTTGGCGAACTTGATGCCCATGTGGCCCAGACCGCCCATACCGAGGATGCCAACCTTGTGCCCAGGGCCGACGCCATGGTGCTTGAGCGGCGAGTAGGTAGTGATACCGGCGCACAGAATCGGCGCCGCGCTGGCCAGGTCCAGGCCCTGGGGAATGCGCAACACGAAGTGCTCGCTGACCACGATGCTGTTGGAATAGCCACCCATGGTGTTGCTGCCGTCGACCCGATCAGGGGTGGCATAGGTCATGGTCGGACCTTCCAGGCAGTACTGTTCCAGGTCCTTGGCGCAGGCCTCGCAATGCCGGCAGGAGTCGACCATGCAACCCACGCCCACCAGGTCGCCGACCTTGTGCTGAGTGACCTTGGCACCGACCGCAGTGACCCGGCCGACGATCTCATGGCCTGGCATCAGTGGGTACACGGCAATGCCCCACTCGTTGCGCGCCTGATGGATGTCAGAGTGGCACACACCGCAGTAGAGGATCTCGATGGCGACGTCATCGGCACGCGGGCTGCGGCGCTCGAAGGTCATGGGGGCCAGCGGACTGGTGGGAGTTTGGGCGGCGTAACCGATGGCGGTATACATGCAGGACCTCGCAAAAAGTGAAACGATTCAGGCGGCACATTTTGTTCGCCAAAAGCCGCTCCGCCCACAGCAGATTCTCCGGCATGCATGCCTGATTCTCCGAACCTGGCTGTGAGCATCTGGCGCTGGCGCTGCAATCTGCGAAGATGCCAGTGTCTGATCCTCTGCCCTGGTCCATCATGCAGCTCACTCGCCACGTCGACGCCAATGCCCCGCTTTGCGCCCTGATCCGTAGCCTGGCCACGCGCCCAGGCTTTGTACCGACTCACTTGCCCCAGGTGCAGGTATTGAGTTGGGATCATTACGTGGCCAGTAGCCCGCAGCTCTATGAGCCCAGCCTGATGATCCTGGCCCAGGGCAGCAAGCTGGCGCGCCTGGGACCACGCACCCTGGAGTACGGCGCCGGACATTACTTGGTGCAGGCGCTGTCGGTGCCGTTCATGTGCGAGACCTTCGCTACCGCTGAGGCGCCGTTACTAGGGGTGGCCGTCGATATCGATCGTGGCGTGCTCAGCGAGTTGGTGCAGAACATGGGCCTTGCCCCCGATGCCGCAGTCGAGGCGCAGACGCCCCAGTCGATGACCTCGGCAGCACTGGACGCGCCGATGCGCGAGAGCGTCGAGCGCTTGCTGCAGTGCCTGCAGGATCCACTGGACGCCAGGGTGCTGGGGCCGGCACGGGTGCGCGAGGTGCTCTATACCGCCTTGCGCGGCCCCCAGGCCGGCGTGCTGCGAGCCTTGGTCGAGCAACAAGGACATTTCGCCCGGATTGGCGCGGCGCTGGCTTATCTGCGTGAGCACTACGCCGAGCCGTTGAGCGTGGAGGCGTTGGCCAGTTGCGCCAACATGAGCGTGTCGACCTTCCATGAGCACTTCAAGCGCTGCACCGACATGGCGCCGATGCAGTACCTCAAACGCCTGCGCCTGCTCAAGGCCCAGCAAATGCTGATCGGCGAAGGCCTGGGCGTGGCGCAGACCGCGCACCGGGTGGGGTACCAGAGCACCTCGCAGTTCAGCCGCGAGTACAAGCGCCAGTTTGCCCATAGCCCAGGCGATGCGCAGCCTTACCAGAGCCTTCCGGTCTAAGTAGCCAATGCGGGCCGCTTTGCAGCCCTTCGCAGCGCAGGCGAGCCCAATCCCACAGGGTTCACTCCCTGATGTTCCGCGTAGTACCTGTAGGAGCGGGCTTGCCCGCGAAGGGCAGCAAAGCGGCCCCATAGCATCACCTTTAGTGGACATACCAAGCCATGCAACCAATGCATTTGCCCTTTGCCGCGAACCCATGGCATAGATGCGGGTCTGCCTTTACATGTCCGCTTTGCGCCATCGAGGAGTTTCGTGCATGAGCAAGTCCCCCTACGTCCCGCCCAAGGTCTGGCGCAACGACGCAGCCTCCGGCGGTCAGTTCGCCAGTATCAACCGCCCGGTTGCCGGCGCCACCCATGACAAAGCGCTACCGGTAGGTAAACAACCCTTGCAGCTGTATTCGCTAGCAACGCCCAATGGCGTCAAGGCCACCATCTTGCTCGAAGAGTTGATGGCGCTGGGGCACAGCGGAGCTGAGTACGATGCCTGGCTGATCCGCATCGGCGACGGCGAGCAGTTCTCCAGTGGCTTCGTCGAGGTCAACCCCAACTCCAAGATCCCTGCCCTGCTCGATCGCAGTGTCGAGCCTGCAATCCGCGTGTTCGAGTCTGGTTCGATCCTGGTTTACCTGGCCGAGAAGTTCGGCGCGTTTCTGCCCAAGGCGCCTGCCGCGCGTACCGAAACGCTGAACTGGCTGTTCTGGCAGATGGGCGCCGCGCCCTACCTGGGCGGTGGTTTCGGCCACTTCTATGTGTATGCGCCGGAGAAAATCGAATACGCCATCAACCGCTTTACCATGGAAGCCAAACGGCAACTGGACGTGCTCGACCGGCGCCTGGCCGAGAGCCGCTACCTGGGTGGCAATGAGTACAGCATCGCCGACATCGCCGTGTGGCCGTGGTATGGCCAACTGGTGCGCGGCAACTTGTATGACGCCGCTGAGTTTCTCGCGGTGCAGGAATACCCTAATGTGCAGCGCTGGGCCGAAGAAATCGCCCAGCGCCCCGCGGTGCAGCGTGGCACCCGGGTCAATCGCACCTGGGGTGATGAGGCGAGCCAAGTGCCAGAGCGGCATTCGGCGGCGGATCTGGATTGACCCAAGTGGGGCCGCCAGACAGCGGCCCCACCCAGCGCGTTAGCCCACCAGATGCAGGAAATGCATATGCCGTTCGAAGTGATCGAGAATGTCCCCGATCACTTCATCCTTCGACCAGCCCATCACATCATGATCCTGACCGCCCTCGCGCAGGTGGACTTCGGCGCGGAAGTACTTGCGCTCATCGCCCGGCGCATCGCTGCTGACGAAGCTGGGCATGGCATAGGCCTGCGGACGAATCTGGTAGACGAAGGTGTCGTCACTCGGGCCGACCTTGAGCGTCACACTGCCCTCCTCACCCTGCTCCACGCTGCACTCATAGCCCTGGCGCCGCCATTCTTCGGCCACCGCTTCACAGGCCGGCAATCCGACTTCGGTAATGAAGCGCGAGACATGCGCACGACGCGGGAACATCGCCAGCGTGCGCAGGCGCCGCTGCCAGTTACCGGCAGCACGTGAAGCGGTCGGCGAGATGGCCAGCGCCTGATAGCGCAAGTTGCGTTTGGTCGCATCGAGCTTGAGCGCCTTGAGCAAGCCACGGGTGCTGCACAGCAAGGCGATGGTGAACGGCAAGGCACTGGCGATGGTCGCTGTCTGCAACGCCTTCAGGCCATCGGCAAGCAGCAGTGCGATCGCCACCAGGCCCATGCTCGACGCCCAGAAGATGCGCTGGCGAATCGGCGTATTCTCCTGACCGCCCGAGGCGAGCATGTCGACCACCATGGCCCCGGTGTCGGCGGAGGTGACGAAGAACACCACCACCATGATCACTGCCAGGGTGCTGATCACACTGGCGAACGGAAAGTGCTCAAGGAAGGCGAACAGCGCCAGCGAGGTGTCCTTGTTCACCGCCATGGCCAAGTCGTTCAGCCCCTCGTTGAGGATCATATGGATCGCGGTATTGCCGAACACCGTCATCCACAGCAGGGTGAATGCGGTCGGCACCAGCAGCACGCCGGTGACGAATTCGCGGATCGTGCGGCCCCGGGAGATGCGCGCGATGAACAGCCCGACGAAGGGCGACCAGGCCAGCCACCAGCCCCAGTAGAACAGAGTCCAGCCGCCGATCCAGTCCGTCGGCTGGTAGGCATACAGGTTAAGCGTACGGGTGACGATCTCGCCCAGGTAGCTGCCGGTGTTCTGCACGAAGGTCTGCAAGATCAGCACAGTCGGCCCCAGCAGCATCACCATCAGCAACAGCAGCACCGCCAAACCCAGGTTGAGCTCGGAAAGCCGGCGAATGCCCTTGTCCAGCCCCGACATCACCGACAAGGTGGCGAGCAAGGTAGTACCGATGATCAGCCCGATCTGGATCGGCGTCGACACCGGCACGCCGAACAACGCATTGAGCCCGGTGTTGATCTGCGCCACGCCAAAGCCCAGCGAAGTGGCCACGCCAAACACTGTGCCGATGATCGCGAAGATGTCTACGGCATGGCCGATCGGCCCGTAGATACGCTCTCCAATCAGCGGGTACAGCGCCGAACGCAAGGTCAGTGGCAAACCCTGGCGGTAGCTGAAGTAGGCCAGGATCAACGCCACGATGGCGTAGATCGCCCAGGCATGCAGGCCCCAGTGGAAGAAGGTGATGCGCATGGCTTCACCGGCGGCCTGCACCGTGCCGCCCTCACCCATCGGCGGATTGAGAAAATGCATCACAGGCTCGGCCACGCCAAAGAACATCAAGCCGATGCCCATGCCGGCAGAAAACAGCATGGCGAACCAGGTGGTGCTGCTGTAATCGGGGGTGCTGTGGTCGGGCCCAAGCTTGATATCGCCATAGCGGCTGATGCCGAGGAACACCACCGTGCCGAGAATGACCGCCACCGCCAGGATGTAGAACCAGCTGACATTGCCGATGATCCACCCCTGGACCTGGGCGAACAGGTTCTGTGCATGCGCTTGAAACACGCTGGCATATAGCACCAGCACCAGCAACAGCACGGCGGAAATCCAGAAAACCGGAGGGTTGATCGTGGACTTGGGGGTCTTGTCTGGCGGTATCGACATCGATGGCAGGCTCCAACGGGGCGCTTCATGCGCACTTTATTCACAAACAAGGGTAAATCCTGACGAGAATTACCGACGTAGTCTGTAGGAAAAAGGCCAGCTGTCTGGCTTTCTACCTACTCTCCGAACACGTTTGCCTGACAGGGTTCGCCGACAAGACTGCCGCGCTGCAAAAATGCTTTTCCCCCGCGCAAGCCTGCGTCGGCTGTGGGCTTCTTGTACACTCGCCTCACTAGCCCCCACCTGTACATTTTGGTGACAGCATGATCGAGGTAACCGAGGTTTCCATTGCCGAGCTGCGCGACGCGCTCACGACTGGCCGTACCACGGCCGTCGAACTCGTCAAGGCCTACCTGGCCCGCATCGACGCCTACGACGGCGCCGACACCGCCACCGCGCTGAACGCGGTGGTGGTACGCAACCCTGAAGCACTCCAGGAGGCCGAGGCCTCCGACGCCCGGCGCGCCCGAGGTGAAAGCCTCGGCCCGCTCGATGGCATTCCCTACACGGCCAAGGACAGCTACCTGGTCAAAGGCCTGACCGCTGCCTCCGGTAGCCCGGCATTCGCCGAGCTGGTCGCCCAGCGCGACGCCTTCACCATCGAGCGCCTGCGCGCGGCCGGCGCCATCTGCCTGGGCAAGACCAACATGCCACCGATGGCCAACGGCGGCATGCAGCGTGGCGTCTATGGCCGCGCCGAAAGCCCGTACAACGCCGCCTACCTTACCGCGCCATTCGCCTCCGGCTCGTCCAACGGGGCCGGCACCGCTACCGCCGCCAGCTTCTCGGCCTTCGGCCTGGCTGAAGAAACCTGGTCCAGCGGTCGTGGCCCTGCTTCGAACAACGGCCTGTGCGCCTATACCCCGTCGCGCGGGGTGATCTCGGTGCGCGGCAACTGGCCGCTGACGCCGACCATGGATGTGGTGGTGCCGTATGCGCGGACCATGAGCGATCTGCTGGAGATCCTCGATGTCGTGGTCGCCGACGATGCCGAAAAACGCGGCGACCTGTGGCGCCTGCAACCTTGGGTGCCGATCCCTGCGGCATCCTCGGTTCGTCCGGCTTGCTACCTCGACCTGGCGGTCGATGCCAGCTCGCTCAAGGGCAAGCGTTTCGGTGTGCCACGCATGTACATCAATGCCGATGAACTGGCAGGCACCTCGGAAAAACCGGGTATCGGCGGCCCGACCGGCCAGCGTATCAACACCCGGGCCAGCGTCATCGACCTCTGGCAGCAAGCGCGCCTGGCCCTTGAGGCCGCTGGCGCCGAAGTGGTCGAGGTGGACTTCCCGCTGGTCTCCAACTGCGAAGGCGACCGCCCCGGTGCACCGACCGTGTACAACCGCGGCATCGTTTCCAAGGCGTTCCTCCACGATGAGCTGTGGGAGCTGTCCGGTTGGGCCTTCGACGATTTCCTGCGGGCTAACGATGACCCCAAGCTCAACCGCCTGGCCGATGTCGATGGGCCGAAGATCTTCCCCCACGATCCCGGCACCCTGCCCAACCGCGAAGATGACTTGGCCGCCGGCATGGACGAGTACGTCAACATGGCCAAGCGCGGCCTGAAAAGCTGGGATCAGATCGCGACCGTCCCGGACGGCCTGCGCGGCCTGGAGCAGACCCGCAAGCTCGACCTGGAAGACTGGATGGACAACCTCGGCCTGCATGCCGTGCTGTTCCCCACCGTGGCCGACGTGGGTCCTGCGGATGCCGACGTCAATCCTGCGTCGGCGGACATCGCCTGGAGCAACGGCATCTGGGTGGCCAACGGCAACCTGGCGATCCGTCACTTGGGCGTGCCTACTGTCACCGTGCCGATGGGCGTGATGGCTGATATCGGCATGCCGGTGGGGCTGACCTTTGCCGGCCGGGCTTATGATGACTCGGCCCTACTGAGCTTCGCCGCCGCCTTCGAGTCGACCGGGTCACGTCGCATCGTGCCGCCGCGCACCCCTGCGCTGGGCTGATTTCGCGTCGTTCTTTTCGCGGGCAAGCCCGCTCCCACAGGGTCTCCACCGCTCTTCAGGCTGGTGGGGTACCTGTAGGAGCGGGCTTGCCCGCAATAACGCCGGTACTGTTAGCCTCGTTGACTCACCCCTCAAAATTCAACAAACTGTATAAAAATAACATTTTGTTGAATAACTTATGTCCGTCACTCACCTCCAACGCGAACGCCAACTGGTCCTGTCTACGCTCAAGGCTGCTATCGCCGCGATCGGCAGCGTTGCCGGGCGCAACATGGAGATTCTCCTGCACGACCTCGACCAGCCCGAGCAATCGGTGGTGGCAATCGTCAATGGCCACCTTTCCGGACGCGCCGTCGGCAGCCCGATTCTCGCTGCACCCGAGCAGGATCAAGGCTTCCAGGCGCTGATGCGCGCCGCGCACACGCCAGGCTGCGAGCCGGTAGTCCTGCCTGATTATCCCACCACCCTCAAAGGCCGCAGCCTGCGCAGCGCCACCGCTATCCTGCGCGACAGCGAAGGGCATCCGTTCGCCAGCCTGTGCGTCAATGTCGACCACAGTGGCCTGGATGCCGCCCTTGAGTTCCTCCGGCAACTGCAGCCATTGGGCGCGGATCAGGTCTTGAGCACGCCCCTGCCAGCTGACGATCCAGCCGACATGAGCGTGCTGATGGCCGAGATCATTGCCAACGCGCTGCAGTCCTGCGGTCACGCCCGGATGAACAAACAGGCCAAGGTCGAGGCCGTGCGGGTGATGCAAGAGCGCGGTCTGTTCATCGTCAAAGGCGGCGTGGAAAAAGCCGCCGCAGCGCTCGGTGTGACCCGCTACACCGTTTACAACTACCTTGAGCAATTGCGTGGCGAAACCTCGTCCGCTGCTCGTGACGACTGACTTCACGGAGACCGCCATGCCCTTGCACATCCACACCCCGCTGTTTGAATCACGCCCCCTGTCGCTGGCTGCTGGCCGCTCGGTCTGGCTCAAGCTCGATGCCTTGCAGCCTTGCGGCTCGTTCAAGCTGCGCGGGGTGGGCCACGCCTGTGAAGTCCACCACGCTCGTGGCGCGCGCCACTTTGTCTCCTCCTCAGGCGGCAACGCTGGCCTGGCAGTGGCCTATGCCGGGCGTCTGCTGGGCGTACCGGTGACCGTGGTGGTGCCAGAAACCACCACCGAACGCGCTAAGGAGCTGCTGCGCCTGGAAGATGCCAAAGTGCTGGTACATGGCGGCTCCTGGCAGGAGGCCAACGAACTGGCGCAAACCTTGATCGGGCCGAACGACGCCTTCATCCATCCGTTCGACGATCCACTGCTGTGGGCCGGCCACGCGAGCATGATCGATGAAGTTGCCCAGGCGGGATTCAAGCCCGATGCGCTGGTGTTGTCGGTCGGCGGCGGTGGTTTGCTCAGCGGCGTCGTCGAGGGGCTCAAGCGCAATGGCTGGCAGGATGTGCCGGTGCTGGCAGTCGAAACCCAAGGTGCCGCCTCATTGCACGCTGCGGCGCAGGCTGGGCACACAGTAGCGCTAGAGCGGATCGCGTCGGTGGCTACCTCGCTTGGCGCCAAACGTGTAGCGGAACAGGCGATGGAGTGCCTGCGCACTCACCCGGTCGAGAGTCATCTGGTCAGTGACCGCGAAGCGCTGCAGGCCTGCGAGCGGTTCTTGCTCGATCACCGGCTGCTGGTAGAGCCCGCCTGTGGGGCGGCGCTGGCGTTGGCCTATAACACTCAAGCTTTGGCCAACTATAAGCAGGTGATGGTCGTAGTGTGTGGCGGTGCTACCGCTACCTTGGAACAGATTCAGGCTTGGCTGGCGACGTGTCCTGAGTGATGTCATGGCTGCACTGGCCTCTTCGCGGGCAAGCCCGCTGCTAAAGGTTGCGCGTGGACTTGGAGGTTGTATTGCTCTGACTCAACGCCGGCCATAAACGCTAGGGCGAAGCCTGTGGGAGTGGGCTTGCCCAGGCAAAAAAAGCCCGTGCCAGGCACGGGCAAAACAACACCACCGCACAATCGGTTAGCCGCCAGCGGGTGTTTAGTGATCCATCTCATCCTTGGTGATCTTGCCGGTGTGCGGATCGACATGGAAGTCATACTTCATGCCATCGGCCTTCATCCCCTCACCTTCCCAATGGCCATCGTCGGCCTCGATCTTGGTGATCTGCGTGTAGCCCGCAGCCTTGAGGCTGGCTTCGGCCTGATCCTTGGTGACCTTCCAGTCAGCGCCAGGCTGGTCAGCCCAGGCCGCACTCGCGCCGAGTGCGCCAACCAAGGCAACGCCTGTGAACAGTCGAGTCAGTGCTTTCATCGTGAACGTCCTTTTTGCGTGAAGGTACAAGGTGCGACTGGAGATTTTCGACGAAGGTTCATTCTTTGCACCGGTCGGATTCTCACGGCTCAGGCCGGTGCCACGATTAGGATGGTCACATTGCTCTGCTCCACTGCTGGCACCGCAGTAGCAATGTGTTACGCAACTCAGACGAAATGCGTCTTCGACCCTTTCGATATGCGGCGCGGGAAGGCACAATGCGTGTCCTTTTTTTGGCCGGCCTGGCCGGGGGCCTTTAAATGATCAAGACGCCGTATTACCTCATCGACAAACAGAAGCTGCTGGGCAACCTGGAGAAGATCGCCTACGTGCGCGAAAACTCCGGGGCCAAGGCCCTGCTGGCACTCAAGTGCTTCGCCACCTGGTCGGTGTTCGACCTGATGCAGCAGTACATGGACGGCACCACTTCGTCCTCGCTCTACGAGCTCAAGCTCGGCCGCGAAAAGTTCGCCGGCGAAACCCACGCCTACAGCGTGGCGTGGGCCGACGATGAAATCGAAGACATGCTGGTCAACTGCGACAAGATCATCTTCAACTCGATCGGCCAGCTGCAGCGCTTTGCCGAGCAGTCCGAAGGCAAGGTCCGCGGCTTGCGCGTCAACCCGCAGGTGAGCAGCTCCGACTACCTGCTGGCCGACCCCGCGCGGCCGTTCAGCCGCCTCGGCGAGTGGGACCCGGAGAAGATCGAGAAGGTCATCGGGCAGATCTCCGGCTTCATGTTCCACAACAACTGCGAGAACGGCGACTTCAGCCTGTTCGACAAGATGCTGGCGCACATCGAAGAGCGCTTCGGCCATCTGCTGCACAAGGTCGAGTGGGTCAGCCTGGGCGGCGGTATCCACTTCACGGGCGCCGACTACGCGCTGGATGAGTTCTGCGCGCGCCTGAAGGGCTTCTCCGAGAAATACGGCGTGCAGGTCTACCTGGAGCCGGGCGAAGCCGCCATCACCCAGAGCGCCTCGCTCGAAGTGACCGTGCTCGACACCCTGTTCAACGGCAAGAACCTGGCCGTGGTCGACAGCTCGATCGAAGCGCACATGCTCGACCTGCTGATCTACCGCCTCGACGCCAAGATGGCCCCCAACGATGGCGAGCACACCTACATGGTCTGCGGCAAATCGTGCCTGGCCGGCGACATTTTCGGCGAGTACCAGTTCGAGCGTCCGCTGGCCATCGGCGATCGCCTGTCGTTCGTTGACGCGGCCGGCTACACCATGGTCAAGAAAAACTGGTTCAACGGTCTGAAGATGCCGTCCATCGTGGTCAAGCAACTCGACGGCAGCGTCGAAGTGGTGCGCGAGTTCGGTTTTGAAGACTACGTTTCGAGCCTGTCGTAAGACAGGCCATTTAGTAAGGAGCAAGGGATAAATTGAAGAAGAACGTTCTTATCATTGGTGCAGGAGGTGTCGCCAAGGTGGTGGCCCACAAGTGCGCGCAGCATAACGACGAACTCGGTCGTATTGCCATTGCGTCGCGGAACATCTCCAAATGCCAGGCCATCATCGACAGCGTCAAGGCCAAGGGTAGCCTCAAGGTACCCGCCGACATCCAGGCCTTCTCGCTCAATGCACTCGATGTCGAGGCGACCAAAGCGCTGATTCGCGAAACCGAATCGCAGATCGTGATCAACGTGGGTTCCGCCTTCCTCAACATGTCGGTGCTGCGTGCCTGCATCGATACCGGTGTCGCCTACCTTGACACCGCCATTCACGAAGAACCGGGCAAGATCTGCGAGACTCCGCCCTGGTACGGCAACTACGAGTGGAAACACCTCGAAGAGTGCCAAGACAAGAACATTACCGCCATTCTCGGCGTCGGTTTCGACCCGGGTGTGGTGAACAGCTATGCCGCATTGGCACAGCAGCAGTATTTCGACCAGATCGACTCGATCGACATCCTCGACGTCAATGCCGGTTCCCATGGCAAGTACTTCGCCACCAACTTCGACCCGGAAATCAACTTCCGCGAGTTTACCGGTCAAGTCTGGAGCTGGCAGAACAGCCAATGGACCAGCAACACCATGTTCGAGGTCAAGCGCACCGACGACTTGCCGGTAGTAGGTTCGCAGAACCTGTACCTGACCGGTCATGACGAAGTGCACTCGCTGTCGAAGAACCTGGGCGTTGCCAACGTGCGTTTCTGGATGAGCTTCGGCGAGCACTACATCAATGTGTTTACCGTGCTGAAGAACCTCGGCCTGCTCTCCGAGCAACCGGTCAAGACCGCCGAAGGCCTGGAAGTGGTGCCACTGAAAGTGGTCAAGGCCGTGCTGCCTGACCCCTCCTCGCTGGCCCCGGGCTACACCGGCAAGACCTGCATCGGTGACCTGGTCAAGGGCACCAAGGATGGCCAGCCGCGCGAAGTGTTCATCTACAACGTAGCTGACCACGAAGAAGCCTACGCCGAGACCGACAGTCAGGGTATCTCCTACACCGCCGGCGTTCCGCCAGTGGCGGCGGCCCTGCTGGTCGCGCGCGGTCAGTGGGACGTGCAGCGCATGGTCAACGTCGAGGAGCTGCCAGCTGAGCCGTTCCTCAAGGCGTTGGACGTGATGGGCCTGCCAACCCGCGTCAAAGATGAAAAAGGCGATCGTCCTTGGGACGCGCAAGCCTAAGCAGCACACTGAAGGGGCGCCATCATGGCGCCCCTTCTGCATCTCCCTTGCGCTTACTTGCGCGCCTCCAGGATCAAGTTGAACGGCGTCTGCGTCGCACGCCGGAACTGCTTGAAGCCTGCCTCCTCGAACACCGCCCTGAGCCGCGCCTCGCCCGCTTGCGCACCCAATCCAAGGCCCACTTCCTGGGATAGCGAGTTCGGCGTGCAGATGAACGTGGAGGCTGCATAGAACAAGCGCCCGACCGGGTTGATATTGCCGTCCAGGGTATCTTCGGCGTAGGGCTCGACCAGCATCACCGTGCCGTTCTCCTTGAGCGCGTGATAGGCGTGGCGCGCCGCGCCCACCGGGTCGCCCATGTCATGCAGGCAGTCAAAGAAGCACACCAGATCGTGATCATGGCCTGGATAGTCCTTGGCAGTGGCCTGCTCGAACGCGACATGCTGTTCAAGCCCCGCCTCTTTGGCCCGCTCCCGGGCGGTGAGGATCGAAGGCGCGTGGTAGTCATAGCCGACAAAGCGCGAGGCGGGAAACGCCTGGGCCATGACCAGGGTCGAGGCGCCGTGGCCACAACCGATATCGGCCACCTTCGCGCCTTTCTCAAGCTTACTGACTACCCCCTCGAGTGCCGGTAGCCACTCAGCCACCAGGAACGTGCGATAACCCGGCCGGAAGAAACGTTCGGTGCCGCTGAACATGCACGGGTGATGATCGCCCCAGGCCAGGCCACCGTCACCACGCATGGCGCTCACCAGCTTGTCCTTGTCATGAAACAGCGCCGCCACCACCGCTGCCCCGCCCGCCATGTACACGGGCGAGTCTTCGATGGCCAGGGCCAAGGCGTGTTCCTCTGGCAGCAGGAAAGTCCCGTTGTCGTGGCGCATGTAGCCGGATGCAGCCTGGGCATTGAGCCACTCGCGCACCAGGCGTGGGTGGCAGCCGGTCTTTTGCGCCAGTGCCTGGGGCGTGACCGGCTGGCTGTCGGCCATGGCCCGATACAGCCCCAGCTCATCGCCAAGAATGACATTGGCCAGCGTTGCCGCCGCGCCCATGTCGCCGACCAGCTTGCCCATGAAGTCTTGCAGCTTTGCCTCGTCCATGACCTGACCTCCTCTACGCGAAGGCCACCGTCAGCCAGGGAGCACCCACTGCGCGCGGCTACGGGCGGTGGTCGGATCGATAATGGCGACTGTTGCCGGGTGCTGTGCAACAGCCCAAGGCTTTAAGTCTAGCCCTCGGCTTGTGCGACCGGGCGGTTGCCGGATAGACGCGCTGGGCGGCCTGCGCTATCTTCGCGCCGCTGCGCGCCCACTTGCCACTTCCAACCGACCAGGCGCAGCAAAGGACTGCCTTCAATGCCCCAGCTGTCGCAAAGCCGCCTCGTCGCCGTGCTCATCGGTGTCGCCTTCGTCATCTTCGATCAATGGATCAAATTGCTCGCACTGGTCGCCCTCAAGGCGCAGAGCTACAGCTTCGGTAACAGCGTCGCCTGGATGGATGTGAGCCTGAGCCTCAACCCGGGTGCGTTTCTGAGCCTGGGCGCCAACCTTGCCCCCGGTTTGAAGCAACTGATTTTCGTTGTTGCCGTCGGCGTGGTGTGCTGCTGGGCGATCGGCTGGGCCCTGTCGCGCTGGACACGCGCACCGCTCAAGGCGGTGTCGGTGTATTTCATCGCCCTGGGTGGGATATCGAACTTGATCGACCGCGTCGCCCGCGACGGCCACGTGGTCGACTACCTGGTGCTCAATCTCGGGTCGCTGCACACCGGCGTATTCAACCTCGCCGACATCGCCATCATGGCCGGCGCGGTGGTATTGGCGGTGGATGGGCTGACGAAACCGAGCAAGGCCAAGGTTTAGATAGGACTGCATTAGCTAGAGAGTTCGGCTGTCATGAACCAACTGCAGGTCACCGCCGTGCTGCTGGTTCAGCAGACTCAATCAGTCAGTTCCCCCGCGCTTTTCCAGGCTCTCAACCAACGCTTTGGCCAGCGCCTTGTCGGAAAACGGGTTCTGCCCAGTGATCAGCTCGCGGTCGACCACCACGTGGGGCGTCCAGGCGTTGACGTAGTTCATCTGGCCTCCCGCGCCAGCCATGGCGTTGGCCGGGTAGAACAACAACCGTTGATCCTTCAGCGAGCCTTCGAAGACCTGTTCCTCGGGGTCGGAGAAAATGGTCATGCGATAACCCTGGTAGATCCAGTTACTGGCCGCTGGTTTATCGCCGCGAGCCAACGCTGCCTGGTAGCTGGCAGGGTCCTGCTGGGCAGACAACAGCGCAATCGGTCCGTGGCAGATGGCTGCGGTTGGCTTGCCCGCTTGATGGAAATGACGCAACAGCGCGCCAACATCGGGGTTATTGGCCAGATCAATCAACGGCGCATGGCCACCTGGAATGAACAGCCCCGCGTAACGATGCAAATCCCCAGCAAGCACTTCTTTGACTGACAGGGTGTCTTTGATCCCAGGCAGGCTGTCCACCAGCTTGCCGATACGCTGCATTTCTGCGGCGTCACCGCCAAAGTACTGCGGGTCGACCGAGCGTACATCGACGCTGGGCGCATTACCCTTGGGCGTGACCAACACCAGCGTGTAACCGGCCTTTAACAACTGGTCGGCTGGTACGCCGAATTCGTTGAGGTAATAACCGGTGGAGTACTGCTTGGCGTGTTGCAACGGCAGTTGATTTTCGCTGGACAGCAGCACCAGCACTTCGCCCTTGGGCGCGGCGGCGGCGCCACCGGCAAACAGCGCACCGGCAATAGCCAGCGCCAGAGTAGAGGTCTTGTTCATCAGTCTTCCCAGATTTAGGCGAAAGGAGCGGTGTCCAGTGGACGAGCCAGATGGACTTGCGGGGCGCTAACCAGCCAGTCGGCGACAGTGGCGCGATAAGCCTGATAGTGAGCGCTCTGCCGGTGCGCCTCGATGGCAGCGTGGTCGGTGTACAGCTCGAACAGCTCGAACGCCACTTCATCGCCCTCTCGAACGAACAGGTCGTAGCGCAGATTGCCGGGCTCGGCGCGCGAATCGGCAACCAATGAACGTAGGGCTTGCTCTAGCGCATCGCGATACTCGGGTTTGGGGCAGATGGTGGCAAAAATGCTGATAGGCATGGGGCCTCCCAGTGAGTGGTAACGATCAGTGGGCCTATGCTAACCAGCGCGCTATGATTCGATAATTCGAAAGCGCTTATGCCTGCGATCCAAAAAATGAATATCACTCACAAAGATCTCAATCTATTGCTGGTATTCCACGTGCTCTATCAAGAGCGCAATGCCACCCTGGCCGCCGAGCGCATGGCCCTCAGCCAACCGGCGCTAAGCCATAAGCTCAACAAACTGCGGCATCAGTTCGGCGACCCCTTGTTCGTGCGCGCGCCACGCGGCCTGACGCCGACACCCCGGGCTCACGAGATGGCGCCGCAAGTGCAGCGTCTGGTTGAGGATCTACAGGGTTTCTATGAACGCTGCGACGGCCAGGACTTCCTCACCCGCCCTGCCCGCCTGCATCTGTACAGCACCGACTACATGGAGCAGACGCTACTACCTCGGTTGCTGCCGATCATCCGCAGCCAGGCGCCCAACCTGGTGTTGATCACCCACAACACGCGTGGCCAACTGCCACGCGAAGCCCTGGAAAAAGGCACCTGCGACCTGGCCATCGCCGGCTTCTACACCGACTTGCCGGACACTTTCCACCAGCAGCGCCTGCTCAGCGAAGACTTCGTGGTGCTGGCCGCACGCAGCAACCCACGCCTTGGCGCAGGCATGAGCCTGGAAGCGTTCCTTGCTTGCGAGCATCTGCTGACCACCCTGACCGGTGATCTCGACGGCCTGGTCGACCGCGCGCTGCGCGCTGAAGGGCGCAGCCGGCGGGTGGTGGCCGGGCTGTCCAGCTTCCTGGCGCCGGCCCGCTTGATACGCGGCACCGATCTACTCCTTACCTGCCTGCGGGCAGTGGCGGTCGAAGCCGTCGAGCGTGATCCAGAGCTGTGCATTTACCCCATGCCCTTGCCGTTGCCAACAATCGAGCTCATGCAGATCTGGCACGAACGCACCCACACCGACCCATTACGCAAATGGTTCCGCCAGCAAGTGTGGGAGGTGGCCGCTCAGGCCTGATACTCGACTGCGGGCAAAGCCGGGTGCCGACTTGCCCGCAACAAGCTAACGATCAGGGCGTGGCCACGGGCGTTGGCGCACTACTCGGCACCGCCAGTTGCAGTACCTCGTTGGTATAGGCCCACTCTTTCTCGACCATGTCTGGGTGGTCGTTCAACCGCGTGCCATAGGATGGGATGATCTCACGCAGTTTGGTCTGCCAGGCCGGCGAGGCCATTTTGTCCTTGAACACCCGCTGCATCAGATCGAGCATGATCGGCGGTGCCGTCGAGGCGCCCGGCGAGGCACCGAGCAAGCCGGCGATGCTGCCATCCTTGGCGGCGACCACTTCGGTACCCAGCTTCAGCACACCGCCCTGATCCTTGTCTTTCTTGATGATCTGCACACGCTGGCCTGCCTGCCACAGGCGCCAGTCTTCCTGCTTGGCGTTGGGGAAGTAGGTCTTGAGTGCGTCAAACCGATCAGCATCCGATTGCAGCACTTGGCCGATCAGGTACTGCACCAGATCGAACTCGCGCACCCCTACCCGAACCATCGGCCAGACGTTATGGGTGGACATGCTGGCAAACAGGTCCAGAAGCGACCCTTCCTTGAGAAACTTGGTGGAGAAGGTGGCGAACGGCCCGAACAGAATCACCTGCTTGCCATCGAGCACGCGGGTGTCCAGGTGCGGCACCGACATCGGCGGCGCACCGGTCGAGGCGATACCGTAGGCCTTGGCCATGTGCCGCTTGGCGATGGCCGGGTTGTCAGTCACCAGGAACGAGCCGCCGACCGGAAAACCTGCGTAATCCTTGGCCTCATCGATGCCGGCTTTTTGCAGCAGCGGCAGCGCCGCACCACCTGCACCGATGAACAAGAACTTGGTATCCGTGGCCGATTTGCTGCCGTCCTTGAGGTTCTTGTACTCGACGTGCCAAGAGCCATCGTCGTTACGGCTGATGTCCTCCACTTCGGTCGACAGTTTCAAGTCGAAATTCGGTCGAGTTTGTAGGTAGCCGACGTACTGGCGGGTGATCTCGCCGAAATTCACATCAGTGCCGATCGGCGTCCAGGTCACCGCCAATTTCTGATTCGGATCACGCCCTTCCATCATCAACGGCACCCACTTCTTGATCTGCTCCGGGTCCTCGGAGTACTGCATGGGGCGGAACAGCGGGCTGGCCTGCAGCGCCTCGTAACGCCGTTTCAAGAAGCGGATGTTGTCATCGCCCCAGACGAAGCTCATGTGCGGGGTGGAATTGATGAACGAGCGCGGGTTCTTCAGCACCCCGCTCTTGACCTGCCAGGCCAGAAACTGCCGGGTGATCTGGAACGACTCATTGATCTCGATGGCCTTGGAGATGTCGATCTTGCCGTCTTTCTCCGGTGTGTAGTTAAGCTCGGCCAATGCCGAGTGACCGGTGCCGGCGTTGTTCCAGCCGTTGGAGCTTTCCTCGGCGACTTTGTCCAGGCGCTCGACCATCTGCATCGACCAACCCGGTTCCAATTCATTGAGCCAGATGGCCAAGGTCGAGCTCATGATGCCGCCACCCACCAGCAACACATCGACCCGCTTGGTCTCTGCCGCCTGGGCATTGAATAGGCCGCAGGCCATGACCAGGCTGGCCAACGCCAATTTCGACTTGATCGTGATGTTCATGTCCTCTCCCACGAGGCGCAGCGGGCCTCGATCTGTTCTGCGTGCTTCTCCATGCCCTGCTCCGTCACATTTAGCCTGGAATCAAGCTTAGCTGAGCAATTCACTCGGGCATCATTTGCAGCCCCCGGAACCTGTAGCGGGCTTGCCCCCGATTGCGCACTATCAGGCAACGTTGCCGGCCCTGCAGACGCTATCGCGGGACCTGCGTCTTTCAGCGTTAAGCGAACACAGACGACAACAGGCACTTGCATCCAACCCCTTCTGCAAATACTGTATGAATATTCAGTATTTTGAGTAGACCCCATGCAACTCATCGCCAAACTCGGCATCCTCGCCGACGCTGCCAAATACGACGCCTCGTGCGCCAGCAGCGGTGCCCCCAAGCGCAGCTCGCGTGGCCGCGAGGGGCTTGGCGCCACCGATGGCATGGGCATCTGCCACAGCTACACCCCTGATGGCCGCTGCGTCTCGTTGCTCAAGGTACTGCTGACCAATTTCTGTCTGTACGACTGCCAATACTGCGTCAACCGCCGCTCCAGCAACGTCCCGCGAGCGCGCTTCAGCCCTGAGGAGGTGGTGCGCCTTACCCTGGATTTCTACCGGCGCAACTGCATCAGCGGCCTGTTTCTCAGCTCCGGCATCATCCGCTCGGCCGACTACACCATGGAGCAATTGATCGAGGTGGCGCGCCTGCTACGTGAGGAGCACGAGTTCCGAGGCTACATCCACCTCAAGACCATTCCCGATGCCGACCCCCTGCTGATCGAACAAGCCGGCCGCCTGGCCGACCGGCTCAGCGTCAATGTCGAACTGCCTACCGACGCCAGCCTCAAACGCCTGGCTCCGGAAAAGCACGCCCATACCATCCGCCAGGCCATGGGCACCATCCAGCAAGGCCAGCTGGCAGTAGCTGGCGAACCTCGTGCACCGCGCTTCACCCCGGCGGGACAAAGCACCCAAGTGATCGTCGGCGCCGACGACACCGATGACCGCACCCTGCTGGGCAATGCCGAATCGCTGTACCAGGGCTATGGCCTCAAGCGCGTTTATTACTCGGCCTTCAGCCCGATACCCGACAGCCCCAACAGCGTGCCGTTGGCAGCCCCGCCGCTGCTGCGCGAGCACCGCCTGTACCAGGCCGACTTCCTGATGCGCGGCTATGGCTACAAGGCCGGCGAGCTACTGAGCCAGGCAGGCAACCTGGATCTGGACATCGACCCCAAGCTTGCCTGGGCCTTGGCCAACCGAGAGGTATTCCCGCTTGATGTGAACCGCGCCGAACCTGCGCTGTTGGCGCGCATCCCCGGCATCGGTCTGCGCAGCGTGCAGCGGCTGGTGGCGCTGCGCCGGGAACGGCGCATCCGCTATGACGACCTGATCCAGCTGCGGTGTGTGCTGGACAAGGCTCGCCCATTCATCGTCACCAGTGACTACCGCCCGGCTCAAGCCGAGCTGCGCAGCGGCCTGTTGCGCGCACGCCTGCGCGAACCGCAGGCCCCGGTGCAGATGGGGCTGTGGGGATGATCGCGCTCGATTGCGACAACCATTTTGCCCTGTGGCGCGAACAGGCGCGCACGCTGCTCAGCCACGGCATCGACCCCGCCCAGGTCAGCTGGGCACAAGGTCCGATCGACGATTTGCTCGCCGTGCCGAGGCCATTACCAGAAGGCCGTGGGCCATTCCAAGCGAAAGTACCGGCGGCCCTGTTGAGCCAGCTGGAGCAAGCGGGCCGCTACCACGGCGAGCAGCGCTGGAACCTGCTCTATGAGGTGCTCTGGCGGGTTGCCCACGGCGACCGCACTGCCATGCTCGCAGGTGATCGCCTAGGTAGCGAACTGCACCGGCGGATCAAGCAGGTCAGCCGCGAAGCCCACCACCTGCACGCCTTCGTGCGTTTCGTACCGCTTCCAGCACTGCTCGCCGAGCAGCTGCAGCTTGACCTGGTCGCCTACCATGAACCGGCGCACGACATCCTCGAAAGTGCCAGCAGCCACTTCGCCGATCGCCTCGGCCGCCAGCGCTGGCTGATCGCAACCGATCGCGACGCTGTGCGCTTCGATGGGCAAACCCTGGATTACCGTCGTCAGTGCCCAGAGCAGTGGCGCCAGTGGGCGCGGCATGCCGAAGACCCTGGCGCAGAGCTGTGGCGCACCTACTACCGACACACCTTCAACCCGGCCCGGCTCAACCCCGATGCCCTGCGCCTGCACATGCCGGGCAGGTTCTGGCGGCACTTGCCCGAGGGCATGCTGATCCCGCAACTGATGGGCCAGGCTCGCCAAGGCAAGCAGCGCGATGGCCAGGCGCTGGAAGTGGCGCAGCAAGCTGGCAAGCGGATTGCCAAGGCTCGCGATTAGGCCTGCGGCCAACCTTCTCCTGCGCTTTCCCAGCCTTCGCCTGCAAATGTGAAAATTTCCTAAAAAATTGTAGGAAACCAGTCTTTTTTCCTGCGACAAATCCTGACACACTGATTGCTAATCATTCTCAGACGCAGAATTATTTGCTCTTTCAACCCGTCAGGAACCGCTGCTCATGTCGCGCCCTTCTTCGCAACGCCGCTTCAGCCCCTCACGCAATCTACTGGCCATGGCCATCTGTATGGCGACCGTCGCTCCGGCGCTGGCCGAGGAAGCCGACCAGCCTAAGGATCAGGCGCAATCCAATGGTGCGGTAATGGAGCTCGGCGCTACCGAGGTCAGCTCTACCGGTCTGGGCAGCACGACAGAAGGAACGACCTCCTACACCACCGGCGCCATGGCGACTGCAACCAAATTGCCCTTGAGCCTGCGCGAGACCCCACAAGCGGTGACCGTGATCACCCGTCAGCGCATGGACGACCAGGCCATGACCAGCATCAACGATGTGGTCAAGTACAGCCCCGGCCTGTTCCTCAGCCAATCCAGCGGCCCAGGTCGCCAGACGTATTCGGCGCGCGGCTTTGATATCGATAACCTGATGTATGACGGTATCCCCAGCAACTATCAGGGCTGGACGGTCGGCGCCCAGCCGAACCTGGCAATGTTCGACCGGGTGGAAGTAGTGCGTGGCGCAACCGGCCTGGTTACCGGTAGCGGCAACCCCTCGGCAGCGATCAACCTGGTCCGCAAGCGCCCGCTGGCCGAACAGAAAGTCACCCTGACCGGGGCTGCCGGCACTTGGGACAACTACCGCGGCGAGATCGACGCCTCCAGCCCGCTCAACGACAGCGGCACCCTGCGCGGACGAGTGGTCGCCTCTTATCGTGACGCCAACGGTTTCGTCGACAGCATGGAGGAAAGCCATGGCCTGTTCTATGCGATCACTGAAGCGGACCTGAGCGACGACACCACCCTGACGCTGGGCTTCTCCAACCAGAAAGACAAGACCAATTACTTCTGGGGCGCGTCGATGGTCGGCCTGGACGGCCACCACCTGGATTTGCCGCGCTCGTACAACCCAGGCACTGACTGGGAAAACAAAGACCAGGAAATCAACACAGTGTTCGCCGAGGTGCGCCAGCGCCTGGCCAACGACTGGAAACTGCAGGTCAATGCCACCTATAGCGAGCAGGATGCGCTGTTCTCCGGTTCCTATCAGTCGCGCTGGGCCGCCGACCAGTCGCTGCAAAGAACCGTCTACCAGTCTGGCCAGGAAGAAAACCAGGCCGGCCTGGACGCGTTCGCCAGCGGCCCATTCCAAGCCTTTGGTCGCAGCCACGAACTGGTGGTGGGTGCGAGCAAACGCATCTATGACATGACCACCAACAACTACAGCCCCTACAACATGTTCTGGCCGCTCAATGGGCCGAAGCCGAACTTCGTCCACACCGACAACACGCGTGAAGTCACCACCCAGGATGCGGTCTACATGAGCACCCGCCTGAGCCTGGCCGACCCGCTGAAACTGATCCTCGGTGGGCGCCTGGACTGGTACGACTACGACAACCGTGACGACTCCGACGCCAGCTACAAGGTGACCCGCAACGTCACCCGCTATGCCGGCCTGATCTACGATCTGGACGAGCATCACTCGGTGTATGTCAGCTACAGCGACATCTTCAACCCGCAGAGCTCCAAGGACGTCTCCGGCACGCCGGTCAAGCCGATCGTGGGCAAGAACTACGAGGTCGGCATCAAGGGTGAGTACTTCGACGGCGCCCTGAACGCAAGCTTGGCGGTGTTCCGCATCGACCAGGAAAACCGAGCCGTACAAGTCGACGTACCGTGCCCACAACTGGCGTGCTACGAGGCCTCCGGTGAGGTTCGCAGCCAGGGTATCGAGTTGGAGCTGCAGGGCGCACTGACCGAGAACTGGCAGGTCGGCGCCGGTTACACCTATGCCCGCGCGCACACCACCAAGGATGAAAAAAGCCCGGAGAAGGTCAACAAGCAGCTCACCACCGACTTGCCCGAGCGCATGTTCAAGCTCTCGACTGTCTACCGCTTCCAGGGCCCGCTGGAAAAACTGCGCGTCGGCGGCAACGTCTACTGGCAGAGCCGCATGTACAACGACATCGCGCTTAGCGACGGCAGCAACTACCGCTTGATCCAGGGCGCCTATGCCGTCACTGACGTGATGGCCGGCTACCAGGTCAACCAGCACCTGGACCTGCAACTCAATGCCAACAACATCTTCGATCGCAAATACTACTCGTCGATCTCCTCTTCCTGGCAGTACGGCGGCGACACTTATGGCGCCCCACGCAACATGATGCTGACGGCCAAATACAGCTTCTAAGTCATCGCCCCTATCCATTCTGCGCAGGGACGCGCACCTCACCCTCCTCGCTTTGCTCCGCTATCGCTGACCTTTGTCAGCCCACGCGCCCATCACCCTTGATCTGCTGTTAGTACGTCTGAGCCTCGCTTGGCGCACGCCTCAACGGCGGGCTATCGGAATCCACACCTCGACGTAACCGGTCTCACGCCCCGGATCAAAGTCAGGGCTGTAGGCCTCGAACTCAGGCGCATCGGCAAAGCGGTAGTCTGACGCTGGCAGCCACTGATTGAAAATGGTGAACATCGTCTGGTGGATCATCGAAATGTGGCCTTGATGGCGAAACACCGCATAGTCCTGCGGCGCCACCTTGAATGAGCGAAATGACGCTGGCAGCCCATCGATGCGCGACACTTCGATACCGGCGATGTACTCAAAGCTGCCATCCTCCCCAGGGTTGCAGCACAGCCCATAGCACCAACGCCCTACCTGGCCGGGCACCTGGTCCATGTACGGATCGAACGCCTGCCACAGGCCGACGATGCCCTCGTTCTTGTCGAAGGTAAATCGCCCACCTACGCCTGCGATAACCCACTCGCCACGACGCTCGAAACGCGGCTCGGGCAACTCGATCAATTTCAGTTGTTTCATTCTCAGCGGCTCAACCAGGGAAAGGTCATTGTCGGGCTGCTCGCGAACCTGTTTCGGCGTGACGCCAAATTGCTCGCAGAACGCACGGGTGAAGGCTTCGTGGGAGCCATAGCCTGCCGTCAACGCCACCTGCAAGATGTCCGGCTGACCGTTACGCAGCGCCAGGGCCGCGTCGCTAAGCCGACGGGCACGGATGTAGCGCATCACCGGCCAACCGGTGGTCAGCGAGAAATAACGCGACAGGGCGAACGGCGACAGGTCGAAGCGCTGGGCAACCCGACCCAGGTCGAGCTCCGACTGCAACTCCGACTCGATGAACCACAGGATATTTTCGATACTGCGCATGACGATGCTCCTCCAAAGCAGCGCCGACAGTAGCAAATGTCTGGGGTGGGGATTTGATCGTTCTTGCGCGTTCAACGACCTGCCGACTTTGTACGACGCAGCACGCGACGCTCCTACACGATCGATGCGTGCTGCGCAGATCGTGTAGAAGCGGGCTTGCCCCGCGATAGCGCCACAACTGACCCAACAAGCGCTGGCTTTCAGGTAAACAGCCGCTGCACAAACGCCAGGCGCTTCTTGTATGAACGCCGCGCCTCCAACGCCTGCTCAAGCGTCACCTCAACGAACCGCGCCTGCTGGTTGGGCTGCATCTGGCCGATCAAATCCAGGTCAGCACTGATCACCGTGCCAATCATCGCGTAACCGCCACCGGATACCGCATCCCGGTGCAGGATGATCGGCTCCAAGCCTGCCGGTACCTGGATCGAACCAATCGGGTAGCAACTGTCGACGATATTAGAAGGATCGGAGCCCGCACCAAAAGGTTGCTCGCGCGGCTGGAAACTCAACGCGCTACCGCCCTTGAAGCGATAGCCGATTCGGTCCGCCTCGGACCCCACCGTCCAGGCATCGCTGAAGAAGTCGCGCGCGGCCGTCGCCGTCAAGCGGTCGTAGTACAGACCGGGCACCACCCGCAGCAGCACCTCCCCGCCCAGACTCTGCCGCAGGGCCATCGGCAGGCTGGCACCTGCGCGGCTTTTACCGCTGGCCACACCCACCGGCAACAGGTCGCCCGCCACCAGCTTGCGCCCCTGCCAACCACCCAGCGCGCCCAACCCGTAGGTGGAGCGACTGCCCAGCACCTGCGGGACATCGATGCCACCGGCCACCGCCAGATAGGCGCGCGCGCCGGCGCGGGGGAAGTCAAAGCGCAACACCTGCCCGGCGCGGACCTTGAACGCCGTGTCCGGATACTGCTCCACCCCGTCCAGGCGCACCGGCATCTGCGCGCCGCACACCGCCACCAGGGCATCGGCCTGGAACTCCAGCTCCGGCCCCACCAGGGAGCATTCCAGCCCGGCTGCGCCGGCCGGGTTGCCGACCAGTTGGTTAGCCGCGCGCAGCGCATATTGGTCGAGCGCACCCGATGGCGGGATCCCCAGGTGGTAGTAGCCTTCACGGCCCAGGTCCTGCACCGAGGTGGCCAGGCCAGGCTTGAGTACCTTGATCATGCCAATGCCTCCTGCAGCGACTGGGGATAGCCAACCGGGTCGGCTAAAAAAGCATCCAGGGAGAATTCCACCGAACGGATGCGCAGAGTGAACCGGCCGCTTTCAACCTCATCCACAGCCTGGTCATAGGCATCGCGGTCAATTGGTTTGAACTGGACGATATCGCCCGGCCGGAAGAACACCATGTGTTCCTTGAGGTAATCCAACTGCTGCTGCGGATCGTAGATCGGCGCGGGGGTTACGCCGAACATCTGATAGCCACCTGCCCCGCGCACTGAGTAGATGCAGCCAAAGCACCCGCCATGGCCCAGGGTCAGCTTCGGCGTGTCGGTCCGTGGACGCAAATACTTGGGCACTTGCAGCTGACGTTCACGCTCGACCATCTGGAACATGAACGGCAAGCCGGCAACGAAGCCGACCATCGACACGAACCACGGCGCACCGCTGTGGGCGGCAATGAACGCCTCGACATCGGCCAGGCCATTGATCCGCGCCGCGTACTCAAGGTCGGTGGCGTCTGGGTCCTGATGCCGGTCGCGAAAACGCATCAGCGTTTCATGGGTCCAGGGATCGTTGTACAGCACCGGGATCTCGATGATCCGCGTGTGCAACGAGCGCTCGGCGACGGCCTCGGCCTCCGCGCCCTGCACCGCTTCGAGCAGCGCCTGCGGGGCGATGCGATCAGGATCGAAGCGGATCTGGAACGAGGCGTTGGCCAGGCACACATCGAGCACCCCATCCAGTTGCAGGCGCTCGACCGCGCGGGTCACGGCCATGCCTTTGAAGAAGGCCTCCAGCGACATGCGGTCGCTGACCTCGGCAAACAGGTGTTCGTCGGCGCCAAAGCTGTAGCGGATCGGCGCGTTCATTTCGCGCCTCCGGGGCGAGGCAGTGGAATGATGAAAGCATGCTCGGCCATGACTGTTCCTCTTGGAATACTTGTAGAAAGGCAGGCAAAAACAACGCTGCGGACCCTGGTCTGTATGCGCCAGGTGCCCGTTGACGTCAGCGCGGCGCGCGCACGCTGATCCCCGCAGCATCCAGGGCCTTGCGTGTGGCCTCGACCAGCTGCAGGGCGCCTGGGGTATCGCTATGCAGGCAAATGGAATCGAAGCTGATCGGCAGGTCCTGGCCTTCGACCGTACGCACTACCCCCTCTTGGCAGGCCCGCAAGACCCGCTCGGCGACATGGCTTGGCTCATAGCCGCGAACGTTCCGGGTAAACACGATCGAGCCGCTCAGGTCATATTCGCGGTCGGCATAGAACTCGCGAATCACTGGCTGGCCAAGCGTTTGGGCAATGCGGCAGATCACCGAGCCGGGCATGCAGTACAGCAGCAGTTCAGGCTCCAGCCGCTGCAGGTTTTCAACCAGCAAGCGTGCAGCCTCTTCATCGCGCGCCAAGTGCATGTACAGCGCGCCATGGGGCTTGACGTGCTGCAAGGCCACGCCTTGGGCGCGAGCGATCTCGCGCAGGGCGCCAAGCTGGTAGAGCATGTCATCGACCAGTTCCTGCGCCGGGGCATTGATGTGCCGACGGCCAAAGCCGACCAGGTCGCGAAAGCCTGGGTGAGCACCGATAGCCACGCCCAACGCCTTGGCCCGCTCCACCGTACGGCGCATGGTGCCGGGGTCGCCGGCATGAAAACCGGTGGCGATGTTGGCCGAACTGATGAAGGCCATCAGCTCATGGTCGACGCCATCGCCGATGGTCCAGGGGCCAAAGCCCTCGCCCATGTCCGAGTTGAAATCCACGACCTGCATTGTGCGCTCTCCTACGGTGCCTGCTTGTGGGTTGCTGCAGCCCACGTTAAATTCCCCAGCACCCCTTGGGAAGATCTATAAACAGATGGGCTGTCTTCTGAAAAACAGATACCCATTACCGGAGCCTGCATGTCGCTGACCTTGCGCCAGGTGCGCTATTTCGTTGCCACCGCCGAGATCGGCCAGATCTCCCAGGCGGCGCTGCACCTGAACATTTCCCAGTCGGCGGTGACCACCGCGATCAAGGAGCTGGAGGCCATGCTCGGCGCGCTGCTGTTCCAGCGCTCGGCCCAAGGCATGAGCCTGACCGACGCTGGCCGGCATTTTCTCAACCGCGCCTACGTGATCCTGCGCAGCGTCGACGATGCGCTGAACAGCCCGCTGCCGGATGTACGCGCCAGCGGTCTGCTGCGCCTGGCAGCGAGCTATACGGTCATTGGTTACTTTCTGCCGCATCACCTGCAACGCCTGGAGCACTGGCACCCCGATGTGCTGATCGAGGTTCATGAACAGGAGCGCAGCGCCATCGAGCAGGGGTTGCTCGAAGGTCGCTTCGACATGGCCGTGGTATTGACCGCCAACCTTACCCACCCGGATATCGTTTCCGAGACGCTGTTCAACTCCGAACGCCGACTGTGGCTGCCCAGCCATCACCCGCTGTGCGAACGCTCGGCGGTGAGCCTGGCCGATGTCGCCCAGCAACCCTACATCCTGCTTACGGTCGATGAAGCCGAACAAAGCGCGATGCGGTATTGGCAACAGGCTGGGCAGCAACCAGATGTGCGCGTGCGCACAAGCTCGGTCGAGGCGGTGCGCAGCATGGTTGCCAATGGCAGCGGCGTGGCGATTCTGTCGGATCTGGTGCACCGTCCGTGGTCGTTGGAAGGCAAGCGCATCGAGACCGTGACCATCAGCGATCAGGTCACGCCCATGAGCGTTGGCCTGGCCTGGCATCGCGAGCGCGAATTAAGCCCGGCGATGCAGGCGCTGCGCAGCTACTTCCATGCAGCGTTCATGGCGCCGCAGCAGCATTTGGCTCGACGCTAAGCGGGGCGAGGTGCTCGAAGGCCGCTCAGTCAGCGGCGGTGCTTGTCCGCGCCACGCAGATCGATACCGATCCCGCAGCAATGGAGTAGAATTTCGCCATCGCGGACACCGGCTAGCCAGCCGTTCGACCGAGCCCCTGGGATCGGGTTGATATCCCACGCAGTCACGAATCGAGTTGAAACCATGAATCGGCAGAAAAAAATCAAGCAGCTGTTAAAGGCTCACGCGAAAAAAGCCAGCGCCAAACTGGCTCCCAAAAACAAACCTAAATACATCTGCAAAGCAGACCGGGCGAAGTTGGCTGCCCAGGGCGATCAAGACTCAGGCGCGTTGCCAGAGAGCTGATACGGCTGCAACGCCAGCAGCTCACGCACACGCCCGCCCAGGCTGTCGATGTGCACGTCTGAGCGCAACAGTTGCATCCAGCCAACAGGTATGCGCCCTCGTGTTGACGTTGAGCGGTCGCGGCTCGAGCGTCTTGGTTTCATTGCGCGCTGTCGGCAAGCACCTGTGGCAGGTCCATTTCTACTCGCAGTACCAGCGTGTCACCGTCATCAGGGGCAAGGGTTTGAGCGCGCCCCTGCAAGCGCAAAAGCAGGCGCTGGAGAGTGGCATACGCCGACACTTCGCACGGCGCTTGCTCTAGGGCCGGGTACCAGGGCGTCAGCTCCAGGCTCAGGCGCAACAAGCCTCGCGGTTGAATCCGGGTAGCCAGACGCAAGCTCAGGTGCGCCGGCAATGGCCGCAGTTGCAGGTAGCCGCACAGGCCCTCGAGCAATTGCCGGTAGTGGCGAGCATCGATCCACGCGCTTTGCAGTGCACGCAGCCCTGGCCCCAGGTCCAGCTCACAGCCCCGCGCTTGCAGTTGCTGGCGCACCGGCGCCAGGATCGCTTCGGTCAGGTTGCCCAGGTCATGCGCGGCGCGTTGCGCCTGACCTGGGTGGTCATCCTGATCCATCAGGGCATCGACCTTGGCCAGGCACTGGTACATGGCTTGAACGTGTTCTGCCAGGCTTTGCAGAGCTGGGCGCAAGGGCTCATCGCTTAGCGCAAGCACGCGTTGCACAGCGGTTCGAAACACCGCCAGCATTTGCCCAAGTTCCTGGCTGACAGCTGCCAGGGTCGAGCTCTTCAGGTGGCTTTCATAGCGCGCCTCGGCGCCCTCGTGACGCAATATCGAGAGCAGCCGATCGCGCTCGGTGAGGTCACGCATGCCGCCCAGCATGGCCACCAATTGACCGCTCTGGTCGCGAAACGGTGTGCACCAGATATGCATGGCAACCACTTCGCCCAGATGCTCGATCACCGCTTCGGCCAGAAACGGCTCTTGCCGCGCAACCGCCTCGGTGAAGCGCTGCCGTGAACGCTCGCGCAACGGCGCAGGCAACCACAGCGCCTGGTCGATGGTAGAGCCGTGGATCGCTTCGAAACTTTCTCCGGCGTAGGCCAGGTAGCGGCGGTTACACATCAGCAGGCGGCCTGCGAGGTCGCGCACGAACATCGGGTAGGGGGCAGCGTCGAGCAGCGCCCGTAACAAGCCGTGCTCGCGTAGCAGTTGCGGGTCGCTGGAAGGCGCCTGCGCCCTGCTCGCCTCGTCGCCGGCAACCAAGCCATGGCTGCGGGCGACTTCGAGCAACTGGAAATCGTTGCCGACCTTGAGCTTCTGATGCAGACGCGCCTTGTAGGTGCTGATGGTCTTGTAACTGAGGCTGAGCTGCTCGGCGATGTCCTTGTTACTCAACCCTTGGCTGAGCATCTGCAACACGGTGAGTTCGCGCCCGGAAAGCTGGGTCAAGTCATCTTCGCCTGCACCGTCGAGGTCCTGGCGGGCGACTTCACGGGGGAAGTAGCTGCGTCCATGGCTGAGCGCCTGCAGGGCGCTGTGCAATTGGCCAAGCGCTTCGCTCTTGCACACATAGGCATCGGCGCCGGCCTGCAAGGAACGGGCGGCATACAGGCTGGCCTCCTGCACGCTGTACACCAGCAGTTTGATGACCTGATGACTGGCGCGCAGCCGGCGCAGCAAATCCAGCCCACCCAGCTGCGGCACCAATAACTCCAGAATGACCACCTGCGGGTGCAGCAGCCGGCACTGCTCCAGCGCATCCAGGCCGTTGTCGACTTCGCCCAGTACCTGGTGGCCGGCACGCTCAAGCACAGCCCGCAAGCCGTCACGCACGATCGGCAGGTGATCGACCAACAGCAGCGTGCTCATGGCGCCTTCCCTCTGCGGCAATGGCCGATGCCAAGCATAGACCAGAGCCGCGGACGAGAGTCACTCCTACAAGCAGGTTGTAACGCCTCCGACATTCGCCAGCAGGCGTCCCGCGCAGACTTCAGGCATCCCACTTCAGATGCCCAAGAGGCTGCCATGAACACCGTCAAGCGTCCTGCACACTTCCAACGTACTCGTCTGGGCCGGGCCATTGGCCTGATTCTGGCGGCCCTGTTCAGCGTCAGCCTGATCGAGGCCGAAGCCGAGGACAGCGCCCTCGACCCACCGCTGATGGCTATCGACCCGCCCTCGGCAGCGGGCGCCATGCCCTCCCCTGACTACCTGCAGATCGCCCTGCAAGCCAGTCAGCAGGCACCCCAGTTATTCGCCAGCCGGCTGCTGGGGTCGCCAGCGCCAATCAACCTCAACAGCGCCGATGGCATTGGTGTTTCCAGCGCAGGTGCGCATGACGACGCCACGGTCAACCTGGGCGCGGCCCGCACCACCGGGGTGCTTGCGCAGATGGCCAGCAGCGTCGGCTTCGAGCGCGGTAGCGTCAACAGCAGCGCCCTGACGGCCGCCAACGCCAATGGCCAAACGGGGCTGGCCAGCGATGGCGGCCAGTTGAGTGGCTCTGGGGTGACGGTCACGCTGATACCCAAAGCGGCCAACAGTACGCTGATCACCGCCAGCAACCTGACCGGCGTCAGCGCCAAGAACGCCGGCCAAGTGAGGTTGAACAACAGCACCATCAGCGTCGGTGGCGGCACTAACGGGGTGAACAACCAGGGCCTGGTCGCCACTGGCGCTGGCAGCCAGATCGACCTGGTTGCAAGCGAGGTCAGCACCCTGTCCAAAGGCTCGGTTGGCGTGCTGGCCCAAGGCGGCGGCAAGATCAGCATCAGCGGTGCCAGCGTGATCAGTACCACTGGCGCCAGCAGCCCTACTAGCGCCAGCCATGGCCTGAAAGCCACTGGCAACGCCAGCCTGATCGCTGTCAGCGACAGCGAGATACGCACTGGCGCAGTCGCCGCCAGCGGCGCCCGGGCAGATGACGGCGGACAGATTCAATTGCAGCGCACCAGCCTCAGCCATACTTCCGCCGCCACCAGCACCAGCAGTACTGCCGTGTTGCATGCGCTCGGCGGCGCCAGCATCAACGCCGATGCGGTCACGGTCAGTTCCAGCGGCAGCTACATCGGCGGCGCCCGCGCCGAAGGCAGCGCCAGCCAGGTTTCGTTGCGCAACAGCAGCGTGGCTGTCAAAGGCTCGGGCACCGTCAATGACTTCGCCTCAGCCGCACGGGCAATGGGCGGCGGCACCGTGCTGATCGACAACAGCACCCTGAGCGCCGAAGGCACCTACAGCCACGGCGTGTCAGTCGAAGGCAGCGGCTCGCACGCCATTGTCAGCGCCAGTCGGGTCGAGGTCGGCGGTAATCGCGCGCACGGTCTCTACGTCAATGCAGGCGCCACTGCCGAGGTCAGCGACAGTACCCTGCGCCTCGCCCCGGCTGGCAGTGCAGCAGGCCCTTGGGGCCTGGGCGCCTTGGTCGAAGGCAGTGGCTCACGCCTGCTGCTCAACGACAGCCAAGTGCACACCACGCAGAAAACCAGCTACGGGGTACGTGCCCTGGGCGGCGCCGAGCTGCTAATCAACAATGGCCTGATCGATACCCAGGGCAATTACTCAGCAGGCCTGAGTGCAGGTAACTCGACAGTGGTGGCTCATAACCTCACGGTGACCACCTCGGGCGACGACAACGCTATGGGCGTGGTCGCCGACGGCGGCGCGAACATCACCCTGTATGGCGGCTCGGTAACCACCACGGGCAATGGCTCACCGGTACGATCCAACCTGACCTTCCCGCACGCCCTGGCCTCGCGCAACCCAGGGGCTGTGCTCAACGTCTACGGCACCGCCGTGCATACCACCGGCACGCAGGCCTACGGCGCTGCGGTAGACGATGGCGGCAGCCTGTACTTGGAAGGGTTGAGCGTGAAGACCGAGGGGCAGTATGCCATGGGCCTGTATGCCGGCATCGGCACCCTCAAGCCAGGCCAGGTCAGCCTGGTGGCGCACAATGTCAGCGTCCAGACCCTGGGCGACCAAGCGACCGGCGCCATGGTCAGCCGGCAGTATCAGAGCGATACGGCCAGCCTGCAATTGAGCGACTCGAGCATCACAACCAGTGGTGCGTTGTCCCATGGTTTGCAGGCCGAATCCACCGCGCTACTGAGCGCTAGCAACACCACCGTCACCACCCACGGCGAGCGGGCCCTGGGGGCGCTGGCGAACAACCAGGCCAATGTTCAGCTCGATCAGGTCGGGATCAACACCAGCGGCAACCTGGCCCACGCCGCCGTGGCCAAGAACGGTGCGCGCCTCGACGCCCAGCGCAGTGTGATCAACGCCTCCGGTGACCAGGCCGCAGCGCTTTATGCGCAAGGCACCGAACTGCTCAAGGGCCAGGCCACTCTCGACAGCAGCGTACTGCAAAACCGCGACGGGGCCACTGTGGCTGTCGCAGGCGTCGCCGACATCAGCCTGACTGACAGTATCGTCGGTGGCAGCGGCCAATGGTTGAATGTCGACAGCGCCGTGGCCAGCGATGGCAGCAGCATCCCAGACATGGGCACCGGCCAGTGACAAGGTGTCGGCAGCTCGCTGGCCAGTGCCGGCAACGCCGACATCGATGTCGTAGGCTCGGTGCTCAACGGCGCTGCGCGCACCGCTGCGGGCAGCAGTGCCCAGGTCGATCTGCGCGACAGCAGCCTATGGAACCTGACCGGCGACTCGAACCTCAGCACCCTGCGCAACGAGGCCAGCCTGATCGACTTCAGCGCGCCAGTCGCCGGCAGCTACAAGCACCTGACCGTCAACAACTACCACGGCGCCAATGGCACCTTTGCCCTGAACACGTACCTGTACCGCGACGGTTCGCCCTCGGACAAGCTGGTGGTGGATGGCGGTAAGGCCGATGACAGCAGCAACCTGTTGATCAAGAACGCAGGTGGCCCCGGCGCGCTGACCCAGGGCAATGGGATTCTTGTAGTCGATGCCATCAATGGCGCGACCACCGATGCTCAAGCCTTCCGCTTGCTCAGCCGGGTCAAGGCCGGCCCTTATGAATACACCCTGCACCGGGCCAGCCTGGATGGCAGCAATCGCCAGGCCTGGTACCTGCGCTCTACTGCTGATGGGGGGCCGGTTGACCCTGTTGATCCAGTCGAGCCGGTGAAACCTGTCGACCCAGTGAAGCCGGTAGATCCGGTGAAGCCTGTCGACCCAGTGAAGCCGGTAGATCCGGTGAAGCCTGTAGATCCGGTGAAACCCGTCGATCCAGTGCACCCCGTCGATCCGACTGAGCCCCAGCACCCCATCGTTCCAGTTAGGCCACAAGTGCCCAACTATCGCCCGGAAACGACGCTATACCGCGCCTTGCCTTCGATGTTGCTGCACTACAGCCACGCCATGGTCGATACCCTGCATGAGCGGGTCGGTGAAGAGCGCAGGCTCAGCAGCGAGCCACTGCCCGCACAAGCCGCCGAACAATACGGCCCGTCACTGGGCTGGGGCCGGCTGATCTACCGCAAGGGTGAGGACGAGCTGGGCCAAGGTGCCAGCTACGACTACCGGATCCAGGCCTTCCAGGTCGGCACTGACCTGTATCGCAACGAAGACGTCGATGGCAGTACCGATCAGGCCGGTCTGTCGCTCAACGTTGGGCGTATCGCAGGTGACGTCGAGCACACCAATGGCAACAGCGCTGGCGACGACCTGATCCGCGCCTATGGGGTCGGCGGCTACTGGACCCACTTTGGGCCGGAAGGCTGGTACCTCGACGGTGTGCTGCAGTTCAACCGCTTCGACGTGCAAGCCAACCCTAGCGACATGGGCACCATGAAAACCCGCGGCCGTGGCGTGACCGCCTCGCTCGAAGGGGGCTATCCGTTCAACCTCAATGAGGACAAGAACCTGCGCATCGAGCCGCAGGCCCAGGTGATCGTCAGCAAGATCAAGGTCGATGACAGCCACGACGACGCCTCTGATGTGCGCTTCGAAGACGTCGACTCGCTGACTGCCCGCCTGGGGGTGCGCATCGACAAGGACAGCCTGCGTGCAGACGACCAGGGCAAGCTGCACCGCACCAACGTCTGGGTGCGCCCCAGCGTCTGGCACGAGTTCAAGGGCAAGAGCAAAACCGAGTTTTCTTCGGCCGATGGCTACATTCCCTTTGGCACCGACATGAGTGGGACCTGGGGTGAACTGAACCTGGGTGTCGACTACCAGGTCGATGAACGCACCACAGTGACTGGCTCGTTGGGTTATCAGAAGGCGTTTGGCAAGGACAGCAGAAGCTATGAAGGGATGATTGGTATCAAGGTCAAGTTCTGATCGACGACGCCCGGCTCAGCCGGGCGTTTTTTATCGAGGGCCTCATCGCCCAGGCGCCTTATCCCCCTCTGCAACCCGCCATTATCAGACAAATCCGATATTCGATAGCGAGTCAGCTACCTACCATACGCGCCCTTTCCCACCATCAGCCAAGCCGACAGAGACAGGTTTCCAATGCAGGCGTGGCGAGTGTCCATAACGCGCGTTGCGCCAGGTGTTGAACATGAGCAGACAATTTTTGCTAGCTATTGCCCTACTCCTCTGGAGCACCGCAGCCAGCGCTGGGCAAAGCGAGCCACAGGGCGATTACTGGTACATCCAGACCAGCGCCTATACCCGCCACTGGAGCCCCGACCCAGAGCACAACAATCACCAACGTCTGATCGGTATCGAACGGGTGTACAGCGATGGGCTGCTCTGGGGCGGGGCGACATTCAAGAACTCGTTCAACCAGCGCTCCTACTATGGCTACGTCGGCAAAGTCTGGGAGCATGAGCGGTTTCCGCTCTATGCCAAGCTCAGTGCAGGCCTGATCCAGGGCTACAAAGGCGAATACAAAGACAAGATCCCGCTCAACCATTTGGGCGTTGCGCCGGTAATCATTCCGGGCATCGGTGCGCATTGGGGGCCGGTGGCTGCAGAGTTTGTGGTGCTCGGCGCGGCAGCGGGAATGGTCAACGTGGGGCTTCGGTTCTAGGGTTCAACGCCGCCTCAATCTTGGCGACGTCGATCTTGCCCATCTGCATCATCGCCTCGAACGCCCGCTTGGCGGCGGCTTGGTCAGGATTGGCAATGGCCTGGATGAGAATCCTTGGGGTGATTTGCCAGGAAATACCCCATTTGTCCTTGCACCAACCACAGACACTCTCCTCGCCGCCATTGCCGACGATGGCATTCCACAAACGATCGGTTTCGGCCTGATCGTCGGTAGCAACCTGGAACGAGAACGCCTCGTTGTGCTTGAACACCGGCCCTCCATTGAGGCCGATGCAGGGAATGCCCATCACGCTGAACTCGACAGTAATCACATCGCCCGCCTTCCCCGAGGGATAGTCGGCTGGGGCCTTATGCACTGCCAGCACCTTGCTGTCCGGGAAGGTCTTGGCGTAGAACTCGGCCGCCTCCTGCGCCGCCCACTCATACCACAGGCAAATAGTGTTCTTGCTGGTCATGGCGGTACTCCTCGATCGGGACAGAGGCATTAGTCTAGTCGCTCGATGTCCGGCAGCCAGGCGCTAAGGCTGCGCGCATGGGCCGGTTTCAACGCTATCATCGAGATGGCCGAGCGCTGAGCGAACCCCGCGCCGACAGGCCTGTCCAACCTGCTCCCATGTGCGACGAGAAGACCCATCGACCATGCATTTCGACCTGATCCAAAGCTTGAGCCTGGCCGGTAAGCCAGAGGTACCCAACGATGACCGGATCGGCTGCGCCGACCAGCATGCCTGGGTCATCGACGGCGCGACAGATTTGGGCCCACCGGGTCTGCTCGGTGAGCGCGGTGGTGCGGCCTGGCTGGCGGCAGCGGCGCAGCGGGCTTTTCACGGGGCATCCGGCGCTTTGCAGCAGGTGTGTGAATCGGTGTTTGTCGCCGTCGCAACCAACTATGCCCAGGCCCAGCGACGCGAACCGGTCGCGGCCTGGGAGCTGCCGCGCGCTGCATTCGCCGCCGTCGCCCTTGAGGGTGCCGAACTGAGCTGTGCCTATATGGGCGATTGTGTCGTGCTGCACCGCAGTGCCCAGGGCATTGGGTTTCTCACCCCCGAGCCGGACCGTGAGGCTGAACGTGCTGAAGCCGCAGCCCTGGGCCCGGGCACCGGAGCATTCGGGGTGCGCACGCCAGCGGTGGTGGCCGACCGCCGGGCTGCCCGTGAGCGACCCAAGGCCGTCTTGAGCATCGATGCGCAGCAAGCCCGAGACGGCACACGCTATGTGCGCAGCGCGGTGTCCGTGGGCGATGAGGTGATTTTGATGAGCGACGGTTTCGCCGCGCTGTTCGATACCTATGACGTCTACGACCCGGCAGGTTTTATCGCGCAGCTCGAGGCGCATGGCTTGGCCGCTCTGGCTCAGACGCTGCGCGCCATAGAACAGGAGGACGCCGCTTGCCTGCGCTATCCGCGCTTCAAGGCCAGTGACGATGCCTCGGCGATCTGGTTGCGGGTCGCCTGATAGCTGATCGACGGGCGGCCAGCACTGTTCGCGAGGGGTGGATTTGAGCATTTTGGGGCAGCGTTGCAGCCCCAAAATCTCGGACCTCAGCCAAAAATCACATAACTCTTGCGCACAGTTTGACGAATCTCCCATGTTCCTTGGCTATCTGGCGGGAAGCACAGGGTATCGCCCGCACAAAACGCCAACGGCGCCCCGCCATCGGGGGTAAAGCTCCCCTCCCCGCTGATGATGTAGCTGTACTCGGCTTGCTTGACCCCACGCCGAAAACTGCCCGGCGTGCACTGCCAAATACCCTTTTCGGCCGCAGCGCCAATCAGGTTGTGCTCACCTGCTGTGCTCGCCTGGGCAATGGTTTCGCCTACGGGTTGGGCCACCGGCGCCGGTTGCGAAAACTGCGCCTCGGTTACCGCCTTGATCAATACCGGTTGCATCAACTACCTCCTAATAAGTCAGAGAACGGCATCGAGCAAGCGATACCAGGCAATGCCCACGCCCAGGTACAAACGCTGCAGGCCATGGAACGGAATCGGTCGGATCGGTGACAGCGGAAACGGAAACTGCTGCGCCTTGCCCAGCAGTCGCTGTGCCAGGTGCCGGCCAAGTGCGGACGACATGGCAATACCTCGACCGTTGTAACCGAGCAGGATGCTCAGACCCGGCGCCGGCTCGTGCAGGTGCGGCATGAAATCCTGGGTCAGGGCAACGCGCCCGCTCCACTGGTATTCGAACTCGACCCCGGCCAGATGCGGGAACAAGCCCAGCACCGAGCGACGCAGGTGGTTCCAGTCGCTGGCAGCCTTGGGCTCGGCAAACGGCCCACGCCCACCGAGCAGCAGTCGGCCTTGGGCATCCTGCTTGAAATACAACAGCAGCCGGCGCGCATCGGAACACACCTCACCGCCAGGCAGCACCGTGCGCCGCAGTGCGTCCGGCAGCGGCCGGGTGGCAACGATGAAACTGTTAGCCGCCAGCACCGTCTGACGCAGCTTTGGCCACAAATCGTCGGTATAGCCATTGGTGGCCAGCACCACGCGCTCGGCGCTGACCGTGCGCCGGGTATCGGTGGTGAGGGTCCAGCCACGGCTGTCACGCTGCAGGCCGGTGACGCGGTTGTGGCCATGGATCTGCGCGCCTTCGGCGATGGCCGCCCTGGCCAAGCCGCGTGCGTAGCTCAGCGGCTGCACGCTACCGGCACGCGGGTCGACCCAGGCGCCCAAATAGTCACAGCTGCCGATGCGCTGGGCAACGCTGCCCTTGTCGAGCATCTCCACCGGCACCCCGCGGCTGCGCCATTGCTGCGCACGGCGCTCGACCGCGCGCATGGCGGCCGGGGTTGCCGCTGGCTGGATCCAGCCCTTGCGGGTGGCGTCGCAGGCAATGTCGTAGTGGCGGATCAGCTCGAACACCTCATCGGCGGCAGTCCCGGCCACTTCGATCAAGCGCTCGGCTTGCTCGCCACCGTACATGCGTAGCAACTCGTCGGGGTCGTGCTTGAGCCCCGGAATCACTTGCCCGCCGTTGCGTCCGGAAGCACCCCAGCCGGGCTCGCCGGCATCCAGCACACAGACCCGCGCCCCCTCGCGCGCCAAGTGCAGGGCGGTAACCAGGCCGGTGTAGCCGGCGCCGACCACGGCCACATCGACTTGCTTGTCTTCGGCCAACGGCGGGGTGTGAACGCCAGGTGCGGCCGTGCTTGCCCACAAGGAAGGCGGTAGCGCCAAAGGTCGAGCACTCATGCCACGCCTCCATCAGTGGTCAGCAGGCGTCGCAAGAATTCCTGGGTACGGGGCTGCTGCGGCGCGCCAAGCACCTCGCGCGCCGGACCTTCCTCGACGATTCGCCCGCCATACAGGAAGCACACCTTGTCGGCGACCTCGCGGGCAAAGCCCATTTCATGGGTGACCACGACCATGGTCATGCCCTCCTCGGCCAGCTTGCGCATCACCGCCAGCACTTCGCCGACCAGCTCCGGATCCAGCGCTGAGGTCGGCTCGTCGAACAGAATGGCCTTGGGCCGCATGGCCAAGGCCCGGGCAATGGCCACACGCTGCTGCTGGCCGCCCGACAGCTCATCCGGGTAGGCCTCCATGCGATGGGCCAGGCCGACCTTTTCCAGCAGTGCCTTGGCATGTTCGCGGGCCGCCTCGGGGCTTTCCTTCTTTACATAGATCGGCCCTTCCATGACATTCTGCAGCGCGGTGCGATGGGGAAAGAGGTTGAAGCGCTGAAACACCATCGCCACCTGGGTGCGAATCTCATGGATGGTCTTGGCATTGCGATCGACCCGCTCGTCACTGACCAGGATGTCGCCCCCTTCATAGGTTTCCAGGCCATTGATGCAGCGCAGCAGGGTCGACTTGCCCGAGCCCGATGGGCCGATCAAGCACACCACCTGGCCGCTCTGGACCTCAAGGTCGATGCCTTCGAGAACGCGGGTACTGCCATAGCTTTTGTGCAGCGACTGAATGCTGATCATGCGTGCTTCCTCGTGGCGATCCGCGCCTCGAGACGGCGCAAGGCATACGACAGCGGCAGGCTCAAAGCCAGGTAGAGCAGCGCCACCAGGGTATAGACAGTCATGTTTTCAAAGGTCGATGAGGCTATCAGCTGGCCGGCCCGGGTCATCTCGGCGACGGTGATGGTCGAGACCAATGATGAGTCCTTGAGCATCATCACCAGGGTGTTGCCATACGGCGGCAAGGCAATCCGGAAGGCCTGTGGCAGCACCACCCGGCGCATGATCATCGGCCCGCGCATGCCCAGCGACTCTGCCGCCTCGATCTGACCCTGCTGGATAGCCTGGATACCTGCGCGAAAGTTCTCCGCCTGATACGCCGAGTAGGCGATGCCCAAACCGATGATGCCGGCCTGCAGGGCAGTGAGCTGGATCCCGAATTCCGGCAACACGAAGTAGATGTAGAACAGCTGCACGATGATCGGCAGGCCACGGATGATGTTCACCACCGAAACGGCGAACAGGGCGACCGAGCGAACCTTGGACACCATCATCAGGGCGAAGGCCAGGCCGATCAGGGAGCTGAGCAGGAACGAGGCAATCGTGACCTGCACGGTGACCACCGCGCCACTCAAGAGAATGGGCAGGAAGTCCAGAGCATTCTGGAAGAACATAAGCGAGTCCGCGAGAGAGCAATCAGGGAAGAGGCGCCCGCTGCGGGCGCCGTGAGGCGACGATCAGTCCAGGTGCCACTTGTCGATGATGCCGGCCAGGGTGCCGTCGGCCTTGATGCTGGCGATGCCCTGATTGACCCGGGCAAGCATCTGCGGATCGCCCTGGCGCATGATCAGGCACACTTCACCTTTGATCTGCGGCTGATAGCTGTCGACCAGACGGACTTTTTTCAAGGTGCCCTGGGCCATCTGGTAGGCGAGGATCGGATGGTCGCCAAAGCCGGCCTTGATACGGCCCAGGGCCAGGTCGCGGGTCAGGTCCGCCAGCGAATCGTAGCCGCGCACCTCCTTGAAAATGCCGCGTTTGTTGAGCTCGTCGAGGAAGATGGTGCCGACCTGAGCGCCTACCACTTCGCCTTTGAAATCATCCATGTGGCTATAGGCCTTGGCGTCGTCGGCACGCACGATCAGGCCTTCGCCGTACTCGAACACCGGATCCGAGTACTGCACGACCTTTTCTCGCTCGGGGGTACGCAGCATGGCGGCGGAGATCAGGTCGATCTTTTTCGCCGTCAGCGAAGGGATCAGTGCGGCGAAGGTGGTCTGGGCGATATCCACCTCAAACCCGGAGGCCTTGGCCACCGCTTGGGCGGAGTCGACCATCATGCCCTGGATACTGTTGCTCTTCACATCGAGGAACGTGAACGGCACACCGGTAGCGGTGGCGCCGACTTTGTACGTCTCGGCCTGGGCGACCAAGGAGGTGACGCAACTGGCGGCCAGGGCCAGGGCGCAGGTGAACACACGAAGGCGTGGATACATGGTGAACACTCCCATTTGACGCGGTTTGTTGTCGTTATGCGTTATGGATGCCTCGGGTATCGGCAGGAGGCCTTGCGACCCAATATAATTGATTTACAAAAATCGTAAAGAGATTTATAAATATCGCATATCGATATTAACCAGTGATCCTGCCCAAGGGACGATCCATGAACGATAACGACAACAGCCTGTTCAACCAGTCACTGGAAAAAGGCCTGGCGGTGCTGCGCGCCTTCAACGCCCGCCGGCGCACCATGAACCTGGCCGAGGTGGCCGAGGCCGCTGGCATCAACAAAAGCTCGGCGCAGCGCATGATCCATACCCTGGAAGCCTTGGGTTATGTGAGCAAGCATCCGCAGACCAAGCGCTTCCAGCTCACCCCTGAGGTGATGGAAATCGGCTACAACTACCTGGCTGCCGACACCCTGGTGGACGTCGCCAACCCGTTCCTCGCCGAGCTGGCGCAGACCACCGGGGAAACCACCAACCTGACCGAGCCCGTGCGCAACGACATGCTCTACGTAGCGCGTTTCGTCGGGCCTAAGTTCATCCCTATCCATTTGCCGATTGGCAGTCGTATCCCGATGTATTGCACCGCCTCGGGGCGCGCGTACCTGAGCGCGTTGGACGAGGATGAGGCGATGGCCGTGCTGCGCGCCAGCGATCTGTCTCGGCACACCCAGTACACCCGCACATCGCTGGAAGAGATCCTCGGCGAAATTGCCGAGATCCGCCGCAAGGGCTTTGCCATCAACAATGAAGAGTTGTTCTTGGGCGACATGGCAGTTGCCGCCCCGGTGCGCAACAGTCAGGGCCGGCCGGTGGCATCGGTGCATGTGGTCGCACCGACCAGTCGCTGGTCGCTGGAAGAGGCTGAGCGGCGGCTGGCACCTGCGGCAATTGAGTGTGCTCGGGCGATCAGTACATCGATCAGGACGCTGTGAGTGAGCGCCGGCCTGTTTCCAGTGGTTTGCTGTCAATCAGGCCGATGCTGGACCGATCATCCTTGCTGGGCTGAAGGTGCGGCCAAGGTTTGGTCATCCAGTTGAATGCGGTTACGGCCGCCGCGCTTGGACTCGTACAGGGCAATGTCACCCTGCTCGATCAATGCCGCCAGGCTCGCGGGGGGTCGGTCGAAAAGGTTGGCACCGATGCTCAAGGTGACAGCCGCTGGGGTGGCAAACGATTGCGAAGTGAGCAGCAAGAATTGCTCTCGTAGACTGCTGCCCAGCTCATGAACCCGCGCAGGCGAAGCATTGCCCAGCAGGATCACGAACTCATCGCCGCCCAAGCGCGCGGCCAGCGCACTGGCAGGCAACATGGCGCGGATCATTTCGCTCAGCCCGACCAACAGCCTGTCACCGGCAGTGTGGCCATACAGGTCGTTGACCAGTTTGAAGTTGTCGATATCGATCAGCAGCAATGCCCCCGGCCGGGCCGCGCTTACCTCATTGATCAGGCGCGGCGCCCGCACTTCCAGGGCGCGCCGGTTATACAGGGCAGTCAGCGGGTCACGCGCGGCCAACCGGGCGATCTGCTGCTCACGCCGGTAGCGCTCGGTGCCGGTCATCGACAGCGCGATCAGCATGATCGCCATGGCCCCTTCGACCAGCGAGACCTGAATGATTTCGCCGCGCAAAGCGGCCAGGTCGATCAACGTCCCGGGCACCAGCGGCGGGATCATCTTGGCCAGATAAAACAGGCCGTGGCCGAGCAACACGAAACGCAGTTGCACAGCGCCTACGCTCAACGACATGCCATGTGGGCGCAGGAGAAAACTAGCCCTGAGGGTCGGCAGCGCAACCAGCAGCGATTGCACCAGCAACATCACTTTTGACCACAGCGGCCCTTCCGGCAGCAGCAGCATCACCAGCCACGTGATGAACACCAGGTACCAAGCCCGCGACAGACGGGTTTCAGTAAAGCGGGCAACGCCCAGCAAAAAGCAGAAATGCGCAGTGATCAACAGGCCATTGGCAAACCAGATGCCAATCAGCAAAAAGCCGTTGCTGCGCAGTAAAGCGAGGGTGCTGCCCACGCTGATGATGGCGAAACCGGTTGCCCAGTAAAGCAAGGAAGATTCGCGCACGGTGCGCCACTCGACCGCCAGGTACAGCGCCGCAGCGGCGGCCAGGGCGATCGTGATAGTGAGCATGGTAGGTGGATCGAGCGCCATGGAATGACGGGCCTGCCTGAAATTAAGAGTGGAGAGATGTTCAAAACCAGTTTGCGCGACCCTGCGCCTGTACTGCACGCGCACGATTTCCGTCGTGGCTTACTGCCCATGCATCATCCGCACCAGCGGCTAATACCCTGTCGCTATTAAGCGGAAAATAGCGCCTGGCGCGTTACTGCTCAGCGAGAAAACTCACCAGTTGCCGACCATGTGAACTGAGCCGCTCCCAGCCACGAAAGCACACGCGCAGTTCCAGGGTCGCCCAGCGTTCCTCCAGCGCGACCCAGCGCACCGCCAGCTCTTGCTCGGCGCGCAACGCCGCAGTTTCCGGGACAATGGCGATGCCTGCGTGCTGGGCGACCAATTGGGCGATGGCTTCAAAGCTTGGCGCGCGAACGCGCACTTTCAGCGGCATCGCCAGGTTCATCGCCAGCTCTTCGACGAAACGCTGCATCGCCCGCTCGCCCGGCAAACACACAAATGCAAAGCCCAGCGCGTCAATCAGCCGCAGCTGCTCCCGCCCGGCCAGGGGGTGGTCGGCCGGGACCAGCAAGACCAAGCGCTCGGTGCGAAACGGCAGCGACACTAAACCGTCGCTTATCAAATTGCCATCATAGACGCCGATCTCGCACTCGTCAGCCAGAACCACACGCAATACGTCAACGCTTTTGTGCTCGACCAACTGCAGGTCGACTTCTGGATAGTCGGCTAGAAACGGGCCGAGCACGGCGGGCAACAAGGTGCTGTTGGTGACTGTGGAAGCGGCCAGGTGCAAGGTGATGCGCCGTTGCCCGGCCAGCTCGTGCAGGGTGTCCTGCAATTTGCGCGCTTCGCCCAGCACTCCTCGCGCCGCTTCCAATACCAGCCGGCCGACTGGGGTGAGTTGCATACCGTCGGCGCGCCGGGTGAACAGGCTCAAGCCACAGCGTTGCTCGAACAAGCGCAGGCGATTGCTGGCGGCAGAAACGGCCACCGGAAACGTCGCAGCGGCCTTGCTCAAGCTACCGGTAGCGGCAATCGCGGCAAGTAAACGCAGATCGGGAAGATCGAAATGCATTGGGCTTTCTCTAAATACGAACGCTATGTTCGATTAAAAGCGATTCTAACGTGGATTGCGTTCTGCACAGAATAAGCCCAGTGATAACTGCCTGGATTTGCCATGACCTTTTTGCGCACCCTGCTCACGCGCCAGATCCACAGCGGCAGTTTGTTTGCCGTACTGGCGGCCTTGGGTTTCAGCTTCAAAGCCATCTTCGTCAAACTCGCCTATGCGGCCGGGCCGGTCGATGCGATCAGCCTGCTGGCCATGCGCATGGCCATGGCGTTGCCGTTGTTCGTCTGGCTGGTGTGGTTCAGCGGCCGGCAATCCCCCACTCGGCTGACGCCCGCTGACGGCTTGCGCGTGATCCTGCTGGGGCTGCTGGGTTACTACCTGTCCAGCCTGTTCGACTTCTACGGGCTGCAATACATCAGCGCAGGGTTGGAGCGCCTGATCTTGTTCACCTACCCAACCCTTGTGCTGATCTTCCAGGCCATCGCCCTGCGCGAACGACCCACCACCCGCACCCTGGCGGCAATGGGCCTGTGCTATCTGGGCCTGGGCATCGCCTTCGTGCATGACGTGAGCATCTCTGGCGTTGGCCAGCAAGTGATTCTCGGCTCGCTGTGGGTGTTTGCCAGTGCAGTTACCTACGCCCTGTACTACTCCGGCACCGGCATTGTGCTCAAACGCATGGGTTCGATGCGCATGGCGGGCTTGTGCGGTACGGCCTCGTCGCTGATGGTGTTGGTTCACTACTTGTTGGTGGCGGACATCAATCAGCTATGGCAGCTACCTGCGGCGGTGTGGCTCAACGCGGGACTGATGGCGATCTTTTCCACGGTGCTGCCGATCTACTGGGTGGCCCTGGCGATTCAGCGCATGGGCCCCACGCAAACGGCGGCGGTGGGCAATCTAGGCCCTGTGCTGACAGTGCTGGCGTCGTGGGCGATTCTCAGCGAAGAGATCTCGACGTATCAGGTGCTAGGGCTGGCGTTGGTGTTGTTCGGGGTGACGCGCTTGAAACCCGCGGCCAAGAAAACCGACCTGCCCGCTGCCAAGGAGGCGGCTGCCTGAGCAGGCTTGGGCGTTCAGCGCGTCCCGACGATGATCCCCTGCTCGCGCATGCCTTCCAGCATCGCCAGGCCTTGGCGTTGAACGTTTTCATCGCCCAGCGCCTGCAAGCGCTGGCGGCCCGTTCCGCTAAGGCCTGCGAGCAACTGATAGGCCATCGGTGCCAGGCGGGCGAAATGCACCTGTAGATCGGCATCGCGGTACACCAGCAACAAGGTAGGCGCTTGGGGGGCGCTTTGGGGCTGGTAATCGGGGCCGATCAGCTCGACCGGCCAGCGATAGGCAAGCACGCGCGCCAGGCATGACAGCAATGGCTCGCCTTCGAGTAGATCGCCGCCAGGCAGATGGGGCGGATCCTCGGCATCACTCAGGTACAACTGCGCCTCGATCCACTCGTAGTGGGCGAGCTCAAGCTGCCACGGCGCGTCCGCTTCGATGCCCTGCAGGTAGTCGATGAACGCCTCGGAAATTTCCGTGAACAATGGCGTCTGGCTTCGGTAACTGGCATAGAAGTCGCGCACCCTGGCGTGCCATCGGACGTCACCGAGGGTCTGGCGCATGACCGGGAAACTTCCCGCCAGCAGGCCTTCGAGGCTGTTGTAGAACAGCTCCCGGTAGACCTTCAGGCGCCGTGCTTCGATACCCGGTGGCGGTGGATTGTGCTCGGGGTCACGCAGATATCGGGACAGGGTGAATTGCTGGTCACGCAACGGCTCGCCCATCATGCAGACCTCCGTGCGTGTGCTGCACGCTACCAATACGTGCGGTCTCCTCAAGCAGTTCGGCAAGCGGTGGGTAGTTGAAGTCACGCTCAAGCACCGTCGGCTGGGCTCCAAAACGCTGACACGCCAAAGCGAACAGTGCCCAGACATCTTCTTTTACCGCAGCACCATGGGTGTCCACCTTGAGGTCTGGCGCTTCGTCGTAGTGGCCAGCCACGTGCATGCACGTAACCCGCTGCCGAGGCAGCCCGTTAAGGAACGTCACCGCGTCATAGCGGTGGTTGCAGGCGTTGACGAAGACGTTATTGACGTCCAGCAGCAGGTCACAGTCAGCCTCCTCCAGCACAGCCTGGATGAACGCCAGCTCGCTCATGGCCTGGTAAGGCGCTGCGTAGTAGCTGATGTTTTCCACGGCGATACGTCTGCCCAGCAGATCCTGGGCCTGGCGAATCCGGGTGGCGACATGGCGGACCGCTTCTTCGGTAAAAGGGATTGGCATCAGGTCATACAGATGCCCGTCGTCGCTGCAATAACTCAGGTGTTCGCTGTACAGCGGCACATCGAAACGCTCGATGAACAGTCGGGTTTGCTTAAGGAATGCCTGATCCAGCGGCGCGCTGGCGCCCAGCGACAACGACAAGCCATGGCAGGTAATGGGGAAACGCTCGGCCAGTTGCGCCAGCGCTTTGCCGTGGGCCCCGCCAACTCCGATCCAGTTCTCCGGCGCGCACTCGAGAAAATCGACCGCACCGTCCTCCATTGCCAGCAATTGCGCCAGCAAACCACGACGCAAGCCAAGTCCGGTACGTAAAGATGTAGGGTTCATGGTAAGCGCTCTCCAGGAGCACGGGACGCTCTGGGCAGAACGTCGGCAAGGGACAAACAAGCGCTGCCGGACAGATCGATCCTCTGCTCCGGCAGCCCCCTTAACCTTGCGCCAACATCAGCGCACGGGCTCAGGCCTTGTCGGCTTTAGCGGCCTTGTCGCCACCACATTTGCCTTCGCCGCACTTGCCTTCAGCGGCTTTCTTGTCGCCGGCTTTTTTATCGCCGCCACACTTGCCTTCACCACACTTGCCTTCGGCGTTTTTGCCCTCGGCGTGCTTGCCGGCTTTATCAGCGCCGCATTTACCTTCGCCGCACTTGCCCTCGCCATCAGTCTTGGCCGCAGCCAGTTGGTAGCCATGGGACAGAGGCTCGACGGCGAATGCACTACCGCCCATTACCATGCCGCCGATCAGAGCAGCGCCCAGCAGGCCAAGGGTATTTTTCGATTGTTTCATGGTGGTGCTCCACTTCGGTTGTGAGATGGAGCCATCTCGCCGCAACGGTGTGTCGCAGGTGTATCGCCGGTGGCGCGGTTTTGTATGAAAGTCGGTCTCAATCCACAGAAGATACAGTGGGATACAAAGGCATCGGCCATTGCCTGGCTGCCGTTCAAACAACCTTTTCAAACGCTTGTATGTTTTTTCGTTGACAGCCCGTCAGCCGCATCCTAACCTCCCAGCAACTTCCACCGGGCCGGACACTTTTGTGGGCAACCTCTATCTGATCCGACATGGCCAAGCCTCCTTCGGCGCTGACGACTATGACGTCCTCTCAGCGGTAGGCGAGCGCCAAAGCCAAGCGTTGGGCGAGCACCTGGCCCAGCTCGGTTTGCGCCTTGACCGCTGCATCGCCGGCAGCCTGCGCCGCCAGCAAGACACCGCGCGTCTTGCCCTGCACGCGATGAGCGGCCACGGTTGCCCAGTGCCGGCGGTCGAAACCGACCCTGCATTCAACGAATTCGATGCCGACGGTGTGATCCGCACCCTGCTTCCCGGCTTGCTGCCAGATGAGCCTGAAGCGCTGCACATCCTGCGTAACGGCACTACCAATCGCAGTGAGTTCCAGCGCCTGTTCGCCCTGATGGTGCAACGCTGGCACGATGGCCAGCACCCTGACGATGGCCTGGAAAGCTGGGCTGCCTTCACCGCAAGGGTTCAAGGCGGTCTGCAACGGGTACTGCAGCGGGCCGGCAGCGGTGAGAATATCGCCATCTTCACCTCCGGAGGCACCATCGCCGCCCTGCTCCACCTGGTGACTCGAATTACCCCCAGTCAGGCCTTTGCGCTGAACTGGCAGATCATCAACACCTCGCTCAGCCAACTGAAGTTTCGTGGCAGCGACGTGACCCTGGCTTCCTTCAACAGCCAAGCACATGTGCAGCTGTTGCGGGCGCCGGAGCTCATCACCTATCGATGAGCCCGGCCTATTGTGTCCCTACGGACGCGAATATTACTTAACAAGGAATACGCCATGAGCGATGTAGCTAAAGCCGTCGAAGCGATGAAAGCAAAGTTCAACCCCGCCGCCGCAGCCGGCCTGGACCTGGTGTTCGGCTTCAACATCACTGACGAAGACAAGCAATATGCGCTGATCGTCAAAGACGGCACCTGCGACATCCAGGAAGGCGAAAACCCAGACGCCAACTGCACCCTGGTGCTCGACAGCGAGACCCTCAAGGGCATCGTCAGCGGCGAGACCGACGGCATGCAAGCGTTCATGGGCGGCAAGCTGCGCGTAGAAGGCGACATGATGCTGTCGATGAAGCTCAGCGAGCTGTTCCCAGGCTAAGCGTCCGGGATGATCGATGAAAAACCGAAGCCTGCGCGGGCTTCGGTTTTTTTTTGCCTGGCCGGGGCATGGCAGAGCGCTTTTCGCGGGCAAGCTCGCTCTCACAGGGATGGTGCTGAACCTACGGTTAGCGGGGTGCCTGGGTGGTTGGCGAAGAAAGCAAGACTGCCTGTATGGCTTCAATATCAGGCGCGTTGATCGACCAGCAACACCCACAGCTATATGCCATTGGCACGCTTGTACCAGCATGTAAGGCCCATTAGATTAGCCAATAATACTCGTGAACGAGAATAAGGATAACGCATGACGCTCACTGACCAGTCCACCCAGGTACGCCCCGGCGAAGAACTCGATGCGACTGTCATCGATCCTTACCTCAAGGCCCACATCCCGGGCTTGCAGGGAAGCCCGGCCATCAGCCAGTTCCCCGGCGGTGCATCCAACCTCACCTACCTGGTCAGCTACCCGAACCGCGAGTTCGTCCTGCGCCGCCCACCCTTTGGCCACAAAGCCAAGTCCGCCCACGACATGGGCCGCGAGTTTCGTATCCTCAACCAGCTCAATAGCGGCTTTCCCTACTGCCCCAAGGCCTATGTGCACTGTACCGACGAGTCGCTGATTGGCGGCCAGTTCTACGTGATGGACCGGGTCAAGGGCATCATCCTGCGCTCGGACATCCCCACCGAACTCGATCTGGATGCCAGCCGCACAGAGGCCCTGTGCAAGAGCTTCATCGAGCGTTTGGTCGAGTTGCACCAGGTCGACTACAACGCGTGCGGCCTGGCCGACCTGGGCAAGCCCGAAGGTTACGTACAACGGCAAATCGAAGGCTGGAGCAGCCGCTACGAAAAAGCCCTGACCCCGGACGCACCGCGCTGGGAGAACGTCATCGCCTGGCTGCGCGAAAAAATGCCCGCCGACCATCCACGCCCCGCCATCGTGCATAACGACTACCGCTTCGACAACGTCATCCTCGACGCGGCAAACCCGATGCGCATCATTGGCGTACTGGACTGGGAAATGACCACGATCGGCGACCCGCTGATGGACCTGGGCAACAGCCTGGCCTATTGGATCGAAGCCGATGACCCAGCGCCGGTGCAACTGATGCGGCGCCAGCCAAGCAACGCACCGGGCATGCTCACCCGCCGCCAGTTCGTCGACTACTACGCCGAACGCGCAGGCATCGCTATCGACAACTTCGACTTCTACTACTGCTATGGCCTGTTCCGCCTGGCCGGGATCGTGCAGCAGATCTACTACCGGTTCTACCATGGCCAGACCCAGGACAAGCGCTTTGCCCAGTTCATTCACATGAACAAGCTGCTGGAGCAGATGACCCTGCAAGTGATCGGCAAGTCCGCACTCTGACGACAGACAACAAGGAAAACAGCATGTCCAAGACCCAACTGTTCGACCTCGATGGCAAGATCGCCTTCGTCTCAGGCGCCAGCCGTGGCATCGGCGAGGCCATCGCCCACTTGCTGGCCCAACAGGGCGCCCATGTGATCGTCTCCAGCCGCAAGCTCGAGGGCTGCCAGCAAGTGGCCGACGCCATCATCGAAGCGGGCGGCAAGGCCACTGCGGTGGCCTGCCATATTGGCGAGCTGGAGCAGATCCAGCAGGTGTTTGCCGGTATTCGTGAACAGTTCGGCCGCCTCGACATTCTGGTCAACAACGCCGCCACCAACCCGCAGTTCTGCAACGTGCTCGATACCGACGTGAGCGCCTTTCAGAAAACCGTGGACGTGAACATTCGTGGCTACTTCTTCATGTCGGTCGAAGCCGGCAAGCTGATGCGCGAGCACGGTGGCGGCAGCATCATCAACGTTGCCTCGATCAATGGCGTGTCGCCTGGGCTGTTCCAGGGCATCTACTCGGTGACCAAGGCCGCAGTGATCAACATGACCAAGGTGTTCGCCAAGGAATGCGCCCAGTTCGGCATCCGCTGCAACGCCTTGCTGCCGGGGCTGACTGACACCAAGTTCGCCTCCGCCCTGGTGAAAAACGACGCCATCCTCAACGCCGCCCTGCAACAGATCCCACTCAAGCGCGTGGCCGACCCCAGCGAGATGGCCGGTGCAGTGCTGTACCTGGCCAGCGATGCCTCCAGCTACACCACCGGCACAGCACTGAATGTCGACGGCGGCTTTCTCTCCTGATCAGTCCTTGAGCGCCTGCAGCGTGTAGCTCATCGGCAGGCGCCAGGGCGCTTCGCGCAGGCCGTTTTGCAGCACCGCGGTAATGACCTCGCTATCCGGGCGACATCTCCATTACAACTGGACTATAAACTGCGGACATTTCACCTGCGCACGAAGGGATCTCATGCCAACTCTATACGAGGGCGGCTGCCTGTGCGGCGCCATCCGCTTTGCCGCCGATGCCCCCGCCGCCAACCCACACCATTGCTCCTGCCGTTGGTGCCAACAACATACCGGGGCACTCACCGCCACCTGGGTCGAGTTTGCTCGCAATCAGGTGCGCTGGACCGGGCCTGGCGGTGCGCCCGATACCTGGCGCTCCTCTGATTGTTCCAGCCGCGCTTTCTGCCGCCGTTGCGGCAGCAGCCTCGGTGCCATAGATGACGCCCCGACTGTCGCCTTGCTGCTCGGTTGCTTCGATCAACCCGACAGCCCTGGACTGGAAGCTGTTTTCCACGCCTTCGAGGATTGCTGCCCAGTGTGGAATCGCCCTCTACCCCTTACAGACAAGTAGCGGCTGCGGCCCGACGGCGCAGGGCCGTGCTGTCATTGCTTTGCGCGTAATAATCGACCCGGGTGCCGTTGGCCTCGGGGTAAACGTCGACGAACGCCTGCGCCTCTCGGGTATAGACCGTGTAACCGCCCAGCTTGCGCGGCTGCAGATAGCCGCTGGCATCAACGCCGAACGTGGCCTCTTCCTGCCAACTGAACTGGATGCATTGCGAGACGATCTGCGGGGCCTTCTGTGAAGCCAATTGCGCAGTCGGCGCGCCGCCGCGTGCGGCTTCCATGGTCGATGAAGCACAACCAACCAGCATCAGCGCTACGGCCATCGGCAAAAGTGCGCGCATGTTCGATCCTCGGAGCAAAAAAGAACGCGACTCTAGCACTGGCGGCCATGTCGAGTGAATTGTCCCGAGCAGGTTGTTGTCGCATAGAGGGCATGCCTGCCATTAGGAGATCACTATGAAACTGCGTCCACTGCTATCGGCCCTTCTGCTTAGCGCCACCCTGCCGATCCTGCCCTTGACCGCCACGGCCGCGCCAAGTGCTGAGCAAAGCGTCACCGCGCCAGAAACCCACAACCGCGAACTGCAAGTTGGCGACAAAGCGCCAGATCAGTACAAACGCGACGACGCAGCCATTGCCGACTGGAAAGGCAAAGGCCTAGCCGCCCCGGAAAAGGACAGCCATTGGGTGAAAATGGGCGATCACTATGTGCTGGTGCAGATCACCAACGGCGTGGTGCTGGCCATTCAGCCCGCCTCCTGAGTCAGCACGGGCCGAGCAATGCCGCCATATGCACGGCATTGCGCCCACCGGCCTTGGCTTGGTAGAGCGCAGCGTCGGCCTGGCCGAGCAGGCTGGCGGCGTTGTCCTCGGCAGCGGGGATGCCACACCACAAACCGACACTGAAACGCAGCTCGATGTCATCGCCCGCAAAGCGCGCCGGACTCTGGGCGATCGCCTCACGCAAGCCCTGTAGCGCCGCCATGGCGCCCTCACGATCGGTATTGGGCAACAGCAGCAAGAACTCTTCGCCACCATAACGGCCAAGGCTGTCGGTCAAGCGCAAGCGCTGCTGCAACTGGCGCACGCAGTGGCACAGCACCTCATCACCGGCCAAGTGGCCGTGCAGGTCGTTGATGCGCTTGAAATGGTCGATGTCGATCATCGCCACGGCCAGGCTGCTGTGTTCGCCCCTTGCCCGCTCCAGCTCCACAGCGAAGCGCTCAAGAATCGCCCGGCGGTTGTAGGTGCCGGTCAGCACATCGCGCAAGGCCATATGCTGCAAGCGCGATTCGCTGCGCTCCTTGGCCATCAGCACCAGGCCAATCGAATACATCATCACCGTCACCGTACCAATGGCCACCGATACCGTCTGCTTGAGATTGCTGGTGTCGTAGCGCATGTCCGCCGCCTCCCCCAGCACCACCGCCACGGCGCGCATGCCCAGCCCGACCAGGCTGATCAACGCGCCAATCACCAGCAGCAGGTGCGCCCGGCCTGGACGCTCGACGTGCCGTCGCGCCCAGCAAAGGATCAACGAGCATTGCAGCATCAGCACCAAGGTCGCCAGCAGCATGCGCGGCTCCAAGGTGTCGAGCAGCAGCATCAACCCCAGCAACATGACTGCCGGAATGATAAAGATCGAGCGCCACGGCACCCGCTGTTCGCGCACCCGGAACAAGCTCGCCGAATAAAACGCCAGGGCCAGCGACAGCAGGCTGTTACCCAAGCCATAGCTGATCCACAGCGGCGCATGGGCGTACAGCGTATAGCAGACGTACGCCAGGGCATGGGCGAGCAGCCCGCAGCCGGTCAGCAGCAGGTTGTCGCGGCGGTTGAACTGGCCGACCAGCAACAGGCAAAAGGCCAGGATGGTCGCGACCAGGGCAACGGCGGCGAACAGTGTCGGGGTATGGGCGATCATCGTGATTCACCGTGTGGCAGACAGCCGTCTTCAATGCGGCCTGGCTCAAGTCTAGGGGCCGGCGCTCACCCCAGCCATGACCGAGCGGGACAGAACAGCAGCCGCCAGGCACATGACGATGTTGCGCGGGAGAAATATTTTTACCGTGCAGAAACCAAATTGATCGATCCCGGTCTCAGTGGTTACCCCGTAAACCTATGCGGATCAAGGACCTATATCGTGATCACCCGCCTTGCAAGTCTCCCGCTGATTGCCGCGATGCTGCTGGCCGCTGGTTGCCACAGCCATCATTACCACGACGATGATGATGGCTGGCGTGACCGCGACCGCGATCGCGGCCATCACCACCGTCATGACCGTGGTGACGATGATCGCCGCTACCGTGACCGCGATTACCGCTGAAACGTCTTTCCAACCCTGATTTGCCGCCCGTGACGCGGCACTCTACTTTGATGATTCCTTTGAGGTTCATGAACATGCGTTTGACTCTGCCTTGCGTTGCCCTCGGCCTGCTGCTATGCCAAGGCGCCTTTGCCGGTGACGGTACTGCGGCCATTGGCGGCGGCCTGGGTGGCGCCCTGGGCAACGTGGTTGGCCAACAAATGGGCGGCAGCACGGGTGCAGCCATTGGCGCCGGCCTGGGCGGCGCCGCCGGCAGTGCGGTAGGTGCCCGCAAGGGCAACCGTACCGAAGCTGCGATCGGTGGTGGCCTGGGTTCGGCCGGCGGCTCGCTGCTGGGCGGCAAGCTCGGCGGCTCGACCGGTTCGACCGTCGGTGCCGGTCTGGGCGGCGCTGCTGGTGGTGCCATCGGCAACCACCTGGGCGACAACAACGGCAGCAAGAAGAAACACAAGCGTCGTCATCATCGCCACTGATCGCCTGCCCCACCCATCGCGGGGGCAAGCCCCGCGATTGGCTTAGCCACAAAAACCCTGCAACACATCAATACACCCTTCACCCCACAATGGCACACTGGCTGCTACTGTCTTTCGTGCCCCCTTGAGTGAAGGAACACCCCCTCCCGATGAACCCTGAGCTGCTCACGGTCCTAGGCCTGCTGGCCGTCGTCGTCCTTTTGTTTGTCATCAACCGACCGCGCATGGACGTGGTCGCGCTGCTGGTGATCCTGTTTCTGCCGCTGTCGGGCATCCTCACCGTTGAGCAAGCCCTGGCGGGCTTTAGCGACCCTAACGTGGTGCTGATCGCGGCGCTGTTCGTGATCGGCGAAGGGCTAGTGCGCACTGGCATCGCCTATCGCATCGGCGAGTGGATGAGTGCCCGTGCCGGCAATAGCGAAGCACGCCTGCTGGTGCTGTTGATGGTATCGGTCGCAGGGCTGGGTTCGGTCATGAGCTCGACCGGCGTGGTGGCAATCTTCATCCCGGTGGTGCTGAGCATTGCCGCGCGCCTGAGCATTTCGCCCAGTCGACTGATGATGCCCTTGAGCTTCGCCGGGCTGATCAGCGGCATGCTCAGCCTGGTCGCCACGCCGCCCAACGTGGTGGTGCACAGCGAGCTGGTGCGCCACGGCGAGCAAGGCTTCACGTTCTTCAGCTTCACCCCGTTCGGCCTGGTCGTGCTGGCTCTGGGCGTGGGCTACATGCTGCTCACCCGGCGCTGGCTCAACGGTGAAGTGCGCAAGGATGGCCGCGTAGAAACCCGGCGCACCCTGCTCGACCTGGTGCTGGACTACAAGCTCAACGGCCGCGAACGCCGCCTGCGCATCCGCCCGCATTCGCCACTGATCGGGCATACCTTGGGCGAGCTGGAGCTGCGCACCCGCCACGGCGCCAACGTGATCGGCATCGAGCGCCAGCATAAATTCACCACCCGGGTGATTACCGCCGACTCCGGCACCGTACTGCACCAGGGCGACGTGCTGTTGCTGGACCTGTTCGCCAACCGCGACGACCTGCGCAGCCTGTGCCAGACCATGCAGCTCGAACCCCTACACTTCAAGGCCGCCTACTTCATCGACCAATCCCAGGAAGTGGGGATGGCCGAAGTCTCACTGCCACCGGGCTCGCAACTGATCGGCAAAAGCATCCTGGAGCTGGCCTTCCGTAGCCGCTACGACCTCAACGTGGTCGGCCTGCGCCGCGATCAGGCGGCCATCGAGGAGCAACTGGTCGAAGAAAAACTGCGCCTGGGCGACACCTTGCTGGTCGTCGGCCCGTGGAAAGCGGTGCGCCAGCTTCAGAGCCAAGCCAAAGACTTTCTGGTACTGAGCCTGCCTGCCGAGATCGATCAGGTCGCGCCAGCCCGCAGCCGCGCGCCGTTTGCCCTGATCAGCCTGGCGGTGATGGTCGGCCTGATGGTCAGCGGCGTGGTGCCCAACGTGCTCGCCGCGCTGATCGCTTGCCTGCTGATGGGCGCCGGCCGCTGCATCGACATGAACAGCGCCTACCGGGCCATCCATTGGCAAAGCCTGGTGCTGATCGTCGGCATGCTGCCGTTTGCCCTGGCATTGCAGAAAACCGGTGGTATCGATCTCGCCGTCAGCGGCCTGGTCGGGCTGCTCGGCGGCGCTGGGCCTAGCGCGATATTGGCCTGCCTGTTCGTGGTAACGGCGGTGATTGGCCTGTTCATCTCCAACACCGCCACCGCTGTACTGATGGCGCCCGTGGCCATCAGCACCGCCAGCCAGTTGGGCATGTCGCCCTACCCATTTGCCATGACCGTGGCCCTGGCAGCCTCGGCGGCGTTCATGACGCCGGTGTCTTCGCCGGTCAACACCCTGGTGTTGGGGCCAGGTCAATATCGCTTTGCCGATTTCATAAAAGTCGGTGTGCCATTTACCGTACTGGTGATGCTGGTAACGGTGTTGATGGTGCCGTGGTTCTTCGGGCTGTAAAGGTGATGTCAGCGAATAGCGGCAAAATGGCATTATCGGTCTGGATTGTGCCGCGATAATATCCAATTGACATCAACCCTGCTCTCGAAACACACTGATACGAATATGTCCCAGGTGCCTTGAAGTCGTTGTCCTGGATTCCGTCTCCGCTTGCCGGTAGAGCCCATGGTGTTTCCAGCTCATTCGCGCCCATTGCCTCACCTCGCGCTATTCAGCCTTACCTTCATCCTGACCTTGGCTGGGATACTGGCCCGTCCGATCGAATCGCTGTCGCTGTTCTGGCCGGTCAACGCCGTGCTGGCGGGGGTGTTGCTGCGCTATCCACGCCTGGCCAATCCGCTCGGTTTCGTCCTGATCTGGATGGCCATGGTCGGCGCCGACCTTGCCTGTGGCAGTACCTGGCCGCCGGCGTTGTGGTTCAACCTGTGCAACCTGGGCGTGATCGTCACCATCTGGCTGCTGCTGTCGCGCCTGCCGCGTTTGCACCGACGCATGCGCACGCCGCATGGGGTGTTGAGCGTATTCGGTGCCTGCGCAGCGGGCGCGATGGTTGCGGCGAGCATGGCCTGCGTGATGGCGGCGCCGTGGTTCCAGGAGTCGCTGCGCGCCACCTGGCTGGCCTGGTTCAGCGAGCAGTTCTCCACCAGCGTGCTGGTCCTGCCGGCGTTGCTGACCGCGCCCAATACCGGCGCGCTGCTACGCGGCAGCGGCCAGGCGATTCGCCTGGCGCCGATGCTGGTGCTGCTGGCCTCGCTGGCCCTGAGCATCGCCTTCGGCGGGCCGGGTGCCATCGCCTTCCCGATTGCCGCGCTGCTGTGGTGCGCCTGGACCTACTCTCCGTTTCTGGTGTCGCTGCTGGCACTGACTGCCGGCAGTACGCTGATCGTTGCCGTGGCGCAAAATCTCATGCATTTCAGCGTGCCGCAGAGCGTTCCAGGGGTGACCACGCTGATGTCAGCGCGCTTAGGCATCGCCATGCTGGTGCTCGGCCCACTGGTGGTCGCCTGTGTCAGCAACACCAACCGCAGCCTGCTCGCGCGCCTGGCCCATCAGGCGACCATCGACCACCTCACCGGCGCCCTCACCCGCAGCGCCTTCACCCGCCGCGCCAATGCCTTGCTCGACAGCCGCCAACAGCACGCCCAGGCGCTGCCGCTGACCTTGATGATGCTCGACATCGATCACTTCAAGACGATCAACGACCGCCATGGCCATGGCGTCGGCGACCAGGTGCTGCGCCAGTTCGCCAACGCCTTGCAAGACCAACTGCACGACGGTGAGCTGTTCGCCCGCCTGGGCGGTGAGGAGTTCGTGGTGATCATTCCAGGCCTTGAGCCAGAACGCGCCAAATTCACCGCCGAACGCATGCGCCGCGCCATCCAGGACTTGCACCTGACCCACAACGACCCGCGCTTGCAGATCACCGTCAGCATCGGCCTGGACGGCTGTACTGCCGACACCCCGGCACCGAGCCTGGACGAACTGCTGGTACGCGCCGACAAAGCGCTGTACCGCGCCAAAGCCCATGGCCGCAACCGCGTCGAACAGGCCGAGCCGCAGCGCCAGGTGGTCTGACTCAGCCAGCCAGCAAGTCCCACGACAACTTGGCGATCAGCACGCACAACAAGATCAGGAACAGCCCACGGACAAACCCTGCACCCTTGCGCACCGCCAGCCAGGTGCCGGTCAGGGCGCCGAGGATATTGCACAGCGCCATGGGCAAGGCGATGGCATACAGCACGTTGCCGGTGGGAATGAAGAACACCAGCGCCGCCAGGTTGGTGGCGATGTTGACCAGCTTGGCCGAGGCCGAGGCGTGCAGGAAGTCCAGGGCAAAGAAGCGGATGAACAGAAAGATCAAGAAGCTGCCGGTACCTGGCCCGAACAAGCCATCGTAAAAGCCGATTGCGCCGCCGATCAGCACCGCCAGGCATTGCTCCTTACGGCCGATCTGGGCTGGCTTGTGCAAGGTGCCGAAGTCTTTCTTGCAGAAGGTATAGACCGCCATCAGCACGATCATCAGCAGCACCGCTGGGCGCATCACGCTAGGCGGCACCAGTGAAACGGTCGCCGCCCCGGCGAACGACATGACGAAGGCGCTCAGCGCTGCCGGCACGATCAGGCCCCAATCCAAGCTCACCTTGCGAATGAACGAGCGCGCGGCGAACGCGGTGCCGCACACCGAGGCCAGCTTGTTGGTCCCCAGCAGGGCCGCCGGCTGGGCGCTGGGCAGCACATTGAACAGTGCCGGAATCTGGATCAGCCCGCCCCCACCCACCGCCGCATCGATCAAACCAGCGGCGAAGGCAAACAGCGACAGCAGGACAACATCCATCATGGCGGGGGCTCCAGGCAGTAAAAACAGAGCCCAAGGCTAATCAAAGCCACGCCGTTGTGCTGAAATGCCATATTGCGAAAACTGCAACAAGGAGCCCCTCATGGCATTGGACATGCTGCGTGAAATCCAGGCCTTCGTCAGCGTCGCGCACAAGCGCAGCTTTGTCGCTGCTGCCCGCGCCCTGGGCCGCTCGCCTAGCGCGATTACCCGGGCGCTACAAGCACTGGAAGACAACGCCGGAAGCAAGCTGCTCAACCGCAACGCCAACGCCGTCACGCTGACCGAAGCAGGTGAACGCTTGCTGCCACACGCCGAGCGCTTGCTCGATGTGCAACGCGATGCGGCCGATGAACTGGCGGCGTTGAGTGGTACGGCGCAGGGCTGGATTCGTTTCGCCGCGCCTGAGCTGCTTGGCCAGCAAGTGCTGCCAACGGTCTTGGCTGAATTCTCTCGCCGCCACCCGCAGGTCACCCTGGACGTGCAGTTCAGCGACCAGAGCCTCGACCCGCTTCAAGGCAAGTTCGACTTCGTGGTGCGCGGCGCCTTCCCACAGTCCAGCGAACTGATCGGCTACCCCCTGTGGAGCTACCGCCGGCACCTGTACGCCAGCCCCGACTATGTGGCCCGCGCAGGCCTTGCGCAGGAGCCGGAAGCACTTAGCGAACACGCGCTGATCCTGCACACCGCCCCGCGCATCCTCAAGGCTTGGCATTTTTGCCGCGACGGGCAGATCACCCGCTTGCAGCCACGCCCTCGCTTGCGCCTGAGCGCCGGAAGCGCGGTGTTCCACAGCGCCCTGGCTGGGGCGGGTATCGCACGATTGGCTGACTGGGTGGGTGAGCCACAGGTCGCGGCCGGGCGGCTGGTGCGCGTCTGCCCTAGCTATCACCTGACCTCAAGCAGTGGCGACGACCCACAAATGCATGCCGTATACCCGGCCGGTGAATTGCCGGCGCGGGTGCGCGACCTACTGCAAGCGTTGCGTCGTGGCAAGCCGTGATACAGCAAGCCAATCACTGTTCAAATTCTGCTCAATTTAACAGAGGCCGCAACCGGCCTTACTTACAGCGATTTATCCACAGACCTACCCACGTTTTCTGTGGACAGTTTTCCTTGCACAAAGAACGACTTATCGCGCACGCAGCAACGCCGAATTGGCTTGCTTGACCAATTCGATCCACTCCCCTGCACTGATCACTCCCGAGCGTTCCAGGTCTTCGGCGCAGCGCAAGGCTTGGTCGTAATCATCCTCTTGCAGGCCAGCCTCTGCGAGAAACCGGTTGCGCCACGCCAGCATCGCGGCAGCGCCCTTCTTGCATTCCATGTAGATCTCAACTCCAAGGCAAGTGACGGGTCCTCGAACGTGGGACCCTTTGATGGCGGCGGGAGATTACACGAGCCATTCGCACTTGAGAATTGCTTGCAGCTACCACTTATCCAACGGGTACAAAAAAACGGGCAAAAAGCCCGTTGAGAGGTGCAGGCCCGTCTGCTGGAAAAAACGGGCCTCAAGGATAGGGGGTGGCTTCAGGTGGGCGGAATGGTACCCAGCAGGCCAATGAGGATTGTCAGCAGCAGAAAACCACCCAGGAACAGCGAGAGCTTGCCCATTGGAACCTCTACAGTGTGATAACAGAATACCGGAGCTGGCCGATGCGGGTGCAGAGCAGCGCAACTTGCCCAGCGCACACCGGTTTGGAAGGCTGGGCCTGGTAAGCATTTTCGACTTTTCGCTGATACGGTTACAGATGCAGGTTGGTGGAAAAAAAGCGGATCAGATGAGCCGATCAGTCCACCAGGCGCAGCTTCTCGGCCGGCAGCCAACCCAGCTCACCGTTGGCCTCGCGGCGACACCACAGCCACCCATTGAGCGGGCGCAAACCCAGCACCCGCTGCCCCGGATCGACATCCAGTTCGTGAGCACAGTACTGTTCGAGCGCCCTACCCCGGGCAACACCGAGCCGTTCGATGACCTGCGCCGGCACCCAACCAGGCTCCTGCCCAGCACAGCTGCACAGGTACCAGTCCTGCCAGTTTTGCTCACCGGCATAGCGGGGGCCGATGTCGAGCATCTCACCTTGGGCAAAACGGATCGGACGCGGGTATTCAGAGCGATGTGCTTCGATCACGACGTACTTCACAAGCCTCTCCCTGGCTAGGCAAAAGGCCGGATCCTAGCAGGCGCTGCGACAAAACCTGACGCACCTGCTCAGAGCGCCATCACCATTTCATGCCAGGCCATGCCGCCATGATCAGAGGCCGACGGCTGCACATAGCGGTAACCCAACTTCTCGTACAGGCCCACATGCTGGTCCTTGCACATCAAGTGAATGCTCGCCTTGCCGCGCTCGCGCATTTGCTCGACGAACCGCGTCATCAGCAAGCCCGCATAGCCACGGCCTTGGAAGGCCGGGTCGACCACCACTGACATGATCACCACATTGGCGGCGTGCGGATCATGGCCGACCAGCTCCTTGAACGCCTCATCGGACATCACCACGTGCTCGGCGCAGCCGCTATTGATGAAACCGATCACCTGGCCATCGAGCTCAAGGATCAGAAAACCCTCGGGATACTGCGCAATGCGCGTGGCGATTTTCTCGCGGGTGGCCGCTTCGTCGCCCTCATAGGCGGTCGTTTCGATGTGGAAGCAGCGATCCACGTCCTGGGGCGTAGCTTGGCGAAAGATGGCAGTGCTCATGGAAAAATCCGCAAAACAGTTGAAGGCCGACATGCTAGCGCAACTGAGCACCTTCAGGTTGCTAGCACAGCACCATCGGGCCAGAATCGGCGGGCACTTCAACCCTCTCGATCAGCGGGCCAAGCCTGCAGGAAAACTACTGGATGAGCGTTTGCAAACGACGCACCACGCCTTACGTGATCAATCACCTGGTCGCCTTTGAGGCGGCGGCGCGCCTGGGCAGTTTCCGCGCCGCCGCCCAAGCGCTGCACGTCACCCCCGGCGCGGTGGCCCAGCAGGTGCGCACGCTCGAAGAGAAGCTCGGCCAGGCACTGTTCGAGCGACTGCCACGCGGCTTGAGGCCCAACCGCGCGGGCAGTGAGTATCTGGAGCGGGTCCGCCTGGCGCTGCACATCATCGAAGATGCCAGCCGCGAACTGCTTGAACGCGATGCCCCGCAAGACCCTCATCAAGTGCTGCTGAGCACCACCCCGGCATTCGCCAGCCGTTGGCTGATACCGCGCCTGGGCCGCCTGGCTGCCGCGCACCCGCAGATCGCGCTGATGATCGATGCCTCCGACAGCACCCGCCCGCTCAGCGGCAAAGGCGCGGTAGACATGGCCGTGCGCTGGGGTGCGCCGCCCTTTGCCGATGCCCACGCCCGCCTGCTGCTAGCCGGCCAGGCCGTGCCCGTGTGCGCCCCGTCGCTGCGCGGGGAGCGACGCTGGCAACAGCCAGCAGAACTCAGCGACGTAGCGTTGATTTCAGACAGCCACAACAATTGGAAACGTTGGTTCGATCATTACGGCCTGCCCGGCACCCGCTTCAGCGGCCCGGCCTTCTCCCAGACCATCCTGGCCATCGAGGCCGCCGAGCAAGGCATGGGTATCGCCCTGGTGCCGCAGTTACTAGTCGAGAACGCATTGAAGGCCGGCACCCTGGTGATTGCCCTTGAGGGGCACCAACTGAACAGCGCTGCAGGCTTTCACCTGCTCACGGCCCAGCCCCCAGCAGCGGGCTCGGCGAGCACGTTGGTCGCGCAGTGGCTGCTGCAGGAAGTACTACAGCACGAGCCTGGTTAACGCCGGGTCTCCACGCTCCTCAAGTGGAGCGAGCCTATTTGCAACATAACGTTTCGCCATACGTGCGAGACACAGCTAAACGACCTGCCTGGCAGCCACCTCGATCTAGGGGGGGATATGAGCGCCAAGCGGCTTGTTCACTGGCCTGCCGGCGCAATCCTGAACATACTTAGCAATACCGGCTCACCTAGGCTTGTAGGAAGCTTCTGATGGCTGAGTAGGATGAAGCCCGCGACAGACCAATCCCTGTATGAAAACGCAGTTTCACTGGCTGGAATTGGCTGATACGGTCCGGATATTCCTACAACGGCATGGATGCCATCAGCCAGAGACAGACATGGAAACGTTCACTACTTCAGCGCTCGCCCTGCAAAAGAACCTGCTTATCTTGCGCCAACAGCGTGATCAACTGCGAGCGATGGGCAATGATGAACAAGCCGATAACCTTGAAAAGGTGATTGCCGGCATCGAAGCAACCTTAGGCCAGTTACAGGGCCCGTTGAAGCCACCGACCTTGCAATAGGCTCAGCCGCAGCAGGCAAAAATAATCCCCGCGAACGGGGATTATTGTCAGGCGTGCTTAGTGCTTGGATGCTTTGTCTGGCAGCGCATAGGCGATGATGTAGTCCCCCACATCAGGCGAATGGCTCATCCCACCCGCCGAGATCAGCACATACTGCTTGCCGGTTTTTGGCGATACGTAGATCAATGGCGCGGCCACGGCGCCCACCGGCAAGCGTGCCTTCCACACCTCTTTACCAGTGGCCGAATCAAGCGCGCGCAGGTAGTAGTCCTGGGTACCGGCGAAGAACACCAGGCCCGATGCAGTCGAGGTCGGCCCGCCCAGCGCCGGCATGCCCAGCGGGATCTGCATGTGGGTCTTGATCCCCAGCGGACCGGTGTCCTGCACGGTGCCCAGGGGCACCTGCCAGACCAGCTTCTGGGTATTCAAATCAATCGCACTCATGCTGCCAAACGGAGGGGTGTTGCACGGCACGCCCAGTGGAGACTGCAGGATGTCGATTTTCACCCCGCCGTAGATCCCCGCCACTTGTGGCCGAATGGTGCCCATGAAGCCAGGTACTTCATCGGTCGAAACCTTGAAGTTCTTGGTGTTTTCCTGAGTAACCAGCGACATCCGCAACGGCATGCGCATGTCATTGACGAACATCATCCCGGTGTTCTCATCGATCGAGATGCCACCCCAGTTCATCCCACCCAGCAAGCCCGGCCACTCGATGTAGGGCTTTTCGCTGGGAGGGGTAAAGGGCCCCAGGTACACCGAGTCCTTGAACATGATCCGGCAGTACAGTTGATCGAAGGTCGACACACCCCACATCGACTTCTCGGTCAGCGGCTCGGCGCCAATGACCGGCATCCCTTTGGAGTAAGGCTGGGTTGGCGACAAGTGCTCGCCAACAGCGGCTGGCGAAGTGGGCACCGGACGTTCTTCAACCTCGGTGACCGGCTCACCGGTACGCCGATCCAGGACAAAGATGTGACCTGTCTTGGTGGTCTGGATCAGCACCGGAGTCTTCACGCCCTGGGCATTGTTGATCTCGTAGAGCACCGGCTGCGACGGCAGGTCATAGTCCCAGACATCGTGGTGAACGGTCTGGTAAACCCACTTGGCCTTACCAGTAGATGCATCCACCGCCACCACTGCCGAACCGTACTTTTCCTTGGCCTGGTTACGATCACCGCCCCAGTAGTCGGGCGGTCCGTTACCGGTAGGCAGATAGACCAGGTTCAGCTCTTTATCGTAGGTCGGTACGGTCCAAACGTTGGGCGTTTCCAGGGTGAACTGGTGCTCGGCCTGGGCTGCATCCTCGCTCTCTGGCGCACCGACATCCCATGCCCATACCAGCGCACCACTGAGTACATCGAAGGCCCGCACTGCACCTGAAGGCTCCTTGGCAACGATATCGCGCACCCAGCCGCCAACCACCGTCAGATGGCCCATGACCACCGGCAGCGACGTGGGGTGGTAGCGCTTGCTGTTCTCGGTCGGGCCCATGCCCTTCTTCAGGTCAACGTAGCCGTTGTCGCCAAAGCTTGGGCAAAGCGTGCCGCTATGCGCATCCAAGGCAAACAGACGGGCGTCGACCGACGATACCAAGATGCGCTGGCGGCATTGCTGCTCATCGCCATAGGCAGCCTTGGCCTGCGCGCTCAGGCTGTCGTCCTTATCGATGTCGTAATAGCCGACACCGCGGCAGGTCACATGCTCTGCACTTTTAGCCTGCGGATCGAATTTCCACAGCGGCGTACCGGTGTCGGCGTCGAGCGCGGTCACCAGGTTTTCTGGCGTGCAGGAGTACAGCACGTTGCCGATCTGCAGCGGCGTGTTTTCGTCTACACCTGCGCCAGCGCCGGTGGTTCTGCGGCCGGTTCTGTAGGTCCAGGCGACTTGCAGCTGGTTGACGTTGTCAGCAGTGATTTGCGTGTACGGCGCGAACCGGGTGCCCGAGGCGTTGCGGCCAAAGAATTCCCAGTTTTCAGGAGCGCTAGCCAGCTCCTCGGCCACATTGGCACCGCCCGCCGCGACCGGATTGGAAATTGCGCCATGCGGGTAGAATGCAGCTACGAACGTGGCCAGCAACGCCACCAACAGCGCAAAACCCACCCGATTGGCCACACGCCGCGTGCTCACGGAAACACTTGGCAGCGCAGCGCCGACCCACAGGCTCAAGGTCAGGATAATCGCCGGCACTACCAGGCGTGGCAGCAGCTCCCAGTAGCTGAGTTGGCCGACTTCATACAGCGCCCAGACACAGGTCGCCAGGAAGATCGCTACAGAGAGCGCAATGCCCACACGTGCCCGCATCAAGAACAGCACCGCCAGCAGCAAATATGCCACGCCCGCGATCAGGTAGTAACGTGAGCCACCCAGTGCAACCAGCTTGAAGCCGCCATAGATCAGCGCCAGCGATACGGCCAGAACGAGCAAGGCAAATAGCACCCTGGCGCTGGTGCGTAGCGGCGACGCTGCGCTTGGGGGGCGTTGGTCATCCGTCATGTTTCTTAAACTCCTTTGGTTAAATCAAACTGCTCGCGCCAGAGGCGAAGGGACTGGGTCGACAGCGTTGGTCGACGACGCGCGAGGGGCTGATCAGCAGCTGAACATTCAAGTCCCGGATTGGACGTGCTTGGGCAGGGGCGAAACCAAGAGGATTTCGAGGGCCGGATCGAAATCGGCCAGAGGAAAGCCGCGTAAACAGATCAGCCTGGGCGAGTGACTGCTACCCCTGTTTGTTCAGCGCTCAACGGCGCTCGCTCGAAGGCTGGGGGGCAGCGTATCGCCTCAGTTAGAAGGGATAAATCCAGGAGATTGAGAAGCAGTATTGGGGGAGATGTAACAATCCGTGTCAGCCGGATCATCCTCCCACGCGCAAAGCGCGGTTAAGCGCTAAACCTGTGGGAGCGGGCTTGCCCGCGAAGGGCCGCAAAGCGGCCCCAAAGCAGACGACACCGGACTTAAGTGAACAGCATTTGCCCTCAAAGGCGGGCTTTATTTGTGATTTTCGGCGCGCAATGCAGCAACATGCCACTATTGAGAAAAGGCGTTTATTCGATCACGCGAATACGAGCGTCAGCTGTCCCTTAGTGAAGATGTCAGCTGATCAATTTCAGCAGTGCGGCCAACAACCCCTGGGCTTGCTGCTTGTAGCCCTCCCGCCAGCAATCTGCCCAGTCGACGGGCCGCCCGTGCTCGTCCCACTCGGCCAAGGCCAGGGCATTGACGATTTCCAGCTCGAACCAGAGGGCTTGCCAGGCGCAAGCATCCGGTACCAGCGTCGTGTCCTGCCATAGGAACTCGGTTTGAGCGACGAAGCTGGCCCAGGAAAACACGTCCTCATCTGCTTGCCGCGCCAAGGTCATCAGTTGCGACTGGGTGATCATCGATCATGCTCTGGGGATACAAGTGAGGCTGGAGGGCGGTGATCTCGGTTCAGGCATACACCGAGAAGGCGTACCAGCGGAATGCAGGACTACTTGGCAGCGTACATCTTGCAGGTGCCCTGCTCCACCGCCAGTGCCGACAACGGGGAGCCCGACAGCCTGTTAGCCATGTCATCGATTTGAGTCTTGCTGCCCGGTGCCGACCTCAGCGCCATGATCTCGGCCTTCAACGCATCGTCCATCGGTTCGTTGGCCAATGCGTTATCAACAGTGCCGTTCAACCCAGGAATGGCCTTGTTGCATACCTGCTCCATGGCGAGGATAGTCACGGCGGTTTTGTGATTTTCCGCCTTCGAATCGGCGAGGGCCGCATTGGCCATGCCCAAGGTAGCCAAGCAAAGCGAAACTGCGGTAATCCGTGCTGAAAACATTGGAAGCTCCTTTTCATCAATAGTAGACGACGCCTGAGGCAGTACCCTAGGTTCGGCATCGGGAAGATCGGACAGCGAAAAGAACCGAAAGTTACAGTGGGCAGGAATCTGCGCTGACCTGCTGCCTCGCTGCAAGATTGATCATCCGTCTAACCTCAAGCTTTTGCACAGACGGTGTAGGAGATCGCAACCTACATTGCTCACTAAGGCGATATAGGCATTAGCAGAACTGAAACTTGCCAGCAACGTCGCACCACCAGCACTAGAACTCGACCTTGCCCCGACCAGCCTTGACAGTGCTGCGCCTGGCTTTTCCTTCGAGACGGCGGGTCTTGGAGCCAAGGGTCGGCTTGGTGGGGCGGCGTTTCTTCTCGGTCTTGCCGGCTGCAATGATCAGCTCGGCAAGACGCGCCAATGCGTCAGTACGATTCTGCTCCTGGGTGCGGTACTGCTGGGCCTTGATGATCACCACACCGTCGCCGGTGATACGACTGTCACGCAGCGCCAGCAGCCGCTCCTTGTAGAACTCGGGCAACGATGAGGCCGGGATGTCGAAGCGCAGGTGCACCGCGCTGGACACCTTGTTGACATTCTGCCCACCCGCACCTTGTGCGCGGATGTAGGTGAGTTCGATTTCGGCATCCGGCAGATGCACGTTATTGGAGATGGTCAGCATGACATGGCCCTTGTGATTGCCCCCATTATCACAGCCTCCGCCGGTCTTCCATAGGAGAACACACAATTGCTTGAGTCGGCGGGGAATTGGCCATTGCTGGGGCTCTTCCAAACCCCAGAAACACAAAAGCCCCGAATAATCGGGGCTTTTGCTGAAAAATATGGCGGAAGCGTAGAGATTCGAACTCTAGGATAGTTGCCCATCGACGGTTTTCAAGACCGTTGCCTTAAACCACTCGGCCACGCTTCCGGAACAGATTTGCGGCGCCATAATACCGTAATGTAACAAGCTGTCAAACTCTCTGTGTCGCGGCCTGCGGCGGCTCTGGTATGCTCACAGCATCCATAGGTTTCAACCCCACAGGAGTGTCGCCATGCGCGAACAGGATTATGCCGTACAACACGGCCAGCAGGTCGAGCAGCAGGAGGTCAGCAAGGTCCTGCGCAACACGTACAGCCTGCTGGCGCTTACCCTCGCCTTCAGCGGTGTGATGGCGTTCGTCGCGCAGCAGATGCGCGTCGGTTACCCGAACATCTTCGTGGTACTGATCGGCTTCTACGGGCTGTTCTTCCTCACCGCCAAGCTGCGTGATTCGGTCTGGGGCCTGGTCTCCACCTTCGCCCTCACCGGTTTCATGGGCTTCATCCTTGGCCCGATCCTCAACCGCTACCTGGGCATGGCCGGTGGCGCTGAAGTGGTCAGCTCGGCATTTGCCATGACCGCGCTGGTGTTTGGTGGTCTGTCGGCCTACGTGCTGATCACCCGCAAGGACATGAGTTTCCTCAGTGGCTTCATCACTGCAGGCTTCTTCGTTCTGCTCGGCGCTGTGGTTGCCAGCTTCTTCTTCCAGATCAGCGGCCTGCAGTTGGCGATCAGCGCTGGCTTCGTTCTGTTCTCGTCGGTCTGCATTCTGTTCCAGACCAGCGCCATCATTCATGGCGGCGAGCGGAACTACATCATGGCGACCATCAGCCTGTATGTATCGATCTACAACCTGTTCATCAGCCTGCTGCAGCTGTTTGGCATCATGGGTCGTGATGACTGATCGATGTTGCTGATCGAGTAACGCAAAGCCCGCTTCGGCGGGCTTTTTTGTGCGCCCCAGATGGTGTGTTGTTTGCGCTGGCCTCATCGCGGGGCAAGCCCGCTCCCACGAGTTGAAACTGCGGGGGGGCGAACACGAAATCGCCCAGTAAGCGGCAAATGAGCCTGGGGCCTACCCCAATTGCCTAGCGCCCCGTAGAATGCGCTCCTTTTTTCTTCCGGGGCAGCTTCCCATGAGTTCCATCGAACACGGGCCCGGCGCGCCAGCGCCTGCCAATGAACTGGTCCTTGGCCTTGAGGACAAGCCGCGGCCACTGATCGGCATGCTGGCTGCACTGCAGCATCTGCTGGCGATCATCGTGCCGATCGTGACCCCGGGCCTGCTGATCTGCCAGGCATTGGGCGTGTCGGCGCGCGATACCAACCTGATCGTGTCGATGTCGCTGGTGATCTCGGGTATCGCCACCTTCGTCCAGTGCCGGCGCTTCGGCCCGTTTGGTGCGGGGCTGCTGATCGTGCAGGGCACCAGTTTCAACTTCGTCGGGCCGCTGATTGCCGGTGGTGCGCTGATGGTCAAGCAAGGCACGCCGGTTGAAGGGGTAATGGCGGCGATCTTCGGTGTGGTAATCGCCGGTTCGTTCGTCGAGATGGGCGTGTCGCGTATCCTGCCGTTCGTCAAACGCCTGATCAGCCCGCTGGTGACCGGCATCGTCGTGCTGATGATCGGCCTGACCCTGATCAAGGTTGGCCTGATCAGCATGGGCGGTGGCTTCACGGCAATGGGCAATGGCACCTTCGCCAATGGCGAGAACCTGCTGCTGTCGGGTGTGGTGCTGGCGATTATCGTGGTGCTTAACCGCATTCCGGTAGTGTGGATGCGCAGTTGCGCCATCGTTATTGCCTTGGCAGTTGGCTATGCCTTGGCCGGCTATCTGGGCCGCCTGGACTTTACCGGTATGCACGAGGCTGCTGTGTTCCAGGTGCCGATGCCACTGCATTTCGGCCTGAGTTTCTCCTGGGCGCTGTTCATTCCGATGCTGGTGATCTACCTGGTGACTTCGCTGGAAGCCATTGGTGACGTCACTGCAACCAGCAAAGTGTCGCGCGAGCCGGTCGAAGGGCCACTGTGGATGCAGCGGATCAAGGGCGGTGTGCTGGTCAACGGCGCCAACTCGCTGCTGGCCGGGGTGTTCAATACCTTCCCCAGTTCGATCTTCGCCCAGAACAATGGGGTGATTCAGCTGACCGGTATCGCCAGCCGTCATATCGGCATCTGGATCGCAGCCATGTTGGTGTTGCTCGGCCTGTTCCCAAGCGTTGCCGGGGTAATCCAGGCAGTGCCTGAGCCAGTGCTGGGTGGCGCGGCGATGGTGATGTTCGGCGCCGTGGCGGCTTCGGGTATCAATATCTTGGCCAGCACCCGTCTGGATCGCCGTGCGCTGCTGATCATTGCCGTGTCCCTGGCGCTGGGCCTGGGCGTGGCGCAGGTGCCAGAATTCCTTGCGCATATGCCTGCTGCGCTGCGTAACGTGCTGGAGTCGGGTGTGGCCACCGGCGGCATCTGCGCCCTGGTGCTGAACTGGTTCCTGCCAGAGAGCAAGGATCAGCACTAAGCGTCGACTGAGCGTTAGCTATCGCGGGGCAAGCCCGCTCTCACGTTGCTCGTCCTGTTGGTAGGATTGACGTGAGAGCGGGCTTGCCCCGCACTCTATCCGGGCTTTTTTGCTTTATCATGGCCGCATTACGTTGCAAGAGCCTCCCATGAAATTCGCCATCGCGGTTTTTTCCCCAGCCCATGCGCCCTCCTCGCGCCGCGCCCTGCGCTTCGCTGAAGCGGCGCTGGCCGGCGGGCATGAGATTGCCCGCCTGTTCTTCTATCAGGACGGGGTGCACAGCGCCTCGGCCAACGTCGTCGCACCCCAGGACGAACTGGACGTAGCCGCGCAGTGGCGCACTTTCATCAGCGAGCATCAGTTTGACGCAGTGGTGTGCATTGCCGCCGCCCTGCGCCGTGGCGTGCTGGACGAGACCGAAGCCAACCGCTACCAGCGCCCTGCCGTGAACCTGCCAGCGCCGTGGGAGCTGTCCGGCCTTGGCCAGTTGCACGAGGCGGCGCAAGTTGCCGACCGCCTGGTCTGTTTCGGAGGCGATTGAAATGGCCAAATCCTTATTGATCATCAGCCGTCAGGCACCGTGGAACGGCCCTTCTGCCCGCGAAGCCCTGGACATTGCCCTGGCCGGCGGTGCCTTCGACCTACCGCTGGGCATGCTGTTTCTCGATGATGGCGTATTCCAGTTGGCCGAAGGTCAGCAACCGGCACAGGTGCAGCAGAAGAACCTTGCGGCCAACCTGCAGGCACTGCCGATGTTTGGCGTCGAGGCGCTGTTCGCCTGCGGTCATAGCCTGGCCGAGCGCGGCCTGGAAAGTGGCGAACTGGCGCTGCCGGTAGAAGTGCTGGACGACGCGGCCCTGGCCGCACTGATTGCCCGATTCGACCAGGTGGTAACGCTCTGATGACGACCCTGCATGTAATTGCCCACTCACCGTTTGGCGACAACCGCCTGCAAAGCTGCCTGCGCTTGCTGGGTGCTGACGATGCGCTGCTGTTGTGCGGCGATGCGGTCTACGCCCTGCGTAACGGCACTGAGCCACAGCGGCTGTTGCAAGCGGCCAGCCTGGAGGCTCGGCTGTACGCGCTCGACGAAGACCTGCAGGCCCGCGGCATTGGCGGCATTGATGGTGCCTTGGCCGAAGCCGTGGACTACCCGGCCTTCGTTGCGCTGTCGCTCAAGTATGACAAGGTAAATAGCTGGTTATGAGCACCCTGACTGTCGGCGATCAGCAGATCGCTTTGGACAAGGACGGCTTTCTGGTCGACCTGCACGACTGGTCCCCCGCCGTCGCCGAGGCCTTGGCTGCGCGCGAGGCCATCGCCCTGAGCCAGGATCACTGGGAGATCCTCGAACTGCTGCGCCAGTTTTACCAGGAGTTCGAGTTGTCGCCAGCCACCCGCCCGCTGATCAAGTACACCGCACTCAAGCTGGGCGCGGAAAAAGGCAACAGCCCACACCTCAATCGCCTGTTCAACGGCACTCCCGCCAAACTCGCCGCCAAGCTGGCGGGCCTGCCCAAGCCGACCAATTGCATATGACCGAACTCTGCGCCGAACTGCGCCCGCTCACCCTGGAAACGCCAGCCGAACACCCCTTCGCCGAATTCGTGCGCATCCTAGGCAAAGGCAAGCGCGGCGCCCGCGGCCTGACCCGAGAAGAGGCCCGCGCGGCGATGACCCTGCTGCTCGAAGGCAAGGTCGAGGATACCCAACTGGGCGCCTTCCTCATGCTCTTGCGGCACAAGGAAGAAAGCGCCGAGGAGCTGGCTGGGTTCACCGAGGCGCTGCGCACGCACCTGCAAGCGCCGAACATCGCTGTCGATCTGGACTGGCCCAGCTACGCCGGCAAAAAGCGCCATCTACCCTGGTATTTGCTGGCGGCCAAGTGCCTGGCCGGCAATGGCGTGCGGATCATGCTGCATGGCGGTGGCGCCCACACCGCAGGCCGGATGTACACCGAGCAGTTGCTGACCCTGCTGGAAATTCCGCTGTGTCGCAGCTGGCAAGCGGTCTCCAACGCCCTCGATGAACAGCGCCTGGCCTTCTTCCCGTTGCAGGACTGGGCGCCCCAGCTGCAACGAATGATCGATCTGCGCAACACCTTGGGCCTGCGTTCGCCGATTCACTCGCTGGCCCGGGTGCTCAATCCGCTGGCAGCGCGTTGCGGCCTGCAAAGCATTTTCCACCCCGGCTACCAGGCAGTGCACCGCGAGGCCAGCCGTTTGCTGGGCGACCACGCCGTGGTGATCAAAGGTGACGGCGGCGAGATCGAGATCAACCCGGACGTTGCCAGCCATCTGTACGGCACCAGCGGCGGCGAGAACTGGGACGAAGAGTGGCCGGCCATGAGCGCCCAGCGCCATGTCAAACCGGCCAGCCTGCAGCCTGAGCAACTGCTTGCGGTCTGGCGCGGCGAAGCGCAAGACAGCTACGGCGAAATGGCGGTGATCGCAACCATGGCCCTGGCCCTGCGCGGGCTTGGGCAAGATCGCGAGCAGGCTTTCGGCAATGCCCGTGTTTACTGGGCGGAGCGCAAAAACATCAATTAATTCGATAAGAACAGCGCAGTCTTTGCGCTATTTATTCGAACGATAAGCCCTAGACTGGGCTCCAACGACAAACAACTTTGTTCCGAGGAGCTCACCATGGGCCTTTTGATTGATGGCCGCTGGCATGACCAGTGGTACCAGACCAGCAAGGACGGCGCGTTCCAGCGCGAGAACGCACAACGGCGTAATCAGCTGCCCGCCCCCGAAGCCGGCCGCTATCACCTGTATGTGTCACTGGCCTGCCCGTGGGCACACCGCACCCTGATTTTCCGCGCGATCAAAGGCCTGGAGCCGCTGATCGACGTCTCGGTGGTCAGTTGGCTGATGGGCGAGCACGGCTGGACTTTCGATAAGCAAAATGGCTCCAGCGGCGATCAGCTCGACGGCCTCGACTACCTGCACCAGCGCTATACCCAGGATGACCCCAATTACACCGGCCGAGTGACCGTGCCTGTGCTGTGGGACAAGAAGCAAAAGCGCATCGTCAACAACGAGTCGGCCGAGATCATCCGCATTTTCAACAGTGCCTTCGATGAGCTGACCGGCAATCGTCTTGACCTGTACCCCGAAGCGCTGCGCCCAACCATTGAAGCGTTGAACGAGCGCATCTATCCGGCAGTGAACAACGGCGTGTACCGGGCAGGTTTCGCGACCACCCAAGAGGCCTATGAAGCGGCGTTCGACGAAGTGTTCAACGAACTGGACTACCTGGAAGCGCTGCTCAGCCGCCAGCGCTATCTGGCCGGTGAATACCTGACCGAGGCCGACGTGCGCCTGTTCACCACCCTGGTGCGTTTCGATGCGGTCTACCATGGCCACTTCAAGTGCAACCTGCGACGGTTGAGCGACTACCCGAATCTGTCCAACTGGCTGCGTGAGCTGTATCAGTGGCCTGGAGTGGCAGGCACCGTGGATATGGAGCATATCCAGAAGCACTACTACATGAGCCACAAGACCATCAACCCCAATGGCATCGTGCCTAAAGGGCCGCTACAGGACTTCAGCCTGGCCCATGATCGTGAGCGCCTTACTGGCTACGGCATCTGGCAGGGCCGCTAAGGCACACGCCGATCTGTAGGCGCGGGATTGTCCCGCGCCTACTAGCTTTGCGCCCGTAGCATCGCTCAGTCGCGCATGAACCCGCCATCCACATCCATGATCTCACCGGTGACAAAGCCTGCCTCCGCCGACGCCAAGAAACACACTGCCGCAGCAATATCCCGTGGCGTCCCAGCACGCCCCAGCGGCATCTGCGCCAGCACCTGCGCCCGAGCTTGCGGCGCCAGCACGCTGGTCATCTCGGTATCGGTCAGTGCCGGCGACACTGCGTTTACAGTAATGTCGAACGGCCCCGCCTCACGCGCCAGCCCCTTGGTCAGGGCGATCACCGCACCCTTGGCCGCCGCATAGCAACTGTTGCCCAACAACCCTCCCCCGCGCTTACCGGCTACCGAAGCGATGTTGATGATCCGCCCGGCACGCCGATCCATCATCCCCGGCAGCACCGCCTTGACACAGAAGAACACGCTGTTGAGATCGATCGCCATGACCCGATTCCACTCCGCCGTGGTCAGCTCCAGCAGCGGCGCTGTAGAAACGATCCCGGCGTTGTTGACCAGAATATCGACCCCACCGAACAGTCGCTCGACCTGCGTGACCATCGCCTGCACCTGCTGCTCCTCTGCCACATCCACCCCCACGCCAATAGCCTCGATCCCCTGTGCACGCAGCAGTTCGGCCGCACGCTCCGCGGCCTGTGGATCAAGATCGGCCAGGGCGACCCGCGCCCCGCAGTGGCCAAGCGCGACGGCGATGGCGTGGCCAATCCCGCGGGCGGCGCCCGTCACTAAGGCGGTGCGGCCGGTCAGGGTGAAGTTCAAAGGGGCGTAAGCGGCAGCGGCATTCATTGTTGTTATTCCTTCATGAGGTCGAAGTCAGGCCCGCCCCCTGCACGGCAAGGGGCGTTGGATCTGTGCGATCAGTGGGTGATGCGGATCAGGCGTTGCGGCAGGCGCCCAGCGCCAACTGTTCCTTGAGCGGAGGGATATCCAGGCGCCGTAGCACCCGGTACAGCGATGGCCGGCAGATACCCAGCTCACGCGCCGCCGCCGACATGTTCCAGCGACAGGCTTGCAGCACTTCGAGCACATCGGCGCGCTCATCGCCTGCGCGAGTCGGGCGAATCGGGCGAATCGGCGTGACATTAGGCATCACCGGACGTACTGCGCCTGAGGCAGGCGGCAACTGGGCGAGGAAGTCCACCGGCAGATCGCCGCGCTGGATCCGCGCACCTTCCATCACCGCACAGGCATAGCGGATCACCGCGCGCATCTGGCGCAGGTTGCCGGGCCAGGCGTGGGTCAGCAGCAGCGACCAGACTTCAGCGCTGATCACCTGGCGCGGATCGCAACCGGGCAGTTCATGAGCAACCATGTTGCACAGCAACTCGCCGCGATCGGTGCGCTCGCGCAGCGGCGGTAGCTCCACCACGCCAGTGGCGATGCGATAGAACAAATCCTCGCGAAAACTGCCGTCGGCCACCCGCGCGGTCAGGTCCTGGTGGGTGGCGCAGACCAAGGCGAAATTCACCGGCAGGCTGCGTTCGGCGCCCAGCGGGGTCACTTCACGCTCGGCGATCACCCGCAGCAGACGGGTCTGCTGCTCGTAGGGCATATCGCCGATCTCATCGAGAAACAAGGTGCCGCCATCCGCCTGCTGGACCTTGCCCTTCTTGCCACCCGGCAACGCGCCGGAAAAGGCACCACGGCTGTAGCCGAACAGCTCGCTTTCGATCAGCGTCTCGGGGATCGAGGCACAGTTGAGCGCCACCAGTTGGGCGTTGCGCCGTTGACTGTGGGCATGCAGGGCACGGGCAAGAATCTCTTTGCCGGTACCGGTCTCGCCCCGGATCAGCACGGCAATGCCACGCTCCATCAGGCGCAACGCGCGGCGAAAGGCCTGGCGCACCTGCGGGTCACTGTCATGGGCGATATCGGTTTCGGCGGTGGTGGCGTACGGCACAGCAGGGTCAGTCAGGGAATGCATCAGCGTCACCTTTTATTGTTCTATAGCTTGTGACTATGTCGGCGGGCGACGCTTGTGGCGCGGCCGGGGCCGAAGGGGTGTTGCCTGATCACATTAGGTAGGCGCACTTATATTTTCCAATACATAATCAAGCATCCATTGATACCTTTGCGAGCATCAACGTGATCGAACTGCGCCATTTGCATTACTTCCGCACCCTGGCCGAGACCTTGCATTTTGGCCGCGCAGCCGAGCGCCTGCACATCTCGCAGCCGCCGTTGTCGCGGCAGATCGCCCTGCTGGAAGAGGAACTGGGGGTGAAATTGTTCGATCGCTCGCGGCGCCGGGTCGAGCTGACCGAAGCCGGCCAGCGCTTCTACCTGGACACCGGCACGGTGTTCGCCGCCTTCGAGCAGGCCAAGCGCAATGCCCTGGCCGCCGCGCGCGGGGCGGCTGGCGAATTGTCGGTGGGGTTCATGATGTCGACCGCCTACAGCATCACCCCGGCCATCACCCGCCGCTACGCAGCGCTGTATCCGCAGGTCAACCTCAAGTTGACCGAGACCTTGCCGCTGGACCTGGCCCAGGACATCAGCAGTGGCAACAAGGACGTGGCGATCATGTACCGGCCGCAGGATTGCAGTGGCCTGGAGACGGTGACCCTGTACCGCGAAGAAATGACCTTGGTGCTACCGCCTGGGCATCGTTTGATGGAACACGAGCTGATCGACCCGCAAGCGCTGGCCGGCGAGCCGTTCATCATCGTGCCCAGGCGGATTGCCCCGGCGCTGCACGACATGATCTTCAACTACTGCCTGCAGCACGGCGTGACGCCGAACATCGGCATGGAGATCAACATGCAGCAGACCATCGTCAACCTGGTGGGTGAAGGCTTAGGGGTCGCCATCGTGCCGCGCTCGATGCGCAACATGCGCCTGGCCACCACCAGCTTCAAGCCGTTGAAGCACGCGCCGGTGATCGAAGTGGTGGCAGTGTGGAAGGCCGATAACCACAACCCGTGCATTGCCACCTTTGTCGAGACGGCGCTGCAGGCGGGCGAGCAGGCAACGCGCGAGGATCAGGCGCAGCGGGGGTTGGAGGGGTGATTGCTGGGGTGTCGGTACTGGCCTCATCGCGGGGCAAGCCCGCTCCCACGCGCCCGGTACACTGACTGAACATGAGTAGCGTGGGAGATTCTATGGTTATGGGCAAGCCAATTTCATAGCTCTGGTGATGTATTCGCCCTGATTTTTCATCAGGGCGAAAGCCACGCGGGCAAGCTTTCGAGCCAAGATGACCAAGGCTTGGGTTGTTGCTTTACCGCTGTTTCGATGCTGCTCATAAAGGTCTCTCCAAGCGGCCGACCTGCTGGCGGACATTGCCGCGTTGTGCAGCAAACGACGGATCTCTGAACATCCCCGCTTTGTCAGGCGACGACGTCCATTCGTCTGCCCAGAGTCATTAACTCGCAGGTCCATTCCAAGGAATGCGATGAAGGAGTCACTGTTTTTAAATTCGCCTCTGACAAAGGCCATGACTAATGCCGCAGCGGTCAGAAAACCAATTCCTTCTACGGCTTGGCAGCGAGCCACTTGTTCTTGTAGTCCGGCTTCTCGGAGCACGTCCTTAAGTTTTTTCTGAATCAGTAAATCGAGGCGGTCTATCGATTTGACGAACACTTCGAAGGCGCTCTTCAAAAGGCTTTCATTGGCCCAGCTCTGAGTCATTGCAGTGCGCGCTGTCACCAAGGCAGCTCTGCGTCGCAGAAGGCTCTGGACCTTGCCGTAGACGGCGGGAGGGGGGCTCCAGGGGCGAAGATCTTCCCCTTCGTTTCTCAAGAACCGGGACAACAATCTCGCATCAGAAGGGTCAGTTTTGACTCGTCCTCCAACACTTTTCCGATAGTTGCTCAGTTGAAAGCCATCAATGACATAAACCTCAAGACCCGCACCATGGGCTAACTCGACCAGGTCCAAGTGATAGACGTTGGTCGCTTCAACTGCGATAGCCGTGTTGAGCGGCTGTTGTTTCAACCATCGCTTGATGTCGGGTTTTGAATTTTTCAGTTTGATTACCTCATCACTAGCGTCGTGATGGATAACCAACTCAGCCTTTGCGACGTCCGTACCCACGATCAGTTTGCCTGCCTGCATTGCCATGGGCGGTTCTCCACGTTAAGGTTTTTCGGCTTGAAGGGGTTTCACCAAGAGGCGCTGGCTTGCTTCTATCGTCGCTTGCAAACGATGCATTCTTTATCGGCGCTTTGGTGGAAGGGGTGGGGCGATGTCTCCCACGGTCTGTACTGCTGCGAACAGTCAGAATCGGGCATTTAGTCCCACCACCCCTTCAAGTCTAACCATACAAGCGGGCTTGCCCCGCGATGAGGCCGGCACTGCCAGATCAGATCTCCAGGATCCCCGAAGCCATGAAGCCACCATCCACCGGGATCACATGCCCGCTGATGTACGAGGCATCCTCAGAAGCCAGAAACGCCACCGCCCCCGCCATCTCCGCCGGCGTGCCATAGCGGCGTAGAGGCACCGCCCGCGCATACGACTCACGCGTCGCCGCCGAATGCAGGGTCTGGGTCAGTGGCGTATCCACCGGCCCCGGTGCAATGCCGTTAACCGTGATGCCATGCTCAGCCAGTTCAATCGCCATCTGCCGGGTCAGGCCAATCACCGCTGCCTTCGACGTGCCATAAGCAGTACGTCCCATGCTCGCGCGCATGCCACTGATCGAAGCGACGTTGATGATCCGCCCCCAGCCCTGCTCGCGCATCAACTGCGCCGCCTGTTGGCTGCACAGCAAGGTGCCGGTCAGGTTGATGTTCATCAGCCGTTGCCAACCCTCAAGCTCAGTATCGAGAAACGCCTGGGTGCGGGCGACGCCAGCATTGTTGACCAGCACATCGCAGCGCCCATAGTGCTCGCGCAGCTGGGCGAACAGCGCACTGATCGACTGCCCATCGCCGACATCGATGACCATGGCCTGGGCCTCGATGCCCTGCACCCGCAGCCCAGCGACCATCTCTTCGGCCGCCGCCAGGTTGATATCGGCCACCACCACGCTGTGGCCGTCGTGACCCAGGCGTTCGGCGATGGCCGCACCGATACCCATCGCAGCCCCCGTCACCAGCGCAACCCGGCCGTGGGCTGGCGCATACATCGTTGTTTTCGCAGCTTGGCTCATGACAGCCCTCTCTTAAAGGAAACCAATGGAAATCCATGGGAAGCAGGCCACCACTACCAGGGCCACCAGCAAGGCCCCCAGGTAACCCCAAACCCTGCGTATAACGTGATCGGACGAGGTCTTGCTGATCGCACAGGCGGCGTAGAAGCCGACCCCCAAAGGCGGTGCGAACAGGCCCACGCCCATCGCCAGGATCACCACCATGGCGTAGTGCACCGGATGGATACCGAGCATTTCCGCCAGCGGGAACATCAACGGGCCGAACAGCACGATCGCCGGGATGCCCTCGAGCACGCTGCCCAGAATCAGGAACACCAAAATGGTGACGAACATGAAGCCAAAGGTGCCGCCAGGGATTTCCTCGATCAGCTCGACCAACGAGGCAGAGAACCCGGACTGGGTCAGTGCCCAGGCCATCGCCGAGGCCATGCCGATGATCAGCAAAATCGCCCCCGATAGCGCCGCCGCTTCCAGCAGCATCGGGTACAGCCGGGCGAACTCGATGTGGCGCATGAACAGGTGCATGGCAAGGCCGACCAACACCACGTAGGCCACGCCGATGGTCGACACCTCAGTGGCGGTCGCGGCGCCTTCGAGCACCGCCACGCGGATCAGCAGCGGCAGCGCCAATGCGGGCAAGGCAATGAGGAAGGTCTTGGCCACCCGCGACAGCGGTGCGCGCTCGATCTTCGGTCCGTCTTCCTTGCGTGACCGCCACCAGCAGACCACCGCGATAGCGATTGTCGCGACCACCGCCGGCATCAAGCCGCCAATGAACAGCGCGGTGATCGATACGCTGCACACCGCGCCAATGGTGATCAGCACCAGGCTTGGCGGAATGGTCTCGGTCATCGCCCCGGTAGCCGACAGCAGCGCTGCCAGCTCCTCTGGCTTGGAGCCGCGCCGCTTCATCTCGGGGAACAAGGCCGGTGCCACCGCAGCCATGTCGGCGACCTTGGAGCCGGAAATCCCCGACACCAGGAACATCGCCCCCAACAGCACGTACTGAAGGCCCCCGCGCACATGGCCGAGCAGCGAGGCCATGAAGTCGATCAGCGTGCGGGCCATGCCCGACAGTTGTAGCACCACCCCCAGCAGGACGAACAGCGGCACCGCCAACAGCACCATGTGCGACATGCCCTCGTCCATGCGCCCGACCACGATCGACAGCGGCGCATGGGTGGCCAGGGCCAGGTAGGCCATGGTCGCCGTACCGAAGGCGAAGGCAATCGGGATACCGCCAAACACGCACGCCCCCAGCAGCACCAGGAAGAACACCACCAGGTTGTAGTTACCCATCGCCGCCAGCAATGGCTGGGCCAGCCACAACGCCGCCCCCACCACCGCCACCACCGCAAGCCCGGCCATGAACTGGCGCACTGTCGAATAGCGTGCCATGCGCGCTACCGCCGCCAACAGCATCAGTACCGCGCCCACCGGCAGTGCTGCCGCGCGCACCCCGTCAGGGATGCCCAAGGCGGGCGTGGTAATCCACATCTGCTCATGCGAATGCTGCATCGCCGGAGAAATGATCATCGCCACGAACAGGCAGACAATCAGCGCCGACAAGGTTTCACTGAAGCCGCGCCAGGCAGCCGGCAACTTGTTCACCACCGCCGACATGCGCATGTGTTCGCCACGGTCCAGCGCCAGCACCGCGCCGAACATCGACAGCCAGATGAACAGCGACGACGCCAGCTCGTCGGACCAGATCAACGGGCTGTGCAGCACATAGCGGGCGATCACCCCCGCCAGCAGCACCAGGGTCTCGATCACCATCAAGGTGACGGCGATGACCCCGACCACACGCATGGTCCAGGTGTTCAGGCAGATCAGCACCCGGGCCGGCAGGCGCTGCGAAACGTTGGAGGCCGTGACCGCTGGCGCGCTCATCAGGCCAGTTTCCCGGAGAACTGCTCAAGAATGGCCCAGGCCTCGTCGCCGAACTTCTCGTGCCAGTCGGCGTAGTAATTGGCGCTGCGCAACTTGGCGCGGAACGGCTCGGCGGGCGAGTCGACCAGCTCCAGGCCCTTGCCTTTGAGGGTGTCGCGCGTAGTGCCTTCCAGTTTGGCCAGGTCATCGCGCTGGGCCAGCACCGCCGCCTCGATGTGCTTGCGCAGCACCGCTTGCAGCTCAGGCGGCAGGCGGCCGATGGAGGCGCTGTTGCCGAGCATCCAGAAGCCATCCCAGACATGGTTGGTCAGCGAGCAATACTTCTGCACTTCATAGAGCTTGGCCGAGGACACCAGGGTCAGCGGGTTCTCCTGGCCTTCGACGATGCGCGTCTGCAGCGCCGAGTAGACTTCGGCGAAGTTGATGCTGGTCGGCGCTGCATCCAGGGCGCGGAAAATCGACATGATGATCGGGCTCGGCGGCACCCGTAGCTTCATCCCGCGCAGGTCATCGGGGCTGGCCACCGGCCGGGTGCTGGTGGTGGTGACGCGAAAACCGTTGTCCCACATCCGCTCATAGGCAAACAGCGTACCGGTCTTGGCGATCTCACCGCGCACGTGCTCGCCAAGGGCGCCGTCCATTGCGCTCCAGACTTGCTGGTAGTCCTTGAAGGCAAAACCCACCGCGCTGATCTGCACCGACGGCACCAGGGTGCCGAGAATCACCGGCGACAGCGAGAACAGGTCGACCGCGCCAGAGCGTACCTGGGCCAGGGTGTCGGTATCGCTGCCCAGCTGGCTGCTGGGGAACACCTGCACGCTCAGCGCGCCGTTGGTTTCCTCCTTGATCGCCTTGGCCATTTCCCGGGCACGGATGTTCATCGGGTGGCTGATGGGCAGGTTGTTGGCAAACTTCAGCTTGAAGTCGGCGGCGCGGCTATTGCCGCTGTACAGGCCCATCCCGGCGGCAGCGACAGCGGCCGATGCCAGTGAGGCCGTCTTGATGAAGGAACGGCGGGTGAAATCGCTCATGAAGCTCTCCTGACCTATTTGTTCTTATTGATCGAATTGCAGCGACGATGCAGGTGTTGTTAGCAATACGGGTGCCATTGCTCGCCAGCACCTACGCGCAGCGCTGTGCAAACACCCCAGAAGCTATTCAAGCCTATGTTTTAGCTAGCAAATAAAATTTCACTCGGCGGGCAGTGACAGTGTGATCGAGCAGGCATACACGGCGCTTGGGTGTAACAGGTGTCTCCTTGAACTGTCGCCTGCGCGGCCAAGGCGACACCTGTAGGCGGCTAAACGCTACCAATGGACACCCCGGGCACGCGCCAAAGCCTCAACGCAGACGCCTCGAAACGACCTTGGCACCACCCTTGCTATCGACCTCGCACTCTCCATCAAGCGAGGACGCACCTCATGGATTCGCCTGTTATCAGCGGCTGGTACCACTCCGCCTTCGGCAAGTTTGCCGATATCGACCCCGAGCAGATGATGGCCGACGCCGCCATCGGCGCCCTCAGCCACGCCCGCCTCGATGCCGAGCAGATCGACTCGGTGCATGTCGGCCATTTCAATGCTGGCCTGATCTACCAGGACTTCCCCTCCGCACTGTTGGCCAACCACCTGCCGGCGCTGCGCTTCACCCCTTCGGTGCGGGTGGAAAACGCCTGCTCGACAGGCTCGGCAGCGATCCATTCGGCATTGCAGGCGGTGCTCAGCGGGCAATCCCGGCATGCGCTGGTGGTGGGCTTTGAAAAGATGAACGGCCTGCCTACCGCCGAGGTCGGCAAGATCCTGCTCAAGTGCTGTTATGCCCGCGAGGAAGCGCAGATCGAGAATGGCTTTGCCGGCGTGTTCGGCAACATCGCCCAGGCCTACTTCCAGCGCTATGGCGATCAGTCCGATGCGCTGGCCATGATCGCAGCCAAGAACCACGCCAACGGCGCGCTCAACCCCTTCGCGCACATGCGCCGCGATGTTGGCTTCGACTTCTGCCGCACCCCCTCGGAGAAAAACCCATTTGTCGCCGGCCCGCTCAAGCGCAGTGACTGCTCGCTGATCACCGATGGCGCGGCCGCGCTGGTGATCAGCCGGGTCGACGCGCTGAACGGCCAGCAACACGCCGTGGGCTTTCGCGCAGCGGTCCAGGTCAATGACTACCTACCGCTGTCGCGGCGCGACCCGACGGTTTTCGAAGGTGCGGCGCGGGCCTGGCAGCAGGCCCTGGCGCACGCCGAGCTGACGCTGGCGGACCTGTCGCTGGTGGAAACCCACGACTGCTTCACCATCGCCGAACTGCTCGAATACGAGGCCATGGGCCTGGCCGAACGCGGCCAGGGCGCGCGGATCATCGCCGAAGGCATCAGCCGCAAGGACGGCCGCCTGCCGATCAACCCTTCGGGCGGGCTCAAGTCCAAGGGCCATCCGATCGGCGCCAGTGGCGTGTCGATGCACGTGATGGCCGCCATGCAGCTGACGGGCCAGGCCGGCGACATGCAGCTGCCTCGGGCTGACCGCGCCGGGGTGTTCAACATGGGCGGCGCAGCGGTTACCAATTACGTGAGCATCCTGGAGGCCGTGCAATGATCAGCGGTATCGACAATGTGATGAACCTGGGCGAATTGCTTGCCCAGATCGCCCGCCGCTTGCCCGACGCGCCTGGCTTCATCCGTGCAGGGCAAAGCTACAGCTGGCGCCAGTTGCTGACCCGGGTCGACAGCGTTGCCGCGGCATTGCGCGCGCGCGGGCTGCGCAAGGGTGATCGCCTGCTGGTGCATTCGCGCAACAACCTGCAGTTGTTCGAGAGCGCCTGGGTGGCGTTTCGCCTAGGCATGGTCTGGGTGCCCACCAACGTGCGCATCACCCCGCCTGAGGCGGCCTACCTGGGCAGCTCAAGTGGCGCGGTGGCGATGCTCTACGACGAAGGCATGGCGCATTACGTCGACGCCGTAGGCGCTGCCTCCCCTGCCCTGCAACAGGTCATCGCCATCGGCGCGCCGCGTACAGGCGAGCTGAGCTATGACGCGCTGCTCGATGAGGGCGCCGCGCTGCAAGCGGATTTCCGCCCAGCCGAAGTGACTTATCACGACCCGCTGTGGTTCTTCTATACCTCCGGCACCACCGGCCACCCCAAGGCCGGAGTGCTGACCCACGGGCAAATGGCCTTCGTGATCAACAACCACCTGGCCGACCTGATGCCTGGGCTGAACGCACAATCGCGCTCGCTGGTGCTCGCACCGCTGTCCCACGGCGCTGGCATCCACGCGCTGATCAACGTCGCCCGCGGCGCCGCCTGCGTGCTGCCCGCCAGTGACCGACTCGACTGCGACGAGGCCTGGCGCCTGGTCCAGGAGCACCGGATAGATAACCTGTTCACCGTGCCGACCATCGTCAAGATGCTCACCGAAGACCCGGCCGTCGAGCGCTACGACCACAGCAGCCTGCGCTATGTGATCTATGCAGGCGCGCCGATGTACCGCGCCGATCAGTGCCACGCCCTGCGTACCCTGGGCAAGGTGCTGGTGCAGTACTACGGCCTGGGCGAGGTCACCGGCAACATCACCGTGCTACCTGCCGACTGCCACGACGCCGAGGACGGGCCGCAGGCCAAAGTCGGCTCTTGCGGCTACCCGCGCACCGGCATGCAGGTGGCGATCCTCGATGAGCACGGCAATCAACTGCCCACCGGCAGCGATGGAGAAATCTGCGTGCGCGGCCCGGCGGTGTTTGCCGGCTACTACAACAACCCCGAGGCCAACGCGGCGTGCTTTCGTTTTGGCTGGTTCCACACCGGCGACCTCGGCCACCTCGACGAGCAGGGCTACCTGTTCATCACCGGCCGCGCTTCGGACATGTACATCTCCGGCGGCTCCAACGTTTACCCGCGGGAGATCGAAGAGGCCCTACTCACCCATCCGGCGGTCAACGAAGTTGCCGTGCTCGGGCTACCTGACGAGAAATGGGGTGAATGTGGCTGTGCGGTGATCGTGGTCACAGCCGAGGTCAGCGACGAGCAGCTGCTGGCTCATTTGCAGCCGCGCCTGGCCCGCTACAAATGGCCCAAGCGCTTCGTGCGCTGGTCGCAAATGCCCAAGTCGGGCTACGGCAAGATCGTCAAGAAGCAGATCCGCGCCCTGCTCGAAGCCAGCGAGGAGCCTGCCCTATGACCCCGCATTTCGAACAGCGCGCCGGGGTGCGCGTGTTCATTCATGGCGGCGAGCCACAACAGCCGCGCCTGCTGGACTGCGAAGTGCCAGCCAGCGAGGAGTTGCGTGTGGTCCTGCCGCTGGCCTGCAATGTCGCCGAGGGCCTGCTCAAGGTGCTCGAGGGCCGTCGCTATGGCAGCGCGGTCGGGCGCATCCTGTGTGGCGGTGCGGCGCACCTGAGTTATCACCGCATGGTCACCACCCAAGACCAACAGCGGCCCTACGACTATGGCCAAGCGGTGGTCCTCGATGGCTACATCACCTTCGTCAGCGGCGCGCTGACGGTCGGCCGCGACGCCGCTGGAGCACCGCTGCTGCACTGCCACGCAGGCTTTCTCGACCGCGATGGCCAGCAGCATGGCGGCCACCTGGTGCTCGACCGGCTGATCGTCGGCAGCGAACCGCTGGTGCTGCGCTTGTGCCTGTTCGATCAGGTCGCCTATCAGGTCCAGCCCGACGCTGAAACCCACTTCAACCTGCTCCATCCGGTGTTCCAGGAGGCGTCATGAACCTTGCAGCAACCCAGGCTGAATCCCAGGTACAAAGCGGCCGCCTGGGCCGCTTGGTGGTGGCCCGGCTCAAGCCCAACGAAGACATCATCGACAGCGCCGAGGCGCTCTGTGCCAGCCACGGCATCAGCCTGGCGGTAGTGCGCGGCGGGCTGGGCAGCCTGATCGACGCCGAGCTGCACTACCTGGGCCGCAGTGGCATGCAGGACATCCACGTGCCGGGGCCTGGGGTGGAGATTCTCAGCCTCAGCGGTGAGATCGCCCTGGGCGAAAGCCGCCTGCAAGCGGTGGTGGCCGACGCCGACGGCAATATCTTCGCCGGCAGGCTGCAACGTGGCCGCAACCTGTCGTTCATCACCATCGAGCTGACCTTGCAGGAATGGCTGCCTGATTGAGCCAGACCAAGCCCCCAGTTTCACCCGGGTGTGAGCGCGCCCGGCCCACTTGCGCCTGTGTTCTGGGCGCCTCCCTGCATCAGGAAAACAACAATGACAACAAAGCCCTTCATGCACCTTTCCCTGCTGACCGCCACCAGCGCCCTGCTGGTTCCCGCCGCCCAAGCGGACTTCATCGGCGACAGCAAGGCCACGCTGACGTTGCGCAACTACTACTTCAACAACGATTTCCGTGACCGCCCAGGCGCCGCCGGGCAGAGCAAGACCGCCGAATGGGCGCAAGGTTTTCTGCTCGACTACAAGTCTGGCTTTACCGACGGTACCGTCGGCTTTGGTGTCGATGCACTGGGCTTGCTGGGGGTACGCCTGGATGGCGGCGCGGGTAATCATCGCGGCAGCTCGATGATTCCGGACGACAGCGATGGCAGCGCCGTGGACGAATGGAGCCGGCTGGGAGTGACCGGCAAGCTGCGTTTTTCCAAGACCGAGGCGCGCTATGGCACCTTGCAGCCGAAGCTGCCGATCCTGGTGGCCAACGATGGCCGGGTATTACCGCAGACCTTCGAAGGCGGGATGATCACCTCGCAAGAGCTCGATGGCCTGACGTTGACGGGCGGACGCCTTGAGCACACCACTGGGCGCGGCTCGACCAATCGCTCCGGGCTGGCGGTGGCCGGTGGCACCCAGCAGAGCAACCAGTTCCTGTTTGCCGGCGCCGATTACCAGCTGACCAAGGCGCTCAAGCTGCAGTACTACGCCGCCCAGCTGGAAGACTACTACGTGCAGCACTTTGGCGGCCTGGTGCATGTCTGGGCGCTGGCGGACAACCAGTCACTGACCACCGACCTGCGTTACTTCAAGACCGATGCCGATGGCCGCAACGACTCAGCGGCCGGCCGCGCCGATGGCTATCAGGTGAGCGGGCTGGCCGACACCCCGGGCAAAATCGACAACGACACCTGGAGCGCCATGTTCACCTATGCCCTGGGTGGGCACTCAGTGTTGCTTGGCCATCAACGGGTTTCCGACAGTGGCAACTTCGTCCAGCTCAACCAGGGCAATACCGGTGAGGGCGCGGCAGGGTCGAGCATCTACCTGTTCACCGACCGCCTGGTAACCAGCTTCACCCGTGCCGGTGAGCGCACCACGTTTGGCCAGTATGGCTATAACTTCGCCGCGCTCGGCGTACCGGGGCTGGTGGCTTCGGTGACGTATTTGAAGGGGACCAACATCCGCATGGCCGCAGGCGGCGATGAGAAAGAGTGGGAACGGGACATTGCCCTGGATTACGTGGTGCAAGGCGGGACATTCAAGGGGCTGGCGTTCAGCTGGCGCAATGGGATGCTGCGCAGTGGCGTGCCCAGCGAGTGGAATCAGGACCAGAACCGGCTGATGGTCAGCTACTCGCTGCCGCTGTTCTGACCCCATAACATCACGTGGGAGCGGGCTTGCCCCGCGATAGCGCCAGATCAGGCAACGATGTCGCTGGTTCTGAAGCTATCGCGGGGCAAGCCCGCTCCCACGATGTTTCAGACCTGCTGCGAGCCTTCAAACCACGCTAGCTTCTCGCGCAACTGCACCACTTCGCCAACAATCACCAAGGTCGGCGCATGCACTTCGTGACGCGCCACCGCCTCCGACAAATCTGCCTGACCCCATAAACACGTGGGAGCGGGCTTGCCCCGCGATAGCTCCAGGTCAGGCAACGATGTCGCTCGTTCTGAAGCTATCTCGGGGCAAGCCCGCTCCCCCGATGTTTCAGACCTGCTGCGAGCCTTCAAACCACGCTAGCTTCTCGCGCAACTGCACCACTTCGCCAACAATCACCAAGGTCGGCGCATGCACTTCGTGACGCGCCACCAGCTCTGGCAAATCTGCCAGGGTGCCGGTGAACACCCGCTGATTGCGCGTGGTGCCCTGCTGGATCAGCGCCGCTGGGGTGCTGGCAGCGCGGCCATGGCGGATCAGTTCGGCGCAAATGGTCGGCAGGCCAACCAAGCCCATGTAGAACACCAAGGTCTGCGCCGGCGCCACCAGGTCATCCCACGGCAGGTTGCTGGTGCCATCCTTCAGGTGCCCGGTGACGAAGCGCACCGACTGGGCATAGTCGCGGTGAGTCAGTGGAATTCCGCCATAGGCAGAGCATCCACTGGCCGCGGTAATCCCTGGCACCACCTGGAACGGGATGCCCTGCTCGGCCAGCTCTTCGATCTCTTCGCCACCGCGGCCGAAGATGAACGGATCACCGCCCTTCAAACGCAGCACACGCTTGCCCTGCTTGGCCAGGTCGACCAGCAGCTGGTTGATCTTTTCCTGCGGCACAGCATGATCGGCGCGGCGCTTGCCGACATAGATGCGCTCGGCGTCACGCCGGCACATCTCGATGATCGCCGGTGCCACCAAACGGTCGTACAACACCACGTCCGCCTGCTGCATCAGGCGCAAGGCGCGGAAGGTCAGCAGGTCCGGATCACCGGGGCCGGCGCCGACCAGATACACCTCACCGCCCTGCTGCATCGGCGCGCCATCGACCATCGCCTGCAACAAGCGCTCAGCTTCGGCGCCCTGCCCGGCCAATTGGCGCTCGGCAATCGGCCCTTGGAATACTGTCTCCCAGAAGCCGCGACGCTGATTGACGTCCGGGTACAGTGACTTGACCTTGTGCCGAAAGCGCGCGGCCAAACCGGCCAACTCGCCATACGCCGAAGGAATCCAGGCTTCCAGCTTGGCCCGGATCAAGCGGGCCAGCACCGGCGCATCGCCACCGCTGGACACCGCCACCACCAGGGGCGAACGGTCGACGATTGCGGGGAAGATCACCGTGCACAAGGCCGGTGCATCCACCACATTGACTGGCAGGCTGCGGGCCTGGGCCTCGGCCGAAACCTGCGCATTGAGCGCAGGGTCGTCGGTGGCGGCGATCACCAGCCGGCAACCGTCCAGGTCGGCGACCTGATAGCCACGCACACGGACGTCACCGCCACCCTCGCGGGCCAAGGCGGCAAGCTCACCGTCGACTTCAGGCGCGACCACCCGCAACGCGGCGCCGGCATCGGCCAGCAGGCGCGCTTTGCGCAAGGCAATCTCGCCACCGCCGACGACCAGCACGCGGCCGCCCTGCAGCTTGTGGAACAGCGGCAGGTAATCCATTTAGCCGATGACCTCGACGCCACCCATGTACGGCTTGAGCACCTCCGGCACGCGGATCGACCCGTCGGCCTGCTGGTAGTTCTCCAGCACCGCGACCAGCGTCCGGCCGACCGCCAGGCCCGAGCCATTCAAGGTGTGCACCAGCTCCGGCTTACCGGTTTCCGGGTTACGCCAGCGCGCTTGCATCCGGCGCGCCTGGAAGTCGCCGCAGTTGGAGCAGGAGCTGATCTCGCGGTACTTGTCCTGGCTCGGCACCCACACTTCCAGATCGTAGGTTTTCACAGCGCCGAAGCCCATGTCGCCGGTGCACAGGGCCAACACGCGGTATGGCAGTTCCAGCAACTGCAGGACCCGCTCGGCGTTGGCGGTCAGGCCGTCCAGGGCTTCCATGGACTTGGACGGCTCGACGATTTGCACCATCTCGACCTTGTCGAACTGATGCTGGCGGATCATGCCGCGGGTATCACGGCCCGAAGCGCCGGCTTCGCTACGGAAGCAAGGGGTGTGGGCAACCAGCTTGAGCGGCAGCTGCTTGGCGTCGATGATCTCGCCAGCCACCAGGTTGGTCAGCGACACTTCGGCGGTGGGGATCAGATAGAAATCGGCTTCGCCTTCGCGGCTGATCTTGAACAGGTCTTCCTCGAACTTGGGCAGCTGGCCAGTACCTTGCAGGGCCGGGGCCTGGACCAGGTACGGGGTGTAGTGCTCCTGGTAACCGTGTTCGCCGGTGTGCAGGTTGATCATGAACTGCGCCAGGGCGCGGTGCAGGCGCGCGATCGGACCGCGCAGCACGGCAAAGCGCGCACCCGAGAGCTTGGCCGCCGCTTCGAAGTCCAGGCCGCCGCTGATCTCGCCCAGGGCGACGTGGTCCTTGATCTCGAAATCGAACGCCTTCGGCGTGCCCCAACGGCGCACTTCGACGTTGTCATCTTCGCTGGCACCGACCGGCACGCTGGCGTCCGGCAGGTTGGGGATGGTCAGCAGGATGCCGTCCAGCTCGGCCTGGATGGCGTCCAGCTCGCTCTTACCCTCGGTCAGTTCGTTGGCCATGCGCTCAACGTCTGCCATCAGCGGGGCGATGTCTTCACCCTTGGCCTTGGCCTGGCCGATGGACTTGGAACGGGCGTTACGCTCGGCTTGCAGCTGCTCGGTGCGGGTCTGCACGGCCTTGCGGCGTTCTTCCAGTGATTCGATGCGCGCGACATCCAGGCTGAAGCCACGGGAGGCAAGGCGGTCCGCCACTTCCTGAAGTTGGCCGCGTAACAGTTTGGCATCGAGCATATCGTTCTCTCGTTATGTGTGTGGTTCAGAATTTGGTTAAAGACAGGCCGGCCCAGGTCGCGAGCAGCCCGCCAAACACGCTAATACCGGTATAGCCCAGGGCGAGCGGTATCTGCCCGTTTTCCAACAGGCGCACGGTATCCAGCGAAAAAGAAGAAAAGGTCGTCAGGCCGCCGAGAAAGCCGACGATCAGCCCGGCGCGCAGCTCGACCGGCACCAAGGGCTTGTGCAGAAACAGGCCGTAGAGCAGGCCGATCAGCAGGCAGCCAATCAGGTTGACCGCCAGCGTACCGAGATAGAAGTGCCGTGGCCAGTTGGCGCTGACCCAGTTGCTGGTGGCAAAGCGCAGCAGCGTACCGGCCACGCCGCCCGCGCTGACTGCGGCTATCAGGGCAATCATGGTTTTCTCCGCTGACGGGGGCTGAGGCGGTCGAGCTCGGCCAGGTGGCGCAGCTTCTCGCCGATTTTCAACTCCAGGCCACGCGGCACCGGCTGATAATAGGCGCGCGGTTCAAGGGCTTCGGGGAAGTAGTCTTCGCCTGCGGCGTAGGCGTCCGGCTCATCGTGGGCGTAACGGTATTCTTCGCCATAGCCCAGCTGCTTCATCAGCTGGGTCGGGGCGTTGCGCAGGTGCAGCGGCACTTCCAGCGAACCGTGCTCGGCCGCCTCGCGCAGGGCGGTCTTGAAGCCGACGTAGACTGCGTTGCTCTTCGGCGCACAGGCGATGTAGGTGATGGCCTGGGCCACTGCCAATTCGCCCTCGGGGCTGCCCAGGCGCTCTTGCACATCCCACGCAGCCAGGCACAGGCTCAGCGCGCGCGGGTCGGCGTTGCCGATGTCTTCGCTGGCCATGCGCACCACGCGGCGGGCGATGTACAGCGGATCGCAGCCGCCGTCGAGCATGCGCGCGAACCAATACAGCGCGCCGTCGGGGTTGGAGCCGCGTACCGACTTGTGCAACGCCGAGATCTGGTCGTAGAACGCCTCGCCACCTTTGTCGAAACGTCGCCGGCTGTCACCGAGCAGGCTTTGCAACAACTCGACGCCGATCTCGCTCCCGTCTTCGGCCAGGTCAGAGGCGTTCTCGAGGAAATTGAGCATGCGCCGGCCATCGCCATCGGCGGCGGCCATGAGCATCTTGAAGGCCTCATCGCCCACCGTCAGCTGACGCTTGCCCAGCCCACGCTCCTCGTTCAGGGCGCGGTCGACCAGCTTGCGCAGCGCTTGTTCATCGAGGCTCTTGAGCACATACACCCGCGCCCGCGAAAGCAAGGCGTTGTTCAGCTCGAACGACGGGTTCTCGGTGGTGGCGCCAATGAAGATCAGCGTGCCATCTTCGACAAACGGCAGGAACGCATCCTGCTGAGACTTGTTGAAGCGGTGCACTTCATCGACGAACAAAATGGTCCGCCGGCCATACTGGGCGGCCTGCTGCTTGGCCACCTCGACCGCCTGGCGAATCTCCTTGACCCCAGCCAGCACCGCCGAGACGGTCTCGAAGTGGGCGTCACAGAACTGCGCCAGCAGCCGCGCCAGGGTGGTCTTGCCCACCCCAGGCGGGCCCCAGAAGATCATCGAGTGCAGCGCACCCTGCTCCAGCGCCTCACGCAGCGGCTTGCCGCGGGCCAGCAGGTGCTCCTGGCCGACGTACTCGTCCAGGTTGGACGGACGCAGACGAGCGGCCAGGGGCTGGGCGACGGGTTCGCTTCGAAACAGGTCCATGACGCTCTCTGGTTATTCCTGGATGACGTCCGCGCCAGCCGGGATCTTGAACTGGAACTTGTCCGCCGGGACCGCCTGGTTGGCCTTGACCCCATTGAACAGGATATTGGTGCGCTGGCCGACGCTGTCGATCAGTTGCATATCGTTGATCAAGCCTCTACGGAACGACACGCGCAGCGAGTCGAACAGGGTGTCCTTGGTCTTGGGCTTCAAGGTGAAGTCCATGACTTCTCCCTGCTCCTTGGAGGTGATATCGAAGCTCTGGCTGATCTTCGAAACATCGCCCGAGAGCAGCAGCGCTGGGGTCTGGTTCAAGCGCACGTCGAGCTTCTTGACGGTTGCCTGTTCCAGGTCCGGGTCCCACAGGGTGACGTTCTTGCCATCGGACACCACCACCTGCTCGGCCGGAGCATCGGTGTGCCAGTAGAACAGGCCAGGACGCTTGACGGTCATCTTGCCAGTGGTTTCCTGCAGGCTGGTGCCGCCGGCATCCAGGGTCAGCTGGGAGAAATTGGCCTCGATGGTCTGCGACTTTTCCAGCAATTGGGTCAGGCGTTGCACGTCCTGCTCAGCGGCGTAAGCCGATGCGCAACCCAGGGTCATGGCAGAAACCAACAGCATGCGAATCGCGCGCATGTTAATCCTCATTGAGCATTGAAGAAGCCGGGCGCCACCGTTGGCGCCCGGCAGGGTGATCATCAGTCGCGGGGGCCGCCTGGGGCAATCACTTCCCGCGAGCCGTTGCTGTTCATCGGCGTGACCACGCCGGCCATCTCCATCGACTCGATCATCCGCGCAGCGCGGTTGTAGCCGATCTTGAGCTTGCGCTGGACCGCCGAGATCGAGGCGCGGCGGCTTTCCAGCACGAACTGCACGGCTTCGTCATACAGCGCATCGGTTTCGGCATCGTCGCCGTCGCCCCCGCCGCTGCCACCGTCGAAGCCGCTGCCGGCTTCTTCGACGCCGTTGAGAATGTCGTCGTTGTAGTCAGGAGCGCCGCGCAGTTTCCACGCTTCGACCACCCGGTGCACCTCGTCGTCGGAGACGAACGCGCCATGCACGCGGATTGGCAGGCTAGTGCCTGGCGGCATGTAGAGCATGTCACCGTGCCCCAGCAACTGCTCGGCGCCGCCCTGGTCGATGATGGTCCGCGAGTCGATCTTGCTCGATACCTGGAACGCCATCCGCGTCGGGATGTTGGCCTTGATCAGGCCGGTGATCACATCCACCGACGGACGCTGGGTAGCGAGGATCAAGTGGATACCAGCAGCCCGCGCCTTCTGGGCGATACGCGCGATCAGCTCTTCGACCTTCTTGCCGACGATCATCATCATGTCGGCGAATTCGTCGACCACCACGACGATGGTCGGCAGGGTTTTCAGCGCAGGCGGCTCGTCGTCCATGCTTTCACGGCGGTACAGCGGGTCGTGGATGACCTCGCCGGCCTCCTGGGCGTCCTTGATCTTGCGGTTGAAGCCGGCCAGGTTACGCACGCCCATGGCCGCCATCAGCTTGTAGCGCCGCTCCATCTCGGCCACGCTCCAGCGCAGGGCGTTAGCAGCGTCCTTCATGTCGGTGACCACTGGGCAGAGCAGGTGCGGAATGCCTTCGTAGATCGACAGTTCGAGCATTTTCGGGTCGATCATGATCAGCCGCGCGTCTTCCGGGCCGGACTTGAACAGGATCGACAGGATCATCGCGTTGACCCCGACCGACTTACCGGAACCGGTGGTACCGGCCACCAACAGGTGCGGCATCTTCGCGAGATCCGTGATTACCGGCTTGCCGCCGATGTCGTGGCCCAGGGCCAGGGCTACTGGCGACTTGGCCTCGTCATACTGCGACGACGACAGCACTTCGGAGAAGCGCACCATCTGGCGGTTCTCGTTGGGGATCTCGATGCCCACGGTGGTCTTGCCCGGAATAACCTCGACCACCCGCACGCTGGTCACTGCCAGCGAACGCGCCAGGTCCTTGGCCAGGTTGGCGATGCGGCTGACCTTAACGCCCGCGGCCGGCTGGATCTCGTAACGAGTAATCACCGGGCCTGGGTGGATCGAGTCGACCGACACCTCGACGCCAAACTCCTTGAGCTTGATTTCCAGCAGGTGACCGACACCCGCCAGCGACTCTGGCGAGTATTCGATCTTCTTCTCTTCGGCCGGATCAAGGATGGAAATCGATGGCAGAGTACCTTCCACGGCGCTGTCGACGAACAGCGGCGTCTGTTTTTCCTTCATCACCCGCTTGCTCGGCTCCGGCGCCTTGACCGGGGCCGGCATGATCACCGGTGCCGGCTGCTGCTCGCGCTGGGCGACATGCTTGGTCAACGCCTCGTCGCGCTCGATGATGCGCTCGCGGGCCTTGAGCTGCTCGCGTTTGTCTGCAACTACCGGGGCGACCACTTCGTCAACCTGCTCGTCGACTTCACGCAGTTGGGCGACCAGGCGTTTGCGCTCGTTGCGCGCCTCCCACCAGCGGTTGGCCGCGCCCTGCACCAGCTCGAACAGATCGAGGGTGATCTTGCCGGTCAGGTCCATCACCTTGAACCAGGACAAGTCGGTGAACACGGTCAAGCCGAACAGGAACAGGGCAATGAACATCAGCGTGCTGCCCTGCACGTTGAGCAGGTTGCGCGCCAGATCGCCGAGGCTCTCGCCCAAGGCGCCACCGGCCGAGAACGGCAGGCTCGCAGAAGGGTGGAAATGAATATGCGCCAAGGCCGCGCCCGACAGCACCAGGAACACCAGGCCAATCAGCCGCCAGGAGAACAGCCAGCCGCTCCACTGCCAGGGCTGATGGCGCTCACGGAAGATCTGCCAGGTCTTGATCGCCAGCAACAACGGGAAGATGTAGGCGAAGTAGCCGAGCACCATGAACAGGATGTCGGCGAAATACGCACCAGCCCGGCCGGCGGCGTTTTGCACCTGCTCGACATTGCTGGTGTGGCTGAAGCCAGGATCGGCCGTGTCGTAGGTCAGCAGCGCCATCCAGAGGTACAGGCACAGGGCACCGACGGCGATCAGCGCACCTTCCTTGAGGCGGTAGTGCAGCTGCTGCCGCCAGAGGGGCACGGGCAGAGGGGGCGGAGTTGCGGTGGATTTCTTCAAAACGCGTCTATTCCTGCGCTTGCTGCGCGTCCAGTAGTGATCGACCCGGTGATCGGTCTGCAAACCACTACTTTTAACATTACTGCCCACTAGCCGCCATGGCGGCACGCCGTAAGGGCGTGAACAGGGCAATTTTCCATGCGTGCAATTTGAGCATGCATTTTCTTTTGTGACAAAGGCTTATGCTGTGTTTTTGCACAGGTGTGACAACAAAGCGTCAGGTTGGTGCCAGTCGGCGGATAAATGTGTAGGAAATCAGCCATTAGCCCAACAGCAGTTGCTTCTTCGGGCCTAAGAGTCGACGACAAATCTTGTAGGAGCGGGTTTACCCGCAAACACGCCTACCCAGCCAGCACACACCCATGATTGACCTCGATTTGCAGGCGCGCCATGCTGGTCGCCCTCCCCTCCCCCACCGCACTTGAAGACCATGCTGACCTGGCTGACCCGCGACTCGCTGACCTTCCCGCCTTTGGCAAAGGCCCTGCATGAGCCCAACGGCCTGCTCGCTGCAGGCGGTGACCTGACCCCTGAACGGCTGGTCCGCGCCTACCGCCATGGCTGCTTCCCCTGGTACCAGGATGGCCAGCCGATCCTCTGGTGGTCGCCCGACCCACGTACCGTGCTGTTCCCCGACGAGCTGCACGTGTCGCGCTCGCTGGCCAAGCTGATTCGCCAAGAGCGTTATCAGGTCAGCTTCGATAGCGACTTCGAGGCCGTGATCGCTGCCTGCGCCGCGCCCCGCGACTACGCCGACGGCACCTGGATCACCGACAGCATGCGCGCCGCTTATTGCGAGCTGCACCGGCGCGGCATCGCCCATTCGGTGGAAGTGCGTCAGGACGGCGAGCTGGTCGGCGGCCTGTATGGCCTGGCGATGGGCCGGCTGTTCTTCGGCGAATCGATGTTCAGCCGCGCCGACAACGCCTCCAAAGTCGGCTTCGTGACCCTGGTCGAACACCTGCGCAGCGCAGGTTTCGTGCTGATCGACTGCCAGATGCCGACCAACCACCTGCACAGCCTGGGCGCTCGCTCCATCAGCCGCGACAGCTTCGCCGAGTATCTGGCGCGCCACCTCGATCAACCCAACCAGGCCACCTGGGTTCGCTAGGCGAGTTTCCACAGCTGGCTTACACTTAAGGCAAAGTATTGCCCGAGGGGTTGATCATGACAGAGTTGGCGCGGTTGAAGTTTTATGCCACTCAGCCCCACTCCTGCAGCTACCTGCCGGACGAACAGGCCACTACCTTGTTCCTCGACCCTAGCCAGCCGATGGACGTCAACGTGTATGCCGACCTTTCGGAAATGGGCTTTCGTCGCAGTGGCGATCATCTCTATCGCCCGCATTGCCAGAACTGCAATGCCTGCGTGCCGGCGCGCATTCCGGCTGCGCGCTTCATTCCCAACCGCCAGCAACGGCGCATTCTCAAGCGCAATGCCGACTTGGCCGTGACGGCCGCGCGCCCGGCATTCAAAGAAGAGTATTTCGACCTCTACCGGCGCTACATCGAGCAGCGCCACAGCGATGGCGATATGTATCCACCCAGCCGCGATCAGTTTTCCACCTTTCTGGTGCGCGATCTGCCATTCTGCTGGTTCTACGAGTTTCGCCTCGAAGGCCGCCTGCTGGCGATAGCGGTCTGCGACCTGCTGCCCAACGGGCTATCGGCGGTATACACCTTCTACGAACCCGACGAAGAGCGCCGCAGCCTGGGCCGTTTTGCCATTCTCTGGCAAATCACCGAAGCGCTGCGGCAAAACCTTGAGGCGGTGTACTTGGGCTACTGGATCAAGAACTGCAAGAAAATGAACTACAAGACCCAGTACCGCCCCATCGAACTGCTGATCAACCAGCGTTGGGTCAGCCTCAATTGAAAGCATTGGCTTGAAACACTATTTTCGGGCATAATCCACGCCACTTTTTTTGCCCGGTGCAGTCACGCGTCGGGCCTACACTGGACACCGAGGGCTTTACTGCATGTCGAAAGAAGACAGCTTCGAAATGGAAGGCACTGTCGTCGACACCCTGCCCAACACCATGTTCCGCGTGGAGTTGGAAAATGGGCACGTCGTAACCGCGCATATCTCTGGCAAGATGCGCAAGAACTACATCCGTATTCTCACTGGCGACAAGGTCCGCGTCGAGCTGACGCCTTACGACCTGAGCAAGGGCCGCATCACCTACCGCGCCCGTTAAGCTCCAGCCACAAAAAAAGCCCGGCCAATGTGCCGGGCTTTTTTGTGACTCATGCGAAACATCAGGCACCGCCATGTAGAAGCAGGCTTGCCCGCGATAGCGCCAGCTCAGACAACCCATTTGCCCTTACTGCCGCCATCGCGGGGCAAGCCCGCTCCCACATCGACTTGCAGATCTAGGCCACTTCAGCCGTAGTCTCGAAGTCGAACACCAGCTCGCCATCACGCAGCTCGACGTGCACCACGCCACCGTGCTCGGACAGCTCACCGAACAGGATCTCCTCGGCCAACGGCCGTTTGATCTTGTCCTGGATAAGCCGCGCCATTGGTCGAGCGCCCATCTGCACGTCATAGCCACTGGCTGCCAGCCAGCCTCGCGCATCATCACTGACCTCAAGCAGCACACGCTTGTCTTCCAACTGGGCCTGCAGTTCGATGAGGAACTTGTCGACGATGCTCTTGATCGTCTCGTGACTCAGGCGACCGAACTGGATGATGGTATCCAGGCGGTTGCGGAATTCCGGCGTGAAGCTCTTGCGGATGACTTCCATCGCATCGGACGCATGGTCCTGATGGGTGAAGCCGATCGAGGCCCGCGCGGCGGTTTCAGCGCCGGCGTTGGTGGTCATGATCAGGATCACGTTACGGAAGTCCGCCTTGCGCCCGTTGTTGTCGGTCAGGGTACCGTGGTCCATCACCTGCAGCAGCAGATTGAAGACTTCCGGGTGGGCCTTCTCGATTTCATCGAGCAACAATACGCAGTGCGGTTGCTTGGTGATCGCTTCGGTCAGCAAGCCGCCCTGGTCGAAACCAACATAACCGGGAGGCGCACCGATCAGACGCGATACGGTATGGCGCTCCATGTACTCAGACATGTCAAAGCGCACCAACTCAACGCCCAGCGCCTTGGCCAGCTGCCGTGCAGCCTCGGTCTTGCCGACCCCAGTAGGCCCAGCGAACAGGAACGAACCGACTGGCTTGTCTGGCGCCTTGAGCCCGGCCCGCGACAACTTGATCGCGGTAGCCAGCGAATCGATCGCCTGGTCCTGACCAAACACGGTCAACTTCAGGTCGCGCTCCAGGTTACGCAGCAACTCCTTGTCGGAGCTGGTGACGTGCTTAGGCGGAATCCGCGCGATCTTGGCGACAATGTCCTCGACCTGGGCCACTTCGATACGCTTGACGCGGTTTTCTTCCGGCTGAAGGCGCTGGTAGGCGCCCGCCTCGTCGATCACGTCGATGGCTTTGTCCGGCATGTGCCGGTCATTGATATAGCGGGCAGCCAGCTCGGCAGCAGCGCGCAGGGCCTCGTCGCTGTACTCGATGTGGTGGTGGGTTTCGAAGCGCCCTTTCAGGCCGCGCAGGATACCTACGGTGTCTTCCACTGATGGTTCGGAGACATCGACCTTCTGGAAGCGCCGCGCCAAGGCCCGGTCCTTCTCGAAGATGCCGCGAAACTCCTGGAAAGTGGTCGAGCCGATGCAGCGGATATCACCCGACGACAACAAGGGCTTGAGCAGGTTGGACGCATCCATCACCCCACCGGAGGCCGCACCGGCACCGATGATGGTGTGAATCTCGTCGATGAACAGGATCGCCTGCGGACGTTTGCGCAGCTCCCCGAGCAGCGCCTTGAAGCGCTTCTCGAAGTCGCCGCGGTACTTGGTCCCGGCCAGCAGCGCGCCCAGATCGAGCGAGTAGACCACGCTCTGCGCCAGCAGGTCAGGCACCTGGCCGTCGACAATGCGCTTGGCCAGGCCTTCGGCGATGGCGGTCTTGCCGACCCCCGCCTCACCGACCAGCAGCGGGTTGTTCTTGCGCCGACGAGCAAGGATCTGCGCGACGCGCTCGACCTCCTGCTCACGCCCCACCAGCGGGTCGATCCGCCCCTGACGAGCGAGCTCGTTGAGGTTGCTGGCGTAGGCATCCAAGGGATTGCTCGAAGACGACGTTTCGCCGCCCTCTTCGTCCTGCATGTCCTGGTCGCTGTCGGTATTAGGCCCATGGCCTGGCACCTTGGAGATGCCATGGGCTATGTAGTTGACCACGTCGATGCGGGCCACGCTCTGCTGCTTGAGCAGGAACACCGCCTGGCTTTCCTGTTCGCTGAAGATCGCGACCAGCACATTGGCGCCGGTGACTTCGCGCTTGCCCGAACTTTGCACGTGGAACACGGCGCGTTGCAGCACGCGCTGGAAGCCCAGGGTCGGCTGGGTTTCGCGGTCCTCGTCGTGCACCGGGATCAGCGGAGTAGTGGAATCGATGAACTCCTGCAGGTCGTGCTTGAGCTTGTCGAGATTAGCGCCACAGGCGCGTAGAACGGTTGCGGCCGCCTCATTGTCAAGGAGTGCCAACAGCAAGTGTTCGACGGTCATGAACTCATGACGCTTCGAACGGGCCTCCTTGAAGGCCAGATTGAGGGTGACTTCGAGCTCGCGGTTTAACATAGCTTCACCTCATACCCAAGTGGTCGGCGATTAACCGTCCTTCTCGATTTCACAGAGTAGCGGATGCTGGCTTTCCCTGGCGTATTGGTTGACCTGCATGGCCTTCGTTTCGGCGATGTCGCGGGTAAACAATCCGCACACTGCCCGTCCCTCGGTATGGACGGTCAGCATGATCTTGGTCGCCAGCTCGCGGTTCAAACTAAAGAACGTTTCGAGCACTTCGACGACGAAATCCATCGGCGTGTAGTCATCGTTGAATAAAACCACCTTGTACATCGGTGGCGCCTGCAGGATCGGCTTGGCTTCTTGCACTGCCAGACCGGAGCCATCGTCCTCGTTGGTTTGAGGACGATCCTGATTGAATGTTAGTCGAATCTGACTGTGTGCATGCATGGAAAGAATTTCATCACATCGACAGGTTAAGGTTGTGGGTTGACCGCACAGGCCGCCGCTGGCGCGGGCGCCGCATGACCTTGACTATCGGCAAAACGGTGTTACAACCAATAAGAACCCACCGTGGTCGATAAAGATCCGCGCAGTCAACCAGATTTTTTCGCAAGGTTCGTATGCGGATGACGTGGATGATACTCCAGTGATGGAGTCCTTTGCAGAGGGACATAGGGATGGCAAGCGGTAAAGTCAAGTGGTTCAACAATGCCAAGGGCTACGGATTCATCAATGAGGACGGCAAAGACGAGGATCTATTCGCCCATTACTCGGCGATTCAGATGGACGGTTACAAGACCCTCAAGGCTGGCCAACCGGTAAATTTCGAGATCATCCAAGGCCCCAAAGGCTTGCACGCCGTCAATATCAGCGGTGTCGGCGCCAAGGTCGAACAGCCTGCCGCGCCACCGGCAACGACCGTGACTGCCTGAGCCTGGAGTACCCTGCGTTCTGCCGGTAAAACGAAAAAACCGGTCGCCTGTTTAACCAGGCGACCGGTTTTTGTATGCCTTACATGTGCTTGATCAACGCCTCGCCGAAGCCCGAGCTGCCGACCAAGGTCGCGCCGTCCATCAGACGCTCGAAGTCATAGGTCACGGTCTTGGCTGCAATTGCACCGTTGGTGCCCTTGATGATCAGGTCGGCCGCCTCGGTCCAGCCCATGTGCCGCAGCATCATTTCTGCCGAAAGAATCACCGAGCCTGGGTTGACCTTGTCTTGCCCGGCGTACTTGGGCGCGGTGCCGTGGGTGGCCTCGAACATCGCCACGGTATCCGAGAGGTTGGCGCCTGGGGCAATGCCAATCCCGCCGACCTCTGCCGCCAGGGCGTCGGACAGATAATCGCCGTTGAGGTTGAGGGTGGCGATCACGTCATATTCTGCTGGGCGCAGCAGGATCTGCTGGAGCATGGCGTCGGCGATCGCGTCCTTGACCACCACTTCCCTGCCAGTCTTGGGGTTCTTGAACTTCATCCACGGCCCGCCATCGAGCAGCTCGGCGCCAAACTCTTCCTTGGCCACTTCGTAGCCCCAATCCTTGAAGGCGCCCTCGGTGAATTTCATGATGTTGCCCTTGTGCACCAGGGTCAGCGACTCGCGGTCATTGTCGACCACGTATTGCAGGGCCTTGCGCACCAGGCGCTTGGTGCCTTCCTTGGACACCGGTTTGACGCCGATACCGCAATCCTGGTCGAAACGGATCTTGGTGACGCCCATTTCCTCCTTGAGGAACTTGATCACCTTGTTCGCCTCAGGCGAGCCGGCCTTCCACTCGATCCCGGCATAGATGTCCTCGGAGTTCTCACGGAAGATCACCATATCGACATCGCCAGGCTTCTTCACCGGGCTTGGCACACCCTCGAACCACACCACCGGACGCAGGCAGACGTACAGGTCCAGCTGCTGGCGCAGGGCCACGTTAAGTGAACGAATACCCCCACCGACCGGGGTGGTCAGCGGGCCTTTGATCGAGACCACGTAGTCTTTCACCGCATCGAGGGTTTCCTGCGGCAGCCAGGTGTCCTGGTCGTAGACCTGAGTGGCCTTCTCGCCGGCATAGACTTCCATCCAGGCAATCTTGCGCTTGCCGCCGTAGGCTTTTTCTACTGCGGCATCCACCACCTTGATCATGACTGGCGAGACATCGACGCCAATCCCATCGCCCTCGATGTAAGGAATGATGGGGTTGTCGGGAACGTTGAGCGAATGGTCTGCATTGACGGTGATCTTGGCGCCGTCGGCCGGAACCTTGATTTTCTGGTAAGCCATGCTTGCACTACTCCGCTTTCGGGTGTGATTGGACATCGTGCGATCCACTGAGCCTAAACCACATCCGCTGACCTGCAAGCTGGTCGCCGAACCTGCGGCAACACGCCACATTGCTCCTACGTCTTTGGTCTTATAAATGCGTTGATACCACTTAGCCTTGCTGATTAGCCCAAAGGGTTTGATATACTCCGGCCCTGACCGCAGGGTCATCGGGGCGAACCCTTGGAAAATGCGGCTCGCCCTCGGCCAAGAATGGCCAAAAGCCTGGGTTGTTACCGCAGCCCAGCACTTGACGCTCGACTGATGCATCCACCATCACCGCTCGCAGCCTCTCGACTTTCCGCTCATGGCGTCGCCTGAGCGAAGCGCCTACCCTGCGCACCTCGAGACTCGAGTACGCTCAGCACATAGAGAGTTAACCCGCATGCCCACCCGTTCCAAGATCATCTATACCTTCACCGACGAAGCCCCCGCCCTCGCCACCTATTCGCTGCTGCCGATCGTCGAAGCCTTCACCGCTTCGGCTGACATTGCCGTCGAAACTCGCGACATCTCCCTGGCTGGCCGTATCCTTGCGGCATTCCCGGAGCAACTCGGCGCAGACAAGCAGGTAGGCGATCATCTGGCGGAACTGGGCCAGCTGGCTACCACCCCTGAAGCCAACATCATCAAGCTGCCGAACATCTCGGCCTCGGTCCCGCAACTGAAAGCGGCGATCAAAGAGCTGCAAGGCAAGGGCTACAACATCCCTGACTACGCCGACGAGCCAGCCAGCGCCGAAGAGAAAGAATCTCGCGCACGCTACGACCGCATCAAGGGCAGCGCCGTTAACCCGGTACTGCGCGAAGGCAACTCCGATCGCCGCGCACCACTGTCGGTCAAGAACTACGCACGCAAGCACCCGCACAAAATGGGCGCCTGGGCTGCCGACTCCAAGTCGCACGTAGCGCACATGAACAACGGCGACTTCTACGGCAGCGAAAAGGCCGCCCTGATCGAGGCTGACGACAGCCTGCGCATCGAGCTGGTCGACAAGAACGGTGCCATCACCGTCCTGAAGGAAAAAACCGCCGTCAAGGCCGCTGAAGTCATCGACTGCGCGACCATGAGCCGCAAAGCCCTGAAAGCCTTCATCGCCGAGCAGATCGCCGATGCCAAAGCTTCCGGCGTACTGCTGTCGGTACACCTGAAAGCCACCATGATGAAAGTCTCCGACCCAATCATGTTCGGCGTCATCGTCGAAGAGTTCTACGGCGAAGTACTGGCCAAGCATGCCTCGGCCCTGGCCGACGTCGGCTTCAACGCCAACAACGGCATTGGCGACCTGTACGCCCGCATCAAGGACCTGCCCGCTGAGCAGCAGGCCCAGATCGAAGCAGACATCCAGGCCCTGTACGCCGCTCGTCCGGCCCTGGCCATGGTCAACTCCGACAAAGGCATCACCAACCTGCACGTGCCAAGCGACGTCATCGTCGACGCCTCGATGCCAGCGATGATCCGTGACTCGGGCAAGATGTGGAACACCGCCGGCGAACTGCAGGACGCCAAGGCGATCATCCCTGACCGCTGCTACGCAGGCATCTATCAGGCCGCCATTGAAGACTGCAAAGTCAACGGCGCCTTCGACCCAACCACCATGGGCAGCGTACCGAACGTTGGCCTGATGGCGCAGAAAGCCGAAGAATACGGTTCCCACGACAAGACCTTCCAGGTCAAGGCCGACGGTGTCGTACGCGTCGTCGATGGCAAGGGCAAGGTCGTCCTGGAGCAGAACGTCGAAGCTGGCGACATCTTCCGTATGTGCCAGACCAAGGACGCGCCGATCCAAGACTGGGTCAAGCTGGCCGTTAACCGTGCCCGCCTGAGCAACACCCCAGCCGTGTTCTGGCTCGACCCAGCTCGCGCCCACGACGGCGTGATGATCGAGAAGGTCCAGAAGTACCTGAAAGACCACGACACCACCGGCCTGGACATCCGTATCCTGGCACCCGTCGAGGCGATCAAGTTCTCCCTGGCACGCATCCGCGAAGGCAAAGACACCATCTCGGTGACCGGCAACGTATTGCGTGACTACCTGACCGACCTGTTCCCGATCATGGAGCTGGGCACCAGCGCCAAGATGCTGTCGATCGTCCCGCTGATGAACGGCGGTGGCCTGTTCGAAACCGGCGCCGGTGGTTCGGCTCCGAAACACGTCCAGCAGCTGGTCGAAGAGAACTTCCTGCGTTGGGATTCGCTGGGTGAATTCCTGGCCCTGGCCGCCTCCCTGGAGCACCTGGGCAACACCTACGATAACCCGCGCGCCAAAGTCCTGGCCAACACCCTGGACCAGGCTACCGGCAAGTTCCTCGACACCAACAAGTCGCCATCGCGCAAAGTCGGCGGTATCGACAACCGCGGCAGCCACTTCTACCTGACCCTGTACTGGGCACAAGCGCTGGCTGAGCAGTCGGACGACGCCGCACTGCAAGCGCGCTTCGCCCCGCTGGCCAAGACCCTGGCCGAGAACGAAGCGACCATCGTCGCCGAGCTCAACGCCGTTCAGGGCAAACCAGCCGACATCGGTGGCTACTACGCCCCGGATGCCGAGCTGACCGCCAAGGTAATGCGTCCAAGCCAGACCCTGAACAGCGCCATCGCCGCCCTGTAAGGTTCGCTTGAAGTAACCCCACAAACCCCGGCCACGCACCGGGGTTTGTGCTTTCTAAGAACCTACAGGGACTTCAGATGCACATGACCTGGCAACCGCACATCACCGTCGCCACCATCGTCGAAGACCAGGGCAAATTCCTCTTCGTCGAAGAATTCAAAGCCGGCCAGCACGTTTTCAACCAGCCCGCTGGCCATCTGGAAGCCAACGAAACCCTGGCCCAGGCTGCCCTGCGCGAGACGCTGGAAGAAACCGCCTGGGACGTCGAACTGACCGGCGTGGTCGGCATCTACCTGTATACCGCCCCCAGTAACGGCGTGACCTACCAGCGCATCTGCTTTGCCGCGCGCCCCGTGCGCCATCATCCAGCGCTTGCCCTGGACAGCGATATCGTCCGCGCCGTATGGATGACCCGCGAGCAACTGCTGGCCGAGCCCTCGCGCTGGCGCAGCGAACTGGTGCCACGCTGCCTCGACGACTACCTGGCAGGCCCGCTGCACAGCCTTAGCCTGCTGCGCGACTGACGCGCGCGAGCTGGCCTGATAGAATCGACCTTTTTCCCTGATACACATCGGTAGCCATGACCAGCCCAGCACTCAAAGACCCCGCCAAGACCCGCGTCATCGTCGGCATGTCCGGCGGCGTGGACTCTTCCGTCTCCGCCCTTTTGCTCATCGAGCAGGGCTACCAGGTGGAAGGTCTGTTCATGAAGAACTGGGAAGAGGACGACGGCACCGAATACTGCACCGCCCGCGAAGACCTGGCCGACGCCCAGGCCGTGTGCGACCGCATCGGCATCAAGCTGCACACCGCCAACTTTGCAGCCGAATACTGGGACCACGTGTTCGAGCACTTCCTTGAAGAGTACAAGGCAGGCCGCACACCGAACCCGGACATCCTCTGCAACCGCGAAATCAAGTTCAAGGCGTTCCTCGACTACGCCCTGTCGCTGGGCGCCGACCTGATCGCCACCGGCCATTACGTGCGCCGTCGCGACACTGGCGAGCTCACCGAGTTGCTCAAGGGCCTGGACCCGAACAAGGACCAGAGCTACTTCCTGCACGCCGTTGGCGGCAAGGAAATCGCCCGCACCCTGTTCCCGGTTGGCGAGCTGGAAAAACCCGAAGTACGCGCCATTGCCGAGAAGCATGGCCTGGCCACCGCCAAGAAGAAGGACTCCACCGGGATCTGCTTCATTGGCGAGCGACGTTTCAGCGACTTCCTCAAGCAGTACCTGCCGGCCCAGCCGGGCGACATCGAAACCACCGAAGGTGAAGTGATCGGCCGCCACCATGGCCTGATGTACCACACCATCGGCCAACGCCAGGGCCTGGGTATTGGCGGCCTGAAGGATGCCGGTGACGATCCGTGGTACGTGCTGGTCAAGGACCTTGAGCGCAACGTGCTGGTAGTTGGCCAGGGCAACGAACACCCGTGGCTGTTCTCCCGCGCCCTGCTCGCCTCGCAGATTTACTGGGTCAACCCGATCGACCTGGCTGCGCCGCGCCGCCTGACGGCCAAGGTCCGCTATCGCCAGGGCGATCAGGCTTGCACCCTGGAGCGCACGGAAAACGGCTACCGCGCCGTGTTCGACGAACCACAGCGCGCCGTCACTCCGGGCCAATCGGTGGTGTTCTATGACGGCGAGGTGTGCCTGGGCGGCGGCGTGATCGAAACCGCCGAGCCTTGGAGCCCTCGTCCATGAGCAACCTCCAGGAGCAACTGATTGCCCTTGGCGGCGTGTTCCAGGCGGCGGTGCTGGTCGACCGGATCGCCCGCACCGGCCAGGCCACCGAGGCCAACATCGGCTGCATGCTGAACAGCCTGCTGGTACGTGACCCCAAGGACACCCTGGAAGTGTTCGGCGGCGATGACCTCAACCTGCGCGATGGTTATCGTGCGCTGGTCGGCGCCCTGGAGCGCGACCCCAGCAGCCTGCAGCGCGAGCCGCTGCGCTATGCCCTGTCGATGCTTGGCCTGGAGCGGCAGCTGGCCAAGCGCGACGACCTGCTGGAGACCATCGGCAACCGCTTGCCGCAGATCCAGTCGCAGGCCGACCATTTCGGCCTGGTTCATGAAAACGTCATCGCTTCCAGTGGAGCCTTGTACCAGGACACCCTGAGCACCTTGCGCCAGCGTATCCAGGTACATGGCGACATGCGCTTCTTGCAGCAGGCCAGCAACGCCTCGAAGATCCGCGCGTTGCTGCTCGCCGGTATCCGCGCCGCACGCCTGTGGCGCCAGCTGGGCGGGCACCGCTGGCAGCTGGTGTTCAGCCGGCGCAAGCTGCTCAACGAGCTGTACGCGATGATGCGTCCCAACGACTGAAGTGAACCGTGGGAGCGGGCTTGCCCCGCGATAGCGATGCCGAATGCACCACCGCCAGCGCGGGGCCAGGCCGCTCCCACGCCAGGTACCACACGCTTCGAAATGGCCCGACCTTTGGTCAGCCACCCGACCCGGACGCATTTTTCATGTATGATATGCGCCCTTCCAAAAGCCTGACTGTCCGAGAACACCCCATGCAGCTTTCCTCGCTCACTGCGGTTTCCCCTGTAGACGGCCGCTACGCCGGCAAAACCCAGGCCTTGCGCCCCATTTTCAGCGAATACGGCCTGATCCGTTTCCGCGCCCTGGTCGAGGTGCGCTGGCTGCAGCGTCTGGCCGCTCACCCGCAGATCGGTGAAGTGCCGGCGTTCTCCGCCGAGGCCAACGCCGTGCTCGATACCCTGGCCAGCGACTTCAAGCTGGAACACGCCGAGCGCGTCAAGGAAATCGAGCGCACCACCAACCACGACGTCAAGGCGATCGAGTACCTGCTCAAGGAGCAGGCTGCGCAACTGCCTGAACTGGCCAAGGTCAGCGAGTTCATCCACTTCGCCTGCACCAGCGAGGACATCAACAACCTGTCCCACGCCCTGATGCTGCGCGCAGGCCGTGACGACGTACTGCTGCCGCTGATGCGCCAGATCGCCGAGTCGATCCGCGCCCTCGCCCACCAGTACGCCGACGTGCCAATGCTGTCGCGCACCCACGGTCAGCCGGCTTCGCCGACCACCCTGGGCAAAGAGCTGGCCAACGTCGTCTACCGCCTGGAGCGTCAGATCGCCCAGGTTGCCGCCGTGCCGCTGCTGGGCAAGATCAACGGCGCCGTGGGCAACTACAACGCCCACCTGTCGGCCTACTCGCAGATCGACTGGGAAGAAAATGCCCGCGCCTTCATCGAAGACGAACTGGGCCTGCAGTTCAACCCGTACACCACCCAGATCGAGCCGCACGACTACATCGCCGAGCTGTTCGATGCGATCGCGCGTTTCAACACCATCCTGATCGACTTCGACCGTGACGTCTGGGGCTACATCTCCCTGGGTTACTTCAAGCAGAAGACCGTCGCTGGCGAAATCGGCTCCTCGACCATGCCGCACAAGGTCAACCCGATCGACTTCGAAAACTCCGAAGGCAACCTGGGTATCGCCAACGCACTGTTCCAGCACCTGGCCAGCAAGCTGCCGATCTCGCGCTGGCAGCGCGACCTGACCGACTCCACCGTGCTGCGTAACCTGGGCGTCGGCTTTGCCCACAGCGTGATCGCCTACGAAGCCAGTCTCAAAGGCATCGGCAAGCTGGAAATCAACACCCAGCGCATCGCCGCCGACCTGGACGCCTGCTGGGAAGTCCTGGCCGAGCCGATCCAGACCGTCATGCGCCGCTTCAACATCGAAAACCCCTACGAGAAGCTCAAGGAGCTGACCCGTGGCAAGGGCATCACCCCTGAAGCGCTGCTGACCTTCATCGACGGCCTGGATATGCCAGCCGAAGCCAAGGCTGAGCTCAAGCTGCTGACCCCGGCGACCTACATCGGTAACGCCGTGGCCCAGGCCAAACGCATCTAAGTCTGTGCCCGCGTGCAACGCCCGGCCTGGCCGGGCGTTTTTATTCCCGGACGAAAATTACGTTTTTTCAATAGGTTGAACATGAATCCTGATACTCCACTGCAGCTGCTTGGCGGTTTGACTGCTCGTGAATTCCTGCGCGACTACTGGCAGAAGAAGCCCCTGCTGGTGCGCCAGGCCTTCCCTGATTTCGAAAGCCCGATCGACCCCGACGAGCTGGCCGGCCTGGCCCTGGAAGAGGAAGTCGAGTCGCGCCTGGTACTTGAGCACGGCGAGCGTCCGTGGGAGCTGCGCCGCGGCCCGTTCGCCGAAGACGCCTTCTCCGAGCTGCCAGAGCGTGACTGGACCCTGCTGGTACAGGCTGTGGACCAGTTCGTCCCGGAAGTGGCCGAGCTGCTGGAAAACTTCCGCTTCCTGCCAAGCTGGCGTATCGACGATGTGATGATCAGCTACGCCGCCCCTGGTGGCAGCGTCGGCCCGCACTTCGATAACTACGATGTGTTCCTGCTGCAAGGCCACGGCAACCGCAACTGGAAGATCGGCCAGATGTGCGACAGCGACAGCCCGCTGATCGAGCACGCCGACCTGCGCATTCTGGCCGACTTCGAGCAGACCGACGAGTGGAGCCTGGAGCCGGGCGACATGCTTTACCTGCCACCACGCCTGGCCCACTACGGCGTCGCCGAAGACGACTGCCTGACCTACTCGGTCGGCTTCCGTGCGCCGAGCGCCGCTGAAGTGCTGACCCACTTCACCGACTTCCTCAGCCAGTTCCTGCCGGACGAAGAGCGCTACAGCGACGCCGACGCCCAGCCGGTCAGCGACCCGCACCAGATCCAGCACGACGCCCTCGACCGCCTCAAGGCCCTGCTCGCCGAGCACATGGGCGACGAGCGCCTGCTGCTGACCTGGTTCGGCCAGTTCATGACCGAGCCGCGTTACCCCGAGCAGGTTGCTGGCGAGGAGCTCAGCGAAGAAGAGCTGATCGACAGCCTGGAGCAAGGCGCGATCCTGGTGCGCAACCCAAGCGCGCGCTTGGCCTGGTCGGAAGTCGACGACAACCTGCTGCTGTTCGCCAGCGGCCAGAGCCGTCTGGTCTCGGGCCATCTGCGCGAACTGCTGAAGCTGATCTGCGCGGCCGACGCACTGCACATCGAAAACCTTGTAGAGTGGCTCAAAGACGAAGAAGGCCGCACGTTGGTCTGCCAGCTGGTCAAACAAGGGAGTGTGGGATTCGCCAATGAATAAAATCAGCGTTCGCCTCGCCGACTGGCATAAAGACAACGCCGATATCCGCCGCATCCGCGAAGCGGTGTTTGTCGCCGAACAGCACATTCCACCTGAGCTGGAGTTCGATGCCGAAGACCAGGAAGCCGTGCACTTCCTGGCCCTGGAAGGCGACTACCCGATCGGCACCGCCCGTTTGCTCGCCGATGGCACCATCGGCCGCATCTCGGTGCTCAAGGACTGGCGTGGCCTGAAGGTAGGCGACGCGCTGGTCCAGGCAGTGATCGCCGAAGCGCAGCACCGCGACCTCAAGCAGCAGACCTTGAGTGCCCAGGTGCATGCCACGCCATTCTACGAGCGGCTGGGCTTTCGCGTGGTCAGCGAGGAATTCCTCGAGGCCGGTATCCCGCACGTAGATATGGTCCGCGACTCCCACGAGATCGCCTGATCTGATCCTCGTGAGGCAATCCTGCTCCTGGATGGGAGCGGGCTTGCCCCGCGATCAGGGTCGACAGCCAATTAGCTGCGCGACACAAAAAGCTGTACATCCATACAGATATAGCTTGCTTCCCCCCTTCTCTTTGCGCATCCTAACGCCCATCGTTTGCCCACGAAGCGTTGCCGGCCATGCGCCTCTTTCTCTGCGAAAAGCCTTCTCAGGCCAAAGACATCGCCCAAGTCCTCGGCGCCACCCGCCGCGGCGATGGCTGCTGGCAAGGCCCTGACCTGTGCGTCACCTGGTGCATCGGCCACCTGCTTGAAACCGCCCCACCCGACAATTACGACGACCGCTACAAGCGCTGGAACCTCGCTGACCTGCCGATCATCCCGGATAAGTGGAAGATGCTGGTCAAGCCCAAGACTGCCAGCCAATACAAGGCCGTCAAACGCCTGCTCGGCCAAGCCCGTGAGCTGGTGATCGCCACCGACGCCGACCGTGAAGGCGAGATGATCGCCCGCGAGCTGGTCGAGCACTGCCGCTACCGCGGACCGATCCAGCGACTGTGGCTGTCGGCGCTGGATGACGCTTCTATTCGCAAGGCCCTGGCACGCCTGCTACCCGGCAATGAAACCTTCAGCCTGTACCATTCAGCGCTGGGCCGTTCGCGTGCCGACTGGTTGATCGGCATGAACATGAGCCGGCTGTTCACCCTGCTCGGCCAGCAGTCTGGCTACCAAGGGGTGTTGCCAGTGGGCCGGGTACAAACGCCGACGCTGCGCCTGGTGGTCGACCGTGATCGCAGCATCGCTGACTTCGTACCCGTGCCGTTCTGGGCCATCGACGTGCAGCTGGAACACGCCGCCAGCGTATTCAACGCCCAATGGCGCGCACCTGAAGATGCCTGTGACGATCAGGGTCGCTGCCTCAACCAGGGCTTGGCCCAGCAAGCCGCCGCCCAGATCAACGCTGCCGCCAATGCCAGGGTGAGCAAGGTGACCACCGAGCGCGTGCGCGAGGTAGCACCGCTGCCGTTCGACCTGGGCACCCTGCAGGAGGTGTGCTCGAAAAAGCTCGGCCTGGGCGCCCAGGAAACCCTCGACATCGCCCAGGCCCTGTACGAAACCCACAAACTGATCACCTACCCACGCAGCGACTGCGGCTACCTGCCGCTAAGCCAACACGCCGAGGCCCCGGCGATTCTCGCCGCCCTGCAACGCGCCGACGCCAGCCTTGCGCCACTGCACGCGCATCTGCAACCGCAGCGCCGCTCGCGGGCCTGGAACGACGCAAAGGTCAGCGCGCATCACGGCATCATTCCCACCGCCGCAGCCAGCGATCCCACGCGACTGCCGCCCAAGCACAAGGCGGTCTACACCCTGGTGCGGGCACGCTATCTGGCGCAGTTCCTGGCCAATCACGAGTATGACCGCACCCAGGCCGAATTCGATTGCGCCGGCCACGCCTTGCGCGCGGTGGGCAAGCAGATCGTCGAGGCGGGTTGGCGCCGCGCCCTGCCCGAAGCGCTGACCCCAGCCAAAGGCCGTGAAGCGCCACCTGCGCAGGTACTGCCCGCGCTACGCGAAGGCCAGGACTGCGCCGTGCATGGCCTGCAACTCAAGGACCTGTGGACCCAGCCGCCCAAGCCCTTCACCGAAGGCGATCTGATCAAGGCCATGAAGAACGTCGCCAAGCTGGTCGACGATCCCAAGCTCAAGCAAAAGCTCAAGGACACCACCGGCATCGGCACCGAAGCGACTCGCGCCAGCATCATTCAAGGCCTGCTCGATCGTGGTTACCTGGTGAAAAATGGCAAGGCGCTGGCGGCTACCCCGGCGGCGTTCAGCCTGATCGATGCCGTACCCCGGGCGATTGCCGACCCTGGCACCACGGCGATCTGGGAGCAGGCGCTGGACATGGTGCAAAGTGGCGAGATGAGCCTGGAAGAGTTCGTCGCCCGGCAGTCGGCATGGATGGGCAAACTGGTCGAGCGCTGCCGGGGCATGCGCATGACCATTAGTGGGCCGCTGGTACCGGCAGGTGGCAAAGGTGCGCCCTGGAAGAAAAAGCGCCGCAGTGGCGGCAAGGCCAAGGCCGCTGGAGCGACCAAGGCTGCGAGTGGCAAGCCAAGGCAAAGTCGGGGTAAGACAACAACTGCCTAGGCTTTATCGACCCTATCGCGGGGCAAGCCCGCTCCCACGCCAATTGCATGTGTATAGGGGGGCTTGCCCAGCGCTAGGGCCTGTATTGACTGCAAGGTTTCAGGTTCCACTTTTCAGCCGGCTGAAGGCTCTTGTCAGCTCGCGATTGAACTGCTTGCCATTGTCATTCTTGCTATACAACCGCGCCCGCACCTCTGCTGGCGGGTACGTTCCGGGCGCATTGCGAATCTGCGCATCCACCAGGCCATCAGCGGCGGTTATCGCATTGGCATAGTGGATGGTGTCGGTAATCGGCGCGATCACCTCAGGGCGCATCAAGTAGTCCATCAGCGCCCAGGCGGCCTGTGGATGCGGTGCATCCCTGGGCACCACCAGGGCATCGAGCCAGATCAACGTGCCCTCCTGCGGAATCCGGTAATCCAGGCTGAACGGCTTGCCCGCCTGCTGCGCCTGGCCTTGGGCAATGGCCACATTGCCGTTCCACGACATCGCCACACAGGTTTCGCCATTGGCCAGGTCATTGATGTTGCGATCATTGTCGAAGTAGCGGATGTAGGGCCGTATCTTGCGCAGCTGCGCCTCAGCCAGCTTGAGGTCTTCCAGGCGCTGCTGATTGATGTCCAACCCCAGGTAGCGCATTACCGCGGCAAACACCTCATTGGGATCATTCAGCAGGCTGACCCCGCAATCGGCGAATTTCGCCACCACCTGCGGATCGAACAACATCGCCCAGCTATCGCGCGGCGCATCGGCCAGCCGCGCCTGCACCGCCTGCTGCTGAAAGCCCACCCCGGTAGTGCCCCAGGCGTAAGTCCCGGCGTAGTGGTTGCCGGGGTCGAACACTGCCATGTGCTGACGGAACTCTTCACCGATACCCTGCAGGTGCGGCAGCTTGGCCTTGTCCAGCGGCTGCAAGGCGCCGCTGGCAATGGCTCGGCTCAAGTGCTGCCCGGCGCTGAGCACCAGATCGTAGCCACTGCCGCCGGTGAGTAGCTTGGTCTCGGCGGTTTCCAGAGAATCGAAATGGTCGGCAACCACCCGGATGCCCGTGAGCTTCTCAAAGTTGGCCAGGGTGTCCGGGGCGAGGTATTCGCCCCAGATGTACAGGTTGACGGTCGGCTGTTGTGCGTCGGCGGCCTGCGCCGCCGCCCCTGCGCAGCCCAACGCCACCGCAAGGGCGAGGTTGCGCAGTTTCATCAGCGGCGTCCCCCAGCGTATTGCGGCATGGTGATGCAAGCCACGTTGCCGCCACCCAGCAGGATCTCGCGGGAATTTTCGATGCCGATGATGCGGTGCCCAGGGAACAATTCAGCCAACGTCGCCTGCGCCACGCTGTCATTACGGTCGCCAAACAGCGGCACGACAATCGCCGAATTACCCGCGTAATAGTTGATATACGAGGCGCAGATGCGCGTGCCCGCCTCGCGCAGGTGGGTGCCTTCGACCTGATCCAGGCCGGCGGCTTCTTCGGCAGTCCATTGCAGCACATCCGGCTGGGGCAACTTGTGAACTTTAAGCTCGCGGCCACGGCTGTCGCGGGTGCTACGCAGGATATCGTAGGCCTCCTGGTAGATTTCCCATTGCGGGTCGTCGCGGTTGTCGGTCCATTGCAGCACCACTTCACCAGGGCGCACGAAACAGGCCAGATCATCGACATGGCCGTCGGTTTCGTCGAACTTGCAGCCCCGTGGCAGCCAGATCACCTGCTCGGCGCCCAGGTAGTCCTGCAGCCTGCGGGTCACTTCGTCCTTGCCCAGATGGGCATTGCGGTTGCGGTTGAGCAGGCATTGTTCGGTGGTCAGCAGGCTGCCTTGGCCGTCGCTCTGGATCCCGCCAAGCTCGGCGATCAATGGGGCACGATAGCGGTCCAGGTTCTCGATCTCGAGGACTTTGCGGGCGATCTGGTCGTCTTTGTCCCACGGGTAGTACAGACCGCCATCGAGCCCACCATAAGCGTTGAACTCAAAGTCGACGCCGCGCACCTCGCCGCTGCTGTCGTTGACCACAAAACACGGCCCGCTGTCACGGAACCAAGTGTCATTGCAGGTCATTTCCACCACCCGCACCTGCTCGGGCAGTACCCGCCGGGCATTGGCGTACTGGGCAGCGGAGGCGCAGACCGTCACCGGCTCACTGCTGGCGATCGCACTGACGATCTGCACCCAGGCGTTTTGCGCAGGCTTTGCCCCGTTGCGCCAGACATCTGTGCGCTCCGGCCAGCCGAGCCAGCAGCCAGCCTTTGGCTCGAACTCTCCGGGCAGGCGGAAACCATCAGCTTTGGGAGTGGTGGTAAGCGAACGTGCCATGGGTCAACCTCGTCGTCACTGGATGGGATGAGCAGACGCTACGCCGCCCAACGCCACGCTTCCAACGATGAAAACTCAGCGATAGGTGAATTCAATTCAGGGTTCGGCGATCTGTTCGATGAACCAATCGACGAAATCCGCCACTGCTGCGCGCTCCAGGCGCAGGCGTTCGCACACCAGGGCGTATTGCCCTTGGGCAGTGACGCTGGCACTGAACGGGCGCACCAGGCGGCCACTTTGCAGATCGGCCTGGCAGGTCAGGTTGTCGCCCATCGCCACGCCCTGGCCCAGCACCGCCGCCTCAAGGGCCAACGCCGCGTGGGGAAAATACAGTTGGCGGGTGGGGAGCGCGTCATCGGCGTGAGTGGCCAGCCAGGTGGTCCAGGTCTTGCCGTCCTGGTCGTCGTGCAGCAGGCAGTGGCGTACCAGGTCGCGTGGGCGCTTGAGTCCGCCTTGGTTGAACAGCCCAGGGCTGCACACTGGAAAGAACTGCAACAACGGCAGCGGCCGGACGAAGTGAGTACTGGCATCCAACGCGCTGGTGCCGTAGGTGATGGCGATATCGACATCCAGCGCCGGGGCGCCAGCATCGATTGGCTGGTCGTGCAGGTGCAGGGTGATGTGCGGGTAGCGGCTGCTGAAGTCGGCCAAGCGGGCGACCAACCACTTCTGCGCCAGCTCCGCAGTGACCGCCACCCGCAGCACCGCCTGGGAGGCTGGGTCACGCAGCTCATCGCAGGCCTTGCCGATCAATTCGAAGGCCTGTTGCAGGTGATGCAGCAGGCGCTCGGCTTCCGCACTGGGGCGCACCTGGCGACCGACGCGCTCGAACAGCGCCACGCCCAACTGCTCTTCCAGTTGACGGATCTGGTGGCTGACGGCGCTGTCGGTGACGCACAGTTCGGTGGCGGCACGGCCGAAATGGCCGTGGCGGGCGGCGCATTCGAAGGTGCGCAGGGCAGTCAGCGAGGGTAGGCGGCGCATGGCGGTAATCGCTCTTGTTCGAGGGATGAAACTGGGCGTTCGAGGCGAAGCTTACCTGTTGGGTGGGTGTCTGTGCTGACCTCTTCGCGGCGGTTCGGCGCGAAGAGGCCGGCGCATGCCTACAAACCTCACTGGCACAATGAAAATCCTCTGCTAAATTTTCATGAAATTAACAACAATAAATTTCATGAGGCTCGGCATGTTCAAGCAATCCGCACAGCACGTCGCCAGCTACTACGCCCAAACCTACCCCGCACCGATCCCGTTACGCCCTACCCTGCAAGGCCCGATTGATACCGAGGTACTGATCATCGGCGCCGGCTTCAGCGGCCTGCACACGGCCCTGCGCCTGGTCCTGGCCGGTAAGCGGGTAACTCTGCTGGAAGCCAGCCGGGTCGCCTGGGCAGCGTCCGGGCGCAATGGCGGCCAGGCGCTGCTGGGCTGGTCGTGCGATATGCCGCCGCTGGAAAAAGCCCTGGGCCTTGAGCGTACCCGCCGTTTATGGGACAGCATGTGCTGGGCTGCCCAGGAGCTGCGTGAACTGCCGCAGCGCCATGGCTTCGATGTCGACTACCGGACCGGCAGCCTGTGGACTGCCGTGCTCCCCCGCCGGGTCAACCAGCTTGCCCAGGCAAAACGCGAAGCCGAGGAAAAATGGGGCTACGACGCCCTGCGCCTGATCGGCCACGATGAACTACCCCAATGGATCGACAGCCCCCGCTACCAGGCCGCGCTGTATGACCCCAAAGGCGCCCACCTCAACCCGCTGAAGCTGGCGCAAGGCCTGGCCAGTGCCATCGAAGCCGCTGGCGGGCAGATTTTCGAACAGAGCCAAGTCCACGACTACCAGCAAACCGCCAGCGGTTTCGTCGCCCGCAGCGATCACGGCGAGGTCCGCAGCCAGGTGCTGGTGCTGGCCTGTAACGCCTACATCGACCGCCTCGATCGGCCATTGGCACGCCGGCTGCTGCCGGTGGGCTCCTACCAGGTGACCACGGCGCCACTGGAACCGGCCTTCGCCCTATCGCTGCTGCCGCGCAACAGCTGCGTGATCGACAACCAGTTCGTCCCCGACTACTTCCGCCTGACCCCAGACCATCGCCTGCTGTTCGGCGGCGGCTGCACCTATCTGGGTGGTATTCCCAAGGACATCGCCAGCGCCACTCGGCCCTACCTGGAGCGGGTCTTCCCTCAACTGACCGGGGTCGCGCTGGAGCATACCTGGGGCGGGCATATCGACTGCAGCATCCAACGCACCCCGGACATTGGCCGCCAGGGCCAGCGCTACTGGCTACAGGGGTTTTCCGGCCATGGCGTGCTGCCGACCCTGGCCGGGGCGCGGGCGGTCAGCGATGCGATCCTCGGCGATGAGCAGTTGCTAAGCCTGTACCAGGGCATCGACAACGGCCGCTTCCCCGGCGGCGATTTGCTGGCCGCGCCACTGGAGGCGGCGGCCAAGGCCTGGTATCGGCTACGCGACAACTTCTGATCGGAGCCATGGCAATGAACATGCAAGATGAAATCGAAGGCTTGGCGATCCTGGTCCGCGACCTGCGCAAGCACCGTGGGCTGACCCTGGATGAACTGGCCAATCAGATCAATCGCTCGGTAGGCTTCTTGTCCCAGGTCGAACGCGGCCTGTCGCGCCCGACCGTGGCTGACCTGACCGCCATCAGCGAAGCATTGAAGGTGCCCACCACCTATTTCTACAACGTCAGCAAACCGCGCGCGCTGGACTGGGTCACCCGCCCGGATGAGCGGCGCACACTCTACTACGCCGGTGGCGTTACCGATGTGCTGGTGTCGCCCAAGCTCAACGGCGGCTTCTCGATGCTCGATAGCCACTTGGCACCGGGCGCCAGCAGTGGCGAGGGGCACCTGAACGACAGCTCCGAGCAAGGCGGCTTTGTTCTGCAAGGTGAGCTGACCCTCTGGCTCGATGGCCAGGATGAGCCCGTCACCCTCTACCCCAACGACAGCTTCCAGCTGCCGCCCAACCGTCATTTTCGCTATGCCAACCTGTCCACCCAGGCGACCCGCGTCCTCTGGGTCTTCCGTTGAGAGCACACCATGACCAGCACCCAAGGTTTTGCCGATTTGCTCAGTGAAGTACGCGCGTTTCGCAGCCAACACCCCGCCGTACGCTATGTCGACTTGATCAGCCTGGACATCCCCGGGCATTTCTACGGCAAGCGCTACCCCATCGACATGCTGGAAAAAGTCGCGGCGGGCAGCGCGCTGAAGTTGCCGCAAAACTGCGTACTGCTCGGCGTGCAAGGCGGATTGTTCGACATTGGCGACTACTGCTTCAACGACGGCGACCCGGACGCGCCACGCCGGCTGATCGCCGGCACCCTCAAGCCGGTTAGCTGGGAGCGTGAACCGCTGGGGCAGATGCTGATCAGCTCCGACGGCACCGCCGCCCCCATCGAGTTCGAGCCACGGGAAGTGCTCGCCCGCGTGCTGCAACGTCTGCAGCGTCGCGGCATTCGCCCGGTGGTGGCGTTCGAGCTGGAGTTCTACCTGTTCGAACGCACGCTCCAGGACGGTGTGCCGCAGTTCCCCCGCGACCCGCTCAGCGGCGACCTGGATGACCAGCCCAACATGCACATCGAACGGCTGTCGCGCTTCAGCGACGTGCTGCGCGAGATGGTCGAGACCGCCAACGCGCAAGGCGTGGACGCCAACGTGATCACCGCCGAGCTGGGCCCCGGCCAGTTCGAGATCAACTTCGGCCACTGCGACGACGGCCTGCGCGCCGCCGACTGGGCGGCGCTGTTCTGCCGCAGCACCCGCGGCGTGGCCCTCAAGCACGGCCTGCGCGCCAGTTTCATGAGCAAGCCCTACTTGCAAGCGCCGGGCAGCGGCATGCATGTGCATGTCAGCCTGTATGACCAGGCCGGCAACAACCTGTTGGCCGCTGACGAGCAACGGCCGTTACGCCACGCGGTGGCCGGCTGCCTGGCGCTGCTGCCGCATTGCATGCCGATCTTTGCCGCCAACCACAATGCATTCAGGCGCTATGGCGCCATGGTCAATGCCGCCAGCCGCGCCAGCTGGGGGTTCGAAGACCGCGACGCGTGCATCCGTATTCCCGAGTCGGATCCGCGCAACCTGCGCATCGAGCACCGCTTGGCCGGGGCCGACGCCAATCCGTACCTGGTACTGGCGGCCATTCTAGCGGGCATGGAGCATGGCCTGGACGCGGCGCAGGAACCGATCGCGCCGCTCAATGAAGATCGTGGCAGCGGCATTGATTTTCCCAAGGATCTGCTGAGCGCCGTAGCCGCGATGCGCGATTACCCACCCGTGCTGGAAGGCCTGGGCGAGGAGTTCGTGATGGTCTACTGCGAGAACAAGCGTCAGGATCACCTGGCATTCATGCAGGAGGTCAGTGCCAGGGAGTACCGCTGGTTCCTGTGAAGATTGCTGGCAGTCCCACCGGTTCCTGTGAAGATAGCTGGGTTTATCGCAGGGCCCGCGTGGGAGCGGGCTTGCCCCGCGATGAGGTCAACACTGGCAACCCTTCACCCCGAGGGCTACCATGGCAGGCTTTAGCGCGGCCTTTTGCCGCGCCCTGCCGCATAAGCCCGAACCCTCATGCCTTTCGAACTCTCCGTAGAACCGCTCACCCTGTTGATCCTCGCCGCAGTCGCCTTCGTCGCCGGCTTCATCGATGCCATTGCCGGCGGTGGTGGCCTGCTGACCACACCAGCATTGCTCACCGCAGGCATGCCGCCGCACCTGGTGCTGGGCACCAACAAGCTCAGCTCAACCTTCGGCTCGGCCACCGCCGGCTTCACCTACTACCGGCGCAAACTGTTCCACCCGGCGCAGTGGCGCCCTGCCCTGTTCGCCACCCTGGTCGGGGCACTGCTGGGGGCGATCATCGCCCACTACCTGCCTGCCGAATGGCTGAACAAAATGCTCCCGGTGATCGTCTTCGCCTGCGGTATCTACCTATTGTTTGGCGGCACGCCGAAAGCACCGCTGGATGCCGATGCACCGATCAAGAAAACCTGGCAGGTGCCGCAGGGCTTCACCCTGGGCTTCTACGATGGCGTGGCAGGCCCTGGCACCGGGGCGTTCTGGACGGTCAGTACGCTGCTGCTGTACCCGATCGATCTGGTCCGCGCCAGCGGCGTGGCGCGCAGCATGAACTTCGTCAGCAACATCGCGGCGCTGACGGTGTTCATCGTGTCTGGGCAAGTGGACTACATCGTCGGCTTGGCCATGGGCCTGTCAGTGATGGTCGGCGCCTTCTTCGGTGCACGCACGGCGATCAGCGGCGGCAGCAAGTTCATCCGCCCGGTGTTCATCACCGTGGTGCTGGCGTTGACCGTGCGCCTAGCCTGGCAGCACTGGTTCGGGCAAGCCTAAGCGGCGCGCGACATACAGGTCGATCAGGTGCCGGGCGATGGAACGCCCGGCCGGCAGTGGCGGTAACGCATGGACGTTGAACCACTGCGCATCCTCGATCTCATCCGGCTGCATGACGATCTCGCCACCGGCGTACTCGGCATGAAAGCCCAGCATCATCGAATGCGGGAATGGCCAACACTGGCTGCCCACGTACTGGATGTTCTTCACCTGCACCGCCACTTCCTCACGCACTTCGCGCACCAGGCAGTCCTCTGCCGACTCACCGGGTTCGGCGAAACCAGCCAGGGTGCTGTAGACCCCAGTGACAAAGCGCGGCGAGCGCGCCAGCAGAATCTCGTCACCGCGCGTCACCAGAACGATCATGCTCGGCGAGATCCGTGGGTAGCTGCGCAGATCGCAATGCTGGCAGTACATCGCCCGCTCCCAGTGGATCTGCGTCATCGCCTGGCCGCAGCTGCCGCAGAACCGGTGCTCACGCGCCCAGGTGCCGATCTGCGCGGCATAGCCCAGTAGCTTGTAGGTATCGAAATCGCCTTCGAGCATGAACTGGCGCAGGCCACGCCAGCCACAACCGGCCACTTCGCCAGCGCTGCGCAGTTCGAGCAAGAACACCGGCTCGCCGTCGAAGTGGCCGATGCCGTGCTCGCTGAGCACGTCCAGCGCTTGGCGCTTGAGCCACTGGCGAGGGAACAGCGCGCCGTTGTCATCCACCAGGAACCCGTCCGGGCCGCGGGCAACGGCCCAGCCCCCAGAGATCTGCGGGTCGAGTACTGCGGTAGTCCAGCGTGCTGACATGTTCGGCTTCCTTCAAGCGCGTCCCCCGCCAATCAGTCGGCGAACGTCGGTTTCTGTTTGCTCATGTGCGCCGCCACGGCTACCCGCAAGTCTTCGGACTGCAGCATGGCGGCGTTCCAGGTGGCGATGTACTCCAGGCCATCGTCGATGCGATGGTCGCGCATGTAGCCGATCATCTCTTTGGTGCCGGCCACGGCAATGGGGGATTTTCCCGCAATTTCCCGGGCAATGGCAAAGACTCCGTCAAGCAGCGCCGCCTGATCAAGGTAGACCCGGTTGACCAGGCCGATCTGCCGCGCCTCTTCGGCCTCGACGTGACGACCGGTATAGGCCATTTCGCGCATCACGCCATCTCCGATGATCCGCGGCAAGCGTTGCAAGGTGCCGACATCGGCGGCCATGCCCATGTCGATCTCCTTGATCGAGAACTGCGCATCGCTGCTGCAGTAGCGCATGTCACAGGCCGAGACCAGGTCGATCGCACCGCCCAGGCAATAGCCCTGGATCGCCGCCAAGACCGGCTTGCGGCAATTGTCGACGGCGGTGAACGAAGCCTGCATGCGCAGGATGGTCTGGCGCAGCAGGCGGGCATTGCGACCGACGTCCTTGCCCAGCTGGTTGGCCAGCGACGCCAGCATCATCAGGTCGATGCCCGAGGAGAAATGCTTGCCTGCGCCGCTAATGACCACGGCCCGCACCGCATCGGTGTCGTCGATCCACTTGAAGATCGCGATGATCTCTTCCCAGAACGCCGCATTCATTGCGTTGATCTTTTCCGGGCGATTGATCTGAACGTGGGCGATGTTGTCGGTCAGTTCGACCTTGAACGCGGTGTAGTCGGTCACGGGCGGCACTCCTGTGGGAAAAGGGTTCAGCGCCGGACTATAGCGCACCCCACAGGCCGCACTTGTGCCAAAAGCGGGACTGCACAGCTTGCGCGATGCGCCCGCTTGGGGCACTTTGCGCCACTGCAGAATCATAAGGATACAAATTCATGTCGCGCTCTCTGGCCGGCACTGTCGCCCACTCGTTCCTGGGCCAGTCGCCGCTTTGGTACAAGGCGGTCATCTGCCTGTTCCTGATCCTCAACCCACTGGTACTGCTGAGCGCTGGCCCAGTGGCCGCAGGCTGGCTGCTGGTGATCGAGTTCATCTTCACGTTGGGCATGGCCCTCAAGTGCTATCCACTGATGCCTGGCGGTCTGCTGTTGATCGAAGCCTTGCTGATCAAGCTGACCACGCCCCAGGCGCTGTACGAAGAGCTGCTGCACAACTTCCCGGTGATCCTGCTGCTGATGTTCATGGTCGCGGGCATTCACTTCATGAAGGAGCTGTTGCTGTTCCTGTTCTCGCGAATCCTGCTGGGGGTGCGCTCCAAGGCGCTGCTGGCGCTGTTGTTCTGCGTGTTGTCGGCGTTTCTTTCGGCGTTTCTCGATGCCCTGACCGTGACAGCGGTGATCATCAGCGCGGCGGTGGGTTTCTATGCGGTTTATCACCGGGTGGCGTCTGGGGCCAACCCCCGGGAAGAGTCCGAGCTGGCCAGCGACCAGCAGGTCGCCCAGTTGCACCGTGAAGACCTCGACCAGTTCCGCGCCTTTCTGCGCAGCCTGTTGATGCATGGCGCGGTCGGCACGGCGCTGGGCGGGGTCTGCACCTTGGTCGGCGAGCCGCAGAACCTGCTGATCGGCCATGAGCTGGGTTGGCACTTCGCCGATTTCTTCCTCAAGGTGGCGCCGGTTTCCTTGCCAGTACTCGCCGCCGGCCTGGTGACCTGCGTAGCCCTGGAGAAGCTGCGCCTGTTTGGTTACGGCACCCTGATGCCCGAGCGCGTACGCCAGGTGCTGGCCGCCCACGCCGCCGAGGACGATGCCGCGCGCACCCCAGCGCAACGCCTGGCACTGCTGGTGCAGGGGGTTGCCGCGCTGATCCTGATTGTCTGCCTGGGCCTGCACATCGCCGAAGTCGGCTTGATTGGCCTGATGGTGATCGTGCTGATCACCGCGTTCACCGGCATTACCGACGAGCACCGCCTGGGCCGCGCGTTCCAGGACGCCATGCCGTTCACGGCGTTGCTGGTGGTGTTTTTCGCGGTGGTCGCAGTGATCCATCAGCAGCAGTTGTTCAGCCCGCTGATCGCCTCGGTGCTGGCCCTACCGGCCGAGCAGCAGCCAGGCATGTTGTACTTGGCCAACGGCCTGCTGTCGGCGATCAGCGACAACGTGTTCGTGGCGACCATCTACATCACCGAGGTCAAGCAAGCATTTGTCAACGGTGCGATGAGCCGCGAGCATTTCGAGACCTTGGCGGTGGCGATCAATACCGGCACCAACCTGCCCAGCGTGGCCACGCCCAATGGCCAGGCAGCGTTTCTGTTCCTGCTGACCTCGGCGATTGCCCCGCTGATTCGGCTGTCGTACGGGCGGATGGTGTGGATGGCCTTGCCGTATACCGTAGTGATGGGTGGCCTGGGCTGGTGGGCGGTGACTTACTGGTTGTAAAGCCCAAGCCAATGGGTTGACTGTGCCGGCCTCATCGCGGGGCAAGCCCGCTCCCACGCCCATCTCCCACGAGGACCTGAGCGGCCTGCGTGGAAGCGGGCTTGCCCCGCGATGAGGCCGGCACTGACACGCCATCAATCCTCGCCACGCCCTACCCCTTCACGGTCCTGCGGGTAATGCTTGGCCAGGGCAAACGCCGGCAACCAGCCCTCGCGGCGCACCGTCCAGCTTTCATAGGTAGGCTGCAGTTGATCAGGCGCATCCATCGCCCCCAGATTGACCTCGACTTCATCAGCACTGCGATTGAACACCGACGAACCACAACGCGGACAAAAATGCCGCCCCGCGTAATCGCGCGTCTCACCCGTGATCGTCACCGCCGCCTGAGCAAAGATCGCCGAGGCATGAAACAACGCCCCGTGAAACTTTCGACAATCCAGACAGTGGCACAGGCCAACCCGGTAGGGCCTCCCCGTTGCTTCAATCCGCACATCGCCGCACAGGCACCCTGCGCTGAATCGCTGCATGACGCACCTCCGTCATCTCTTCGATCAGCTTCAATAGTGGAACTCACAGCCCACGATTGCCAGCCGCGATGCGGTTTCCTACCGTCGCCCACAGCTGATCGATTATTATCCATAGCCGCTCCCCCCTCTCGTAACGGAACCCCGGATCATGGAACGATCGGTCGACGACCCGCTGCCTGAACCTCGCCGCCATTACATCGTGCGCCATTGGCGTGGCGAGCTGTCGCTGGCGACGTCGTTGTGGGTCAACGAAATGTTGCTGGGCGTGTTGTCGCTGCCCATTTTCTTGCTGCTGTATTGGCTGCTGGTGCGCTACCCACTCAGTCCAAAGGCGTTGGTTGCCGTGCTGATCCCGCTGCTGTGTATCACCCTGGCGGTGGCCATCTGGCAGGCGGTGGGGGTCAGGCGCTCGGCTAAGCGCCACAAGGCGCAAGGCGGCAAGGTCTATTGGGTTACTCTGGTGCGCATGTTGGTGCTGGCAGTGCTGTTGGTGAGCGGGCGCGAACTGCTGCTGGGGTTCTACCCGGCACTCAAGTCGCTGGCGCAAATGGTCAGCAGCCCCGATTCGTTACCTGCCCACCGCATCAGCCTGCTCAGCGAGCACGAAGTGGAAATTGCCGGCGCTCTGTCACCCGGCAGCCTGAGCACATTCGAGCAGCTTCTCAGGGCCAATCCACAGCTGACCACAGTCCAGCTGGACAGCCCCGGCGGGCTGTTGGGCGAAGCCCGGGCGATTGCCCTGCGTATCAAGGAAAACGGCTTCACCACCTATACCAACGCTGAGTGTTCCAGTGCCTGTACCCTGCTGTTCCTGGCCGGCAAGCAGCGGCTGCTGGGTCATCAGGGGCGCCTGGGCTTCCACAGCCCAAACCTCTACGGCAGTGACACTGCGCCTCAGTTCATGCGCGCTATGTATCGCCAGGCCTTCGATGAGCATGGCGTATCGGCAGCGTTCAGCGACAAAATGCTCAATACCCCTCCCAGCGCCATGTGGTATCCGCAAAGCGAGCAACTGCTGCACGAGCGGATCGTCACCGCGGTGGTCGATCCTGGGCGGTTCAGCGATGGCCGACTGCTGCGACTAAAGCAACCAGGCCAGCTCGATAGCTTCCTGCAAGGCAACTTCGTGTTCAGAACCCTTGCCCAAGCCGATCCCGAGCGCTACCAGGCGATCAAGACCGAGGCCGCCAAGGCACTGGATGAGGCCAGCAGCTTCGCTCAGTTCAGTGGGTTGACCGGGCGCGAGAGCTCGATCCTGGTCACTCAGGCGCTGGACATGGCACCTGCCGCGCCAACCCTGGCGTTCTGGCACGCCCAGGTGGCGCTGATGCAGGCCCTGCAAGAGCATGCGCCCGAGCAGTGCAAAAACTACATTCTTGGCACGCTACCGGCAGGCTTCAGCTACGCCGAAGCGGTACCAGCGACTGTCTTGCAACAAATCCAGGAGGCTCAGCGCGGCGTCATCGAGGCCGCAGCGCAAAACCCCAGCGACGCCACAGCGTCGCTGCTCAAAGCCAACCTCGATGCCCTGTTTATCCAGGCCCAGGCCAGCATGCCCGCAGCGCGCGAGCTGTTCGTCAAGCCGCGCCAGCACGCAGACCAGCCAGACGCCCTGTGCCGCGCGCATCTGTTGTTGTACCGCTTGGCCTTGGCCCTGCCCGACCAGCAGCAGGCTGCCTCGGCGGTAGCGCAGCTGCGCGCGTATCCGCGCTGAAGGCCAGCTCCGCGCTCAGGCCGTCTGCCGGCGCATCATCAAAATCGCCGCGCCGAAGCCAATGAAGGTGGTCCCTACCACCCGACTGACCCAGCGCGAAAACGCCGGCCGGGTCAGCACGCCCTTGGCCCGCGAGGCGAGCATTGCGTACAGCCCCAGCGACATCAGCGACAGCGCCATGAAGATCGAGGTAAGGATCAAAAACTGCGGCAGCAATGCAGCCCCCTGGTCAATGAACTGCGGGAACAGCGCGGTGAAGAACATGGTCGCCTTGGGGTTGGTCGCTGCCGTGAGAAACGCCGACTTATACAGTTTCATCCGCGTCGGTCTGTTGGCCTTGCTGCTGCCCGCGCCATCGTTCGCAAGCATCGAATTCTTCTTTAACAGCTGCTTTGCGCCCAGGTAGAACAGGTAAGCCGCCCCCAGAATCTTCACTGCGTTGAACAGTATTTCCGAGCTGGCAAGCAAGGCCCCCAAGCCGAGCATCGCCGCTGCCGACAAGCAGAACAGGCCACTGACGTTGCCCAGCGACGACCAGATCGCCGAGCGTGCGCCGTACTGGATGCTGTTGTTGATCGCCATCAATGAGGCAGGCCCAGGGCTGGCGATGGCAATCGCGGCAACCAGGGAATAAGCGAGGAGCAAGTGGATATCCATGTCTTGGAACTCAATAAAAGTGAAAGGCTATTGGGCGTGTTGGTCACTCAATCGAGCGGGATGACTTTGGCCATCTCAGCGGTCGCTACCCAGCCCAGGTTTTCATACACCGGCCGGCCAAGTTCGGTGGCATGGAGAATGGCAAAGCCGATGCCGCGCCGGGCGAACTCGGCCTCGGCCAGGTTCATCAAGGCCGAGGCCAGCCCGCGCCGTCGGTAGTCCGGCTCGACGAACACATTGAGCACATAGCCACGCTGGGCGCAGGTTGGATGAGCCGGATGCGGCGGCCAGTCCAGGCTCATCAAACCAATCGCCGCAGCGGTTTTGCCTTGATCGCTGAGGACGAAGCCAAAGTATCGCCCATCCAATAAACGCGGGCGTAACCAGGTCGCGAAGTGCTCGGTCATGACGCGCAGCTGGGCAGGCTCACCACCGGCCTCAGCGAACATTTTTTCGCGCTGGGCACAGATCATCGCGTGGTCACCCGTTTGCAACCGACGCACCATCAGGCCGGAAAAATCGATTGTGCGGGGAGTCTCGTTCATAACTTGCACCTAGGCCGGGCCGTCGATGCTAAAGCAGGCAGGCAGCTGGCATAAGCTACAGATGGGGGCCAATCGGACCATACAGAGGAAAATCCCGGCACACCCTGTCACAAGGGTCTGCCGCCGAGGGCGCTGCGCGAAGGCTATGAGCTGATCAGTCAGACCCTGGTGCTCGCGTTGATGGGGCGCTAATCGACGCTGCTACGGGTTGCCTGCTAAGGTGTGCGCCCCACCTCGCAGCAAAGGAATGAGCGAATGATTACCTGCCACCTCAGATACGTCATCGACCCCTACCAGATCCCTGCCTTCGAGCACTACTCACGGTTGTGGATTCATCTGGTCAACCGCATGGGCGGCACCCACCATGGTTATTTCCTGCCTTGCGAGGGCGCCAACAATATCGCCTACGCACTGTTCAGTTTCCCAAGCCTTGCGGCGTACGAACAGTACCGCAAAGATTCTGAAACCGATCCAGAATGCATCGCCGCGTTCGCCCTGGCGACCGAGCAGCGGTTCATTCTGAGTTATGAGCGAAGCTTCCTGCGGCCGGTGCTCGACTAAGCCATTAGCCTTACTGAAAAGAACTACAGCTCGCTAGCGCGGCAGGTAGCCCAGTTGCCAAGCCCTGGGGATGAAGGCGCAGACCAAAGCCAGTACGCTGGCCAGCGCGCCACTGCCAATCAGCGCAATCAGCCCCAGCCGTTGTTGCAACCAAGCCCCCAGCGCGGCGCCCAGCAACATGCCAGTCCAAGGCACCAACTGCACCCGCCAGCCATTGCGCCGCTCGCCCAGCAGCCAGCGCCCAAGCCCGCGACCGAAGCGTGACAGCGCACCGGTCACATAGGTCAGGCCGATCGGCAGGCCATTCACTTGCTCGACCACGGCATTGATCATGCCCATGGCCAGGATCGCCGTGAGCAGCGCTGGCAATGCCGTCGGTACCGGCCACAGGCCAGCGCTGGTCAGCAGGCTGGCGACAATCAACAGCACCGGCCAGGCCTTGCGCTTGAAGCTGCGCACCAGCATCACGCCAAGGGCATTGCCGACCACGAAGCCAACAATCGCCAGCGCCAGACGCACCACCAGGGCCAGATCGGCCTGGCTGATGGCTGCGGCCAAGCGGGTGGTGTTGCCACTCATGAACGAGACGAAATCGCCCATCGCCAATAGGCCGATGGCATCGGTCATTCCCGCCAGCACCGACAGCCCGGCGACCAGGCCCAAGCCGACGCGCCCGCGCAAGCGTTGCAACCTGGCGCGTTTGGCACTGTGCAGGTAAGCGGTATGGGTGAGCATGGGCGGGTCGATCTCCCTTCAGACGGTGGGCAACACTGGCGATGCAAGGTTCGCCTGATGCCTGAGCCAATCGATGAACGCGGATACCGGCGCACGCTGCAAGGCATTCGGGCGAGCAACCGCGTAATAGGCGAAGCGCGCGGGCCAGGGCAGGTCCAGCACCACCACCAACCTGCCACTTTGTAACTCTTCCTGGGCATGATTGTCTTGCACCAGAGCAATGCCCTGGCCCATCGCCGCTGCGCGCAATAACAACAGATCCTCATCAAAGCTCGGCCCGCGCCTGACCCTGCTGTCAGGCTCCACGCCATGCGCCTGTAGCCATAGTGCCCAGTCGGCGCGGTCGGAGTCTTGCAACAGCGGATAGTGCAGGCAATCCGCCGGACTCTGGATGGCCGGGCCTTTGCCCAGTAATGCGGGGCTGGCGACTGGCAGCAGCACCGGGGCCAGCAATGCAATCGACTCAAGCCCCGGATAGTGCCCCAGGCCATGGCGCAAGGCGATGTCGACGCGCTCATGGTGCAAATCCACCAGCTGCGCCGTGGCCTCCACCCGCACTTCGATGCCCGGGTGCCGGGCACTGAAATCGGCCAGCCGCGGCACCAGCCAGCACGACGCAAAAGACGGCACGGTACTCACGGTCAGGGTTTGCTCGGCCGTCATTGCCTCAAGCTCAGCCAGGGCGTTTTCAATCTGGCCGAAACCGCGCAGCAAACCTGGATGCAAACGCGCTCCTGCTTCGGTCAGTTGTACGCCCTGGCGACTGCGCAGCAGCAGCGTAGCGCCCAGCCGGTCTTCAAGTTGGCGAATCTGTTGGCTGATCGCCCCAGGCGTCACCCCCAACCGGTGCGCAGCGGCCTTGAGGCTACCCAGGCGCGCGGTTTCAGTGAATGCCCGCAGGGCCAGTAAAGGAAGCACAGCGCCCATCAAGCCACTCCTTGGTTTAGAAAAACTAACGCTTAAGCGCAGGACATATCGTTTTTCAGCTGCCTACCCGGCCCACTAGCATGGCTGGCAACACTCGTCGCTGACATTAGCCTGCCTGAGGTAAGTGGTCCATGCCTGATCCCGATCTGATTCTCTACACCGACAGCTCCCCCAATGGCTTCAAGATCACCATCGCCCTGGAAGAAATGGGCCTGGCGTACAGCCTGCGGCATGTACGCATCGAGCAAGGGCATCAGCACCATGCCGATTTTCTTGCACTTAACCCGTATGGACGGATCCCGGTGCTGGTCGACCGCAGCAGCGGCATCACCCTGTTCGAGTCCGCCGCGATTCTGTTGTACCTCGCTGACAAGAGCGGCCAGCTGCTCGACCGCCAGCCTCAAGCGCACTGGCAGACCATCACCTGGTTGATGTTCCACAGCGCCAGCATGGGGCCGTTGCTAGGCCAGCGGGTGCATTTCGAACTGTTCGAACAGACCCGCAATGAGCCAGCCATCAACCGCTACCGGCAGCTCAGCGAAACCGCCTTGGCCACGCTCGACCAGCATTTGGCCAACCGTTTGTGGCTAGCCGGTGATGCCTTCTCGATTGCCGATATCGCCAGCTTCGGCTGGATGCACATCGCCCGTGTGATCGACTTCGACTTCAGCCACCACCGCCACCTAAGCGAGTGGTTCGCCCGCGTCGAGCAACGACCCGCGGTACAGCGCGGCATTCGCCTACCAGAGCCTGCAACAGGCGCCTGACTCCACCTGCAAGGAATCGCCATGAACGACATGACCCAGTTCAACCCAGCCGCTGTCACTCGCGGCGCCAATGCTTCGGCATTCGCCGATCACCCTGGCTACCGGCGCATGTTCGCCCCGGACCAACTGACCCTGGGGATCTTCTTGCCGCTGCGCTTCTATGCAGGCGACATGGCCGTGCTCGAAGGACAGGCGCAGCTGGTCAGCACGATCGATCGCCTGGGCTTCGCCGCCACCTGGGTGCGCGATGTACCGCTGTTCGATCCGGGGTTCGGCGATGCCGGGCAAGTGTTCGATCCATTCGTCTATCTCGCCTATCTGGCCGCGCACACGCGGCAGATTGCACTGGCGACGGGCAGTGCGATCTTTTCCTTGCGCCACCCCATCGAACTGGCCAAGTCGGCGGTGAGCATCGATAGGTTATCTGGCGGCCGATTGGTGCTGGGCATCGCCTCCGGGGATCGTGCGGTGGAATTCCCCGCCTATGGCCTGGCACATGAGACACGCGGCGAGCGCTTTGCGCAGTCGGTGGACTACTTCCGTCAACTGCTGGCGAACACCCCGCCCAGCATTGAGTCACCCCTGGGGCAGTTGAGCGACGCGTTCCTGCTGCCCAAGCCAGTCACCGGCCGCATTCCGCTGATCGTCACCGGCTCATCGCGCCAATCGATGCACTGGCTGGGCGAGCAGGCCGATGGCTGGCTGACTTACCCCGAGGCCACCCACAACGTGATGGGACCGCGGCGCCTGGCAGAGAAGATCCGCGCCTGGCGCGAAGCGATTCCCGGCGGCGGTTTCCGCCCGCACATGACCAACGAATGGATTGATCTGGCGGAGGATCCGAACTTTCCACGTACGCCGTTGCAAGGTGGCTATGTACTGAAGACAGGGCGCAACGGGCTGATCGAATTGCTCGGTGAATGGCAGGCTGCCGGGGTCAACCATGCAGCCTTGGGTATGCAGATGGCACGCCGACCCGCGGCCGAGATCATCGAGGAACTGGGGCAGGACGTGCTGCCCCTGTTCCCGTCATTGTCCGGCCCGCCACCGCTGGCCCAGCAATGGTAGCTTGAGTCAGGCAGCCAGGCGCCCGCTGGCAATCGCCTCGGACGCCGCCAGCATCGCCCGCAACAACACCGCGCAGCCTGCCGCCAAATCCTCGGGCGTGGCGTTCTCGATCTCGTTGTGGCTGATGCCATTTTCACAGGGCACGAAGATCATTCCCGCCGGGCCTAGCTCGGCGAGGAAGATAGCGTCATGCCCTGCCCCACTGACGATGTCCATGTGCGGCAGGCCAAGCGTGCGCGCCGAGTCGCGCACCGCGTCCACGCAACTGCGGTCGAAATACAGCGCGGGGAAATCTGCGGTTGGGGTCAGCTCGTAGCTCAAGCCGTGCTTGGCACAGGTAGCCTCGATCACCTCACGCACCTCGACGATCATCGCGTCCAATTGATCGCCTTGCAGATGACGCAAATCCAGGGTCATGCGCACTTCCCCCGGAATGACGTTACGCGAGCCCGGATACGCTTGCAGGCATCCAACCGTACCGCACGCGTGGGGCTGATGGCCGAGCGCAGTGCGGTTGACCGCCTCGACCACCGCCGCAGCGCCGACCAGGGCGTCCTTGCGCAAATGCATGGGCGTGGGGCCGGCATGCGCTTCGACGCCACGCAGGCTCAGGTCGAACCACTTCTGTCCGAGGGCGCCGAGCACCACGCCGATGGTCTTGGCCTGGTCCTCAAGAATCGGTCCCTGTTCGATGTGCGCTTCGAAGTAGGCGCCCACCGGATGGCCAAGCACGGCACGCGGGCCGGCATAGCCGATGGCGTTGAGCGCATCGCCCACTGTCACGCCTTGCGCGTCGGTCTTGGCCAGGGTCTGCTCGAGGGTGAACTTACCGGCGAACACGCCCGAGCCCATCATGCAGGGGGGGAAGCGCGAGCCTTCTTCGTTGGTCCACACCACCACTTCCAGCGGCGCCTCGGTTTCCACGCCGAGGTCGTTGAGGGTGCGGATCACCTCTAGCCCCGCCATCACGCCAAAGCAACCGTCGAACTTGCCGCCGGTAGGCTGGGTGTCGATGTGGCTGCCGGTCATTACCGGCGGCAGCTTGGGATTGCGCCCCGGGCGGCGGGCGAAGATGTTGCCGATGCCGTCGATGCTGACGCTGCAGCCGGCCGCTTGGCACCACTGCACGAACAGGTCGCGGGCCTGGCGATCGAGGTCGGTCAACGCCAGGCGACAGACGCCGCCCTTGGCGGTAGCGCCGAGGCGCGCGAGGTCCATCAAAGATTGCCACAGGCGGGCGCTGTCGACGTGGCGGTCGGTGGATTGCAGGACATCCTTGGCAGGATTCATGGTCATCTCCTCTGGCTTTTTTCTGCTGACACGCATGGGTTGTCGAGTGGGGCTTGTTCGCGGGCAAGCCCGCACAGGCTGAACGCTGATCCGAACATCACGCCAAGCCCTGTGGGGGCTTGCCCGCGAACAGACCAGCGCGGTTGCTCAGGGCACAGGTTTAGCCAGCCGTGCCGGACTGCGAGCTGCGATGCCACCGAGGACGTAGTACAGCGCCCCACCCAGCAGCGACCCGGTAAACCAGCCGTAGTCATAGAACCAACTGAAGCTAGTATTGCCGATAGCCATCACGGTAAGCGCCACCGGTAGCGCGAAGGCGGCAAAACCCGCCCAGTTCCAGGCCGGGTAAACGTCGTCGCGGTACAACCCGGCAAGGTCCAGCTGCTGACGGCGGATCAGGAAGTAGTCCACCACCATGATCCCGGCAATCGGCCCGAGCAGGCTGGAGTAGCCCAGCAGCCAGTTGGAATAGACGCTCTCAAGGCTCAGCTCGGAAACGATCCAGCCGAGCTTTTTCAGCAGTTCATGGCCCATCAGCAGCAACCCGATCACCCCGGTCAGCAGCACCGCCCGAGTGCGCCCGATCAAGCGGGGGGCGATGTTCTGGAAGTCGTTGGTAGGCGAGACGATGTTCGCTGCGGTGTTGGTCGAAAGCGTGGCGATCACGATCAAGGCCATGGCCAATGCGACCCAGCCTGGGCTCTGGATACGGCCGATCAGGCTGACCGGATCGGACACGGTTTCCCCCACCAGCGAGGCCGAGGCGGCGGTCATCACCACCCCCAGGGCGGCGAACAGGAACATGGTCAGCGGCAGGCCGAAAATCTGCCCGAGGATCTGGTCTTTCTGGCTCTTGGCATAGCGGCTGAAGTCGGGAATGTTCAGCGACAGTGTGGCCCAGAAGCCGACCATCGCCGTTAACCCCGCGCAGAAGTAACTGACCACGCTGGCGCCCTCTGGACGCTTGGGTGGTTGCGCCAGCAGCTCGGTCATCGACATGTGCGGCAGGGCCCAGAACAGCAGGCCGAAACCGACTGCCACCAACAGCGGCGCAGACAGCGTTTCCAGCCACTTGATCGACTCGGCGCCACGCAGCACCACCCACAGGTTGAGCGCCCAGAAGATCATGAAACCCAGCACCTCGCCGGTGCCGGCCAAGGCCTTCCAGCCGTCGAACACCGAGCCCAGGAACAGGTGAATGGCCAAGCCGCCGAACATGGTCTGGATGCCGAACCAGCCGCAGGCGACCACCGCACGAATCAGGCACGGCACGTTGGAGCCGAGAATCCCGAACGAGGAGCGCAACAGCACTGGGAAGGGAATGCCATATTTGGTCCCTGGGAAGGCGTTGAGGGTCAGCGGGATCAATACGATGAGGTTGGCCAGCAGGATCGCCAGCAACGCCTCGCCCACGCTCAAGCCGAAGTAGGCGGTCAGCACGCCGCCCAGGGTGTAGGTCGGCACACAGATGGACATCCCCACCCACAAGGCGGTGATGTGCCACTTGTTCCAGGTGCGCTGGTGCACCTTGGTGGGGGCCATGTCGTGGTTGTAGCGGGGGCTGTCGAGGACGTCGCTGCCAGCATTGAGCTCGCACAGACCATCCTTTTCGATCACTTCCGATCTGCTCGGTTGCATGGGGCCTTCTCCAGATTTTCTTTTAGTTTTTCGCTCATCGGGCTAATGCGATGGCCGGAGTACACACACCACCAGTACTGCACCTGTGGCCCGGCCTGGCTGCGGGCCCTCTCAATAAGCGTGCCGGGTTGGCCGAAGCTGCCCCGGTCGGCCGCCGCCGCCCACAGGTAATCAACTGATCTGCAAAGCATTGTTCAACGCCAGCGGCGGGCACGGTCACACCCTCAGCTGACGCTGTAACTGCAACGGGCCGGCCTTGGCCCCTGCATCAGGTTTCAATCTGGTGCAGCGTGTTTTTTCTGCGCCGCTGACCAGGCCCTCACACCCGGTTTCAAGCAGCTGATTTTGCATGGAAAATCTTGACCAATTTGCCATCTTGTCAAGTGCGTCAAAATGGTGAGGAGGCTCACCATTTTGGTGATTTTTATTTTAATTCGTTATTTTTCAAGAACTTATAAACTGAATATGCTTATAAAAATATTTCTTGAACAATAGTAGATCCCCATCTAGATTTCATTCTTGTCAGGCCTGACAGGATTAAATTTATCCTCCAGTCACTGCCAGAAAAATAATTTCAAGAACCGGCCCAAGACCGGTCAGCCTGCGAGGAAGACGGCAATGTCCCTGTTGATCCGTGGCGCCACCGTGGTTACTCACGAAGAAAGCTACCCCGCTGATGTCCTGTGTGTTGATGGCCTGATCCGCGCCATTGGCAAAAACCTCGATCCCCCCGCTGGCTGCGAAATCCTCGACGGCAGCGGCCAATACCTGATGCCCGGTGGCATCGATCCGCACACCCACATGCAACTGCCGTTCATGGGCACGGTGGCCAGTGAAGACTTCTTCAGTGGCACTGCCGCAGGGCTTGCCGGTGGCACCACCTCGATCATCGACTTCGTTATCCCCAACCCGCAGCAATCCTTGCTGGAAGCCTTCCACACCTGGCGCGGCTGGGCGGAAAAATCCGCCAGCGACTATGGCTTTCACGTCGCCATCACCTGGTGGAGTGAACAGGTCGCCGAAGAGATGGGCGAGCTGGTCGCCCACCATGGGGTCAACAGCTTCAAGCACTTCATGGCCTACAAGAACGCGATCATGGCCGCCGACGACACCCTGGTGGCCAGTTTCGAGCGCTGCCTGCAACTGGGCGCAGTGCCTACCGTGCATGCCGAGAACGGCGAGCTGGTCTACCACCTGCAGCAGAAGTTGCTCGCCCAGGGCATGACCGGCCCCGAGGCGCATCCGCTGTCGCGCCCTGCCCAGGTCGAAGGCGAAGCCGCCAGCCGCGCCATCCGCATCGCCGAAACCCTGGGCACGCCGCTGTACCTGGTGCATGTCTCGACCCGCGAGGCGCTGGATGAAATCGCCTATGCCCGGGCCAAGGGCCAGCCGGTGTATGGCGAAGTCCTGCCCGGCCACCTGTTGATCGACGACAGCGTCTACCGCGACCCGGACTGGGCCACCGCCGCCGGCTTTGTGATGAGCCCGCCGTTCCGCCCACGCGAGCATCAAGAGGCGCTGTGGCGCGGGCTGCAATCGGGCAACCTGCACACCACCGCCACCGACCACTGCTGCTTCTGCGCCGAGCAGAAAGCCGCCGGGCGCAACGACTTCAGCCGCATCCCCAACGGCACTGCCGGCATCGAGGACCGCATGGCCGTGCTGTGGGACGCCGGGGTCAACAGCGGGCGCTTGTCGATGCACGAGTTCGTCGCGCTGACCTCCACCAACACGGCGAAGATCTTCAACCTGTTCCCGCGCAAGGGCGCGATCCGCGTCGGCGCCGATGCCGACCTGGTGCTGTGGGACCCACAGGGCAGCCGCACGATCTCGGCCAAGACCCACCACCAGCAGGTCGATTTCAACATCTTCGAAGGCCGCACGGTTCGCGGCATCCCCAGCCACACCATCAGCCAGGGCCGGGTGCTCTGGGCCGATGGCGACCTGCGCGCAGAACCTGGCGCCGGTCGTTACGTGGAGCGCCCGGCCTACCCCTCGGTGTATGAGGTGCTCAGCCGACGCGCCGAGCATCAGCGGCCGACGCCCGTTCAGCGCTGAAGCACGGGCCTGCCAGGCAGCCCATCGCAGGCTGGCGACAGCCTGCGATGGGCGAGCAAGAACAAGAGTGCTGTACCTGTTGACTGCCATCCCCGAAACGGACAGGCGAGTGACCGCCGCCTGAATCCATAAAAAAGAGAGAGGCTACAACCGTGATCGATGCCCTGAAGCACTTGCCGCGCCCCCGCGCCGGCGCCGACCAACTGGCCGATAACTTCGGCGATCTCGCTCCCCCCCTCAGCGCTCGCCAGGCTGCGTTGGAAAGTGCTCGATGCCTGTACTGCTTCGATGCGCCGTGCGTCAACGCCTGCCCCAGCGAGATCGACATCCCCTCGTTCATCCACCGCATCAGCGACGACAACCTGCAAGGCGCCGCCGAACGGATTCTGTCGGCGAACATCCTCGGCGGCAGCTGCGCCCGGGTCTGCCCGACCGAAATCCTCTGCCAGCAAGCCTGCGTGCGCAACAACGCCCAGGAATGCGCGCCCGTGCTGATCGGCCAGCTGCAGCGCTACGCGCTGGACAACGCCGGTTTCAGCGAGCACCCATTCAAGCGCGCGCCCGCCACGGGCAAGCGTATCGCAGTGGTCGGTGCCGGCCCGGCGGGGTTGTCCTGCGCTCATCGCCTGGCCATGCATGGCCACGACGTGGTGATCTTCGAGGCCCGCGAGAAGACCGGCGGCCTCAACGAGTACGGCATCGCCCGCTACAAACTGGTGGACGACTACGCCCAGCAAGAAGTGCAATTTTTACTTGGCATCGGCGGCATCGAGATCCGCCACGGCCAGCGCCTGGGCAGCAACCTGAGCTTGAGCGAACTGCACCAGCAGTACGACTCGGTATTCCTCGGCCTGGGCCTGAACGCTGTACGCCAACTGGGCCTGGCGGACGAAGAAGCGCCCGGCCTGCTCGCCGCCACCGAATACATTCGCGAACTGCGCCAGGCCGATGACCTGAGCCAACTGCCGCTGGCTGACCGCTGCCTGGTGATCGGCGCGGGCAATACCGCCATCGACATGGCCGTGCAGATGAGCCGCCTGGGCGCCCGCGACGTCAACCTGGTGTACCGCCGTGGCCACGCCGACATGGGCGCCACCGACCATGAACAGGACATCGCCAAGGCCAACCAGGTACGCCTGCACACCTGGGCACGCCCGGATGCGGTGTTGCTCGATCAGCACAATCGCGTGCGCGGCATGCGCTTTACCCGCACCGAGCTGGTCGAAGGCCGCCTGCGCGATACCGGCGAAAGCTTCGAGCTGGCCGCCGACGCGATCTTCAAAGCCATCGGCCAATGCTTCGACGACACCAGTCTCAGCGACCCGCTGGCCGCGCAACTGGCCCGCGACGGCGAACGCATTCAGGTCGACCAGAACCTGCGCACCAACCTGCCCGGCATCTATGCCGGCGGCGACTGTACCGCGCTAGGCCAGGACCTCACCGTCCAGGCCGTGCAACACGGCAAGCTGGCCGCCGAAGCCATCCATGCCCAACTCATGCTCAATGTGGAGGCTGCGTAAATGGCCGACTTGTCTATCGAATTCGCCCGTATCAAGGCACCCAACCCGTTCTGGCTGGCCTCCGCACCGCCAACCGACAAGGCTTACAACGTGGTCCGCGCGTTCGAGGCCGGCTGGGGTGGCGTGGTCTGGAAAACCCTCGGCGAAGACCCAGCAGCGGTCAACGTGTCGTCGCGCTACTCGGCGCACTTTGGCGCCAACCGTTCGGTGCAGGGCATCAACAACATCGAGCTGATTACCGACCGCTCGCTGGAGATCAACCTGCGCGAGATCACCCAGGTCAAGAAGGACTGGCCCGACCGCGCGCTGATCGTGTCGCTGATGGTGCCGTGCGAAGAGCAGTCATGGAAGTTCATCCTGCCGCTGGTAAAGGCCACCGGCGCAGATGGTATCGAGCTCAACTTCGGCTGCCCGCACGGCATGCCCGAGCGTGGCATGGGCGCTGCTGTCGGCCAGGTGCCCGAGTATGTCGAGATGGTCACCCGCTGGTGCAAGACCTACTGCTCGCTGCCGGTGATCGTCAAGCTCACGCCGAACATCACCGACATTCGCCAGTCAGCCCGCGCTGCGCATCGCGGTGGCGCCGATGCGGTGTCGCTGATCAACACCATCAACTCGATCACCAGTGTCGATCTCGAGCGCATGGTTGCGCACCCGATCGTTGGCGATCAGAGCACCCATGGCGGTTATTGCGGTTCGGCGGTCAAGCCAATTGCCTTGAACATGGTCGCCGAAATTGCCCGCGACCCTGAGACCCGTGGGCTGCCGATCTGCGGCATCGGCGGTATCGGTAACTGGCGCGATGCCGCGGAGTTCATCGCGCTGGGCAGCGGTGCGGTGCAGGTGTGCACGGCGGCAATGCTGCATGGCTTTCGGATTGTCGAGGACATGAAGGACGGGCTGGCGCGCTGGATGGACCAGCATGGTCATCGTAACCTGGAAGCGTTCCGTGGCCAGGCGGTTGGGCATACCACGGACTGGAAGTACCTGGACATCAACTACAAGGTGATTGCCCAGATTGACCAGCAAGCGTGCATTGGCTGCGGGCGTTGCCATATTGCCTGCGAAGACACCTCGCACCAGGCGATCGGCAGCGCGCTGAAGGCCGACGGCACCCATGAATACAGCGTCATCGAGGAGGAATGCGTGGGCTGCAACCTGTGCCAGATCACCTGCCCGGTCGAGGACTGCATCGAGATGGTGGCGCAGGATACCGGCAAGCCTTATCTGAATTGGACCCAGGATCCGCGCAATCCGTATCGTGAGGCCGGTTAGGTTGCGGTTTGTTCGACGATAGTCGGGGCCGCTTTGCGGCCCCAGTACTTTCACCCCAACGCCGTCTCATGCAAACACTGCCAAACAACCGCCTGTGCGCTGCACTGCACGATCACCAACGAATACCGCACCTGCTCAACCCTGGCCAAACGATGCGTCTCCTTGTACCTCAAGGCAACGCCGCTCCCCGCCTGCCACACCACCTGCACATCGCTGACCAGCATGTGCAACCCTACCCGCGTACCCGCAACGCGATCGAACATCTGCCGCACCTGGCTACGGTCCACCAGCGCTCCAGCCGTGGTGACCATGCTGAAGTCATCGGCAAACACCGCCATCAATTGCTCAAGCACGTCGCGGGTCTCAGCCGCAGGCCGGGTGAACACTGTATGAATTAGGTGATGCACCTCGTGGATACTGCGTTCAGCTCGTTCAATCAGCGTGTCATGCATATCAAGGCTCCAAGCCAATGCCGCGCAGGATAACGCCGGTCACTGTCTGCACCGCCCTTTCAAAAGCCATGTCCGACAGCGGCTCGCCGCCATTGAGCAGCTCGACCTGATAACCAAAGTCGGCGTAATGCTGGGTCGAGGCCCAGATCATGTACAACAGCGCCGAAGGCTCGACCGGCAGGATCCGCCCCTCCTCGACCCAGCGACGGATCTTCGCTTGCTTGAGCTGCGCCCAGGGCACCAGGCTGTCATCCAGGCTCGCGCCCAGCAGCGGCGCGCCGTGCAGCATCTCCTCGGCCCAGATCTTCGAGCCCAGCGAGCGCGAGCGCGAGTGGCTCATCTTGGCCCGGATATAGCTGGTCAGCACCACCCGCGGGTCGTCGAAGCGCTCGAAGCACAGGGCGTCCTGCTTCCACACATCCAGCAGATCCTGCAGCACCGCTCGATACAGGTCGTCCTTGGTGCTGAAGTAGTAATGCAGATTGGAGCGCGGCAGTTCGGCCTGCTCGGCGATATCGCCCATCGAAGTGGCGCCGAAGCCCTTCTCGGCAAACACCTTCTCGGCAGCTTGCAGAATCTTCTCGACGTTGCGTCGACGGATCTCGATCTTGTGGTTGGCCATGGCCTGTCCAATGCGACTGAAACCCGTCAAGGCTAACAGTTTTGCGCAAGGCGCAGGCAACTAACCCCAGTTAAGCCAAAGCCAACGTTTGATTTTCAATTTTTGTGTTGTGGGTTCTGGCCTCTTCGCGGCGGTTCGCCGCGAAGAGGCCAGAGTGCCCCCCACACCTGTCACTATCGGCAGATAACGCCAGCCCAGGCGCCACCTGGCGGTGGCTTCACCTTCAGCGGCGGCTGATCACCACTTCCAGATATTCACTGGGCACCACCAACGACCCTTCGCCTGCGCCATTGTGCTCAATGAGCAGCTGGGTCAAATCGCTTTCCAGTGCACCCGCTGCGGCGCTTTCCAGCGACGCAAAGGCCTTGTGCACCGGGCCGTACCAGGTGCGAAACACATCGATGAAATGCGCCGGCGAACGGTAGCGAAAATTAAAATGCTGGCGGCTCACCTTGATTGAGCCGATGGCATCGCCGAACAGCTGGTGCAACTGCTCTTCATCGCCCCACCGCGATGGCGGTTGCGCACCGGCAGGCGGTGGCACGTGCCGGCCCAGGGTCTTGAACATCTGGCCGATAAAACCTTGTGGGGTCCAATTGGCCAGGCCAATCCTGCCGCCCGAGCGGCAAACACGGGCAAGCTCTTTGGCTGCCTGCGCCTGATCGGGGGCGAACATCACACCGAAGGTCGAGATGACGGCATCGAACGCACCATTGTCGAACGGCAGCGCCTCGACATCGGCGGTTTGAAACACGACATCCAGGTGTTCCGCGCGGGCGCGCTCTTCACCTCGTTTGAGCAGCTCGGCTACATAGTCGGTGGAAGTGACCCGGCAACCGCGCCGTGCAGCCGCCAGGGTGGCATTACCGTTGCCGGCGGCGACATCCAGCACCTGCTCGTCCCAGTGCAGGTCGCAGGCTTCGGCCAACCGCTCGCCAACCAACTGCAACGTGGTACCGATGACCGCGTAATCTCCACTGGCCCACGCCGCCTGCTGGCGGGCCTTCAATGCTTGCAAATCCAGGGGTGTGCTCATGGCGTGCACCTGATTTTCCGCGCGGCCGCCTTGCTTGAGGCGGTCAGCGCGCCATTGTTGTCTTGGAGTGTTCAGGCCGAGCCGGTTGCGCCCGGCCAGCGATTAGCTAAACCCTATCCCCGGCCAACGGCAATGGCCTGTGCCCGCGACGCTAGATGAGTTGGGTACATGCATAGTGCCTGATCGAATATACCCACGCTCAAGGCTGCAGATCGCCCAGAGGGAAATCCCGCAGGCTCGCTCAAGGGTTCCCCATGTCGGCAGGCACAGGTATCCTCGGCCTCTCAAATCCGGGCTTTCCAGGACGGTAATGATGACCAAGCCGCTAGTGTTGCTCAGCGCAGCCCTGCTCCTCAGCCCGCCGCTGCAGGCGCAGATCATCCAGCGCCAGCTAGGTGAGTTCGATTTCAAACTGGGCACCAGTGCCTCGCGCAGCATGGCCCAAGGGCTGATCTCTCCCAGCGCGATCGGCTCGTTCCACGGCGGCCTGGATTTCACCCACCCCAGCGGCTGGTACTTCGGCCAGTACGCGCCGAGCATGGGCCTGACCCCCACTTCCACCCTGCAACTGGATAACTACCTGGGCTACAAGCACCACTTCGACAACAGCCTGGGCTACGAGGTAGGGCTGATCCATTACAGCTACCCCGAGATATCAGGCCGTGACCGCTACGCGATGTACGGCGGCCTGTCACTGTTGGGCAGCAAGTTGGGCGGCGCGCTCAATGACAACCCCGACAACCGCATTGGTACCCTGTTCGCCGATCTGGGCCAACTGCCGCTGTTGGATGTCGGGGTGACCGTGAAGCTGGCCCATCACCGCCTCGGGACGCCCTACACCATCGGCGATGGCCGCCAGGTCGACAGCTTCAACGATTGGTCGCTGAAGCTGTCGCGCTCGTGGCTGGGCCTGGACCTGAACCTGATCTACAGCAACTCCGACCTCAGTGGGGGCGGCTGCGCAGCCTATGCAGGTATCAACAGCTACTGCGATGGCATGCTCACCTTCAAGGCCCAGCGCAGCTTCTTCTAGCGCGGGACGTTCTAAGCTGCAAAAACAACAAAAGCACCCTCGGGTGCTTTTGTTGTTTACACCGTTATCAGGACAGCGCCGCCTTGGCCCGAGCGCTGTGCAGCTTCTTGTAGCTGTCGACCAGGCGCAAATGTCGGTCGAGCCCTTCCAGCTTCATGCTGGTCGGGGTCAAGCCATAGAAGCGCACGCTGCCGTCGACCGAGCCGATCACCGCATCCATCCGTGGGTTGCCGAACATGCGGCGGAAGTTGACCTCGTAATCGGCCAGCTCCAGCTCATCGTCCAGCTGCACTTCGAGCACCACGTTCAGCGCCTGATAGAACAGACCGCGCTCCAGGGTGTTGTCGTTGAACTGCAAGAAGGTCTCCACCAGTTCCTTGGCCACTTCAAAGCGCTTCAAGGCCAGGCTGATCAGCAGTTTCAACTCCAGGATTGTCAACTGACCCCAGACGGTGTTGTCGTCGAACTCGATGCCGATCAAGGTGCTGATGGCGGTGTACTCGTCCACCTCGCAGTTGTCCAGACGCTTGACCAGCGCCCTCAGGCTGCGGTCATCGAGGCGGTGCAGGTTGAGGATGTCGGCGCGAAACAGCAAGGCCTTGTTGGTGTTGTCCCAGATCAGGTCTTCCACCGGGTAGATTTCCGAGTAGTCCGGCACCAGGATCCGGCAAGCATTGGCGCCAAGGCTGTCGTAGACCGCCATGTACACTTGCTTGCCCATGCCTTCGAGGATGCCGAACAAAGTCGCCGCTTCATCGGCATTGGACTGCTCGCCCTGGCCAGAGAAATCCCACTCGACGAATTCGAAGTCGGCCTTGGCACTGAAGAAGCGCCACGACACCACGCCGCTGGAGTCGATGAAGTGCTCGACGAAGTTGTTCGGCTCAGTCAGCGCGTGGCTTTCGAAGGTCGGTTGCGGCAGGTCGTTGAGGCCTTCGAAGCTACGGCCTTGGAGCAGTTCGGTGAGGCTGCGCTCAAGCGCCACTTCAAAGCTTGGGTGCGCGCCAAACGAGGCGAACACACCGCCGGTACGCGGGTTCATCAAGGTCACGCACATGACCGGGAATTCACCGCCCAGCGAAGCGTCCTTGACCAACACCGGGAAGCCTTGCTCTTCCAGGCCCTGGATCCCGGCGAGAATGCCAGGGTACTTGGCCAGCACCTGCTGCGGCACATCCGGCAGCGCCAGCTCGCCTTCGAGGATCTCGCGCTTGACCGCGCGCTCGAAGATTTCCGACAGGCACTGCACCTGCGCTTCGGCCAGGGTATTGCCGGCGCTCATGCCGTTGCTCAGGTACAGGTTTTCGATCAGGTTGGAGGGGAAGTACACCACCTCACCGTCCGACTGGCGCACGAACGGCAGCGAGCAGATGCCGCGCTCCTTGTTGCCCGAGTTGGTGTCGTACAGGTGTGAGCCACGCAGCTCGCCGTCGGGGTTGTAGATTTCAAGGCAGTACTCATCGAGAATTTCCGTCGGCAGCGCGTCCTTCGGACCCGGCTTGAACCAACGCTCGTTGGGGTAGTGCACGAAGTCTGCATTGGCGATGTCTTCGCCCCAGAACTGATCGTTGTAGAAGAAGTTGCAGTTCAGCCGCTCGATGAATTCGCCCAGGGCCGAGGCCAACGCGCCTTCCTTGGTCGCCCCCTTGCCGTTGGTGAAGCACATCGGCGAGTGCGCATCACGAATGTGCAGCGACCAGACGTTAGGCACGATATTGCGCCACGAGGCAATTTCGATCTTCATGCCAAGGTCAGCGAGAATCGCCGACATGTTGGCGATGGTCTGCTCCAGTGGCAGGTCCTTGCCGGCAATATAGGTGCGGGCCTGGGCGTCGCTGTCGAGCATCAGCAGCGCCTGGGCATCGGCGTCGAGGTTGTCCACCTCTTCGATGATGAACTCAGGCCCGGTCTGCACGACCTTTTTCACCGTGCAGCGATCGATCGAGCGCAGGATGCCCTGGCGGTCTTTTTCCGAGATATCGGCCGGCAGCTCGACCTGGATCTTGAAGATCTGGTTGTAGCGGTTTTCTGGGTCGACGATGTTGTTCTGCGAAAGGCGAATATTTTCCGTAGGGATATTGCGCGTCTGGCAGTACAGCTTTACAAAGTAAGCCGCGCACAGCGCCGACGAAGCCAGGAAGTAGTCGAACGGCCCCGGTGCCGAGCCATCGCCCTTGTAGCGGATAGGTTGATCGGCCACCACCGTGAAATCATCGAACTTGGCTTCAAGTCGAAGGTTATCGAGAAAATTTACCTTGATTTCCATGCGGGATTACCATAATTCGAGCAAAACGATGGCGGGCATTATCCGGGTTTCTTGACGGGAAGTCTTGAGCGTTCTGTCTCGTCGCGCCCCACCTCCCCTCATCAGCTACAGGGCACAAGGATGACCCTTCGACTACGACCCGCGCAGGTGACCGACCTGCCGTCGATCTATCAAGGCGAACAGGCCTACATCCAACGCTGGGAGCCCGCCCATGAGACGGCCTGGCGCCTGCAACTGGAAAGGCATCTACGGCGCTGGGTGGATAACTTCGAGCGACTGACGGTCGCGCTCATCGATGAGCAGTTCGCCGGTTACGCGCTATGGACTGCCGAGCAAGGCACGGCTGAGCTGTGCACTATCCATGTCTCGGAGCGCTACCGGCGTAATGGCGTGGGGCGCACGCTACTGGACAGGTACAGCGCTGATGCACTGAGCCTGGGGTTCACCCAGCTGGCCTTGAGCGTGCGCCCCGATAACCCCGCCAGGTACCTGTATGAGCAGGCGGGGTTCATCTGCACGGGCACCGGCACTCACGACTATCTCAGGTACCAGCGCTGCCTAGTGGGCGGCGGGTGTGCTTGACTGTGCACTCTTGGCAAACTCGACCGCCGCAGTAATCGCCGCCCGCGCTTGCGGGCTGTTTTTCCAACAGGTCGAGCCCACTGCGGCAGAAGCTTGAGCAAGGATGTCGCCTACATTCGCCTGACTGAGTAGCGCCAGCGAGTCGATGCCTATCTGCTCAAGACGTGCGATGACGGTCGGCCCGACGCCCTTGAGCGCTAACAGGGCGGTGTGTTCATGGGCGGGGAATGGCATCGGTAAACTCCTTTTATGGGCCATGTGTGGTCGGCTGAGTTTGCGACCGCCGGTTCGGGCCTCATCTCGGGTGAGGGAGAGGTCGGGGTAACTTAGCATGCGCCGGCTGGCTTTAGCGTATGCGCACGACTAGGGTAAGGAGCACACTCACTCGCGAGCATTGCCCGATGCGGACCTGGCTATTGTTGATCCTCAGCCTGAGCTGTCCCCCACTGCTGGCCGAACAGGCCTTGCCTGTGCGCGATGCCTGGACGCTCTCTGACCAGTTCGACCAGCCCTTCACCCTCGATGGCCAGACCCGTGTGCTGATGATTGCCCGCAGCATGTCCAGCGCGCGCCTGGTAAACAGTGCGGTGGAACACACCCCGAAAGGTTATCTGGAACAACGCGGCGTGGTCTTCGTGGCGGATATCGAAAAGCTGCCGAGCCTGGTCCAGGCCGTGCTGGTGCCAAATATGCGCTCGGCGACCTACCGCATTCTGCTGGACCGCGACGGCCAGGTCGCCGAGCGCTACGCCGGTGACCGCGACAGTGTTCAGTGGCTGGAAATGCAGGGCGGTAGCGTCACGCGTGAGCGGCGTTTCAGCGATTTGCCCGGCCTGCGCCAGGCGCTTGCGGGGTTGGTTGCGAGCCGAGCAGTGAGCGATAGCGGTGCTGCTTTCGGTCAAGCAACTCACGGTGTCACAGCTACAGGTAAAGACCACAGCAAAGGCAAAGGCGACAACAATCCAGCTCAACAATGATCGACGGAGAAGTCGGAAGGTTTTATCTATCGATAGGACCGCGCGAGACCTTGGCAGAAACGATGGGCTTGACTACAGCGTTCATGCCGCCTGAAAAAGCCGCTCGACAACAGGCTGCTTACGATTTCGAGCCTGCCAAAGATCGTAATCAGCCTGTATCGCCAGCCACAGACGAGCCGTGCTGACTCCAGCCATCTCCAAGCGCAACGCCAAGTCAGGTGAGACTGCGGCCCGGCCATGCAGTACCCGCGAGAGCGCCTCGCGGGAAAAACCCAGGTGCGCGGCAAACGCTTTCACTGTCAGGCCTAGCGTCGGCAAGACGTCCTCACGCAGCGTTTCACCTGGATGGGGCGGATTGTGCAGAGGCATGGTGTGCCCTCCTGTTCAGTGGTAATCAAGGTAATCGACCAACTCTACGTCCGAGCCAATAAAGCGGAAAATCACCCGCCAATTGCCTGAGACACTGATCGACCAGAAGCCAGCCAATTCGCCCTTGAGCGGGTGCAATTGCCAGCCAGGCACGCTCATCTCGTCTGCCGCGATGGCACGGTCGAGGATTTGCAACTGCCGTTTGAGGCGGCTGGCATGGGCTGGCTGGATCCCGCGGGGGCTGCCGGTTTCATAAAAAACGCGCAGTCCTTTGTACCGAAAGCTGATGATCATGAGGATCGCGCTGCATCCATTCAGTGAGAATGACGCAAGTGTGACCCGCCGCATCACACGGAGCAAAATAACATATGTGACGTTATGCGTCACATACTATTCAGAGGCCCAAGCGCACCGTTGGATTGACCAGGCTCAAATCAACCACAGCGAGCCCGATCGCGCGCCGGACACTGCGCCCGGTGCACATTCAGCGCGGTATTGATGATGCCGATATGGCTGAACGCCTGAGGGAAATTGCCCAGCATGCGCTTGCCGGCCGGATCGTATTGCTCGGCCAGTAAACCCACGTCATTGCACAAGCCAAGCAAACGCTCATACAGCGCCTGGGCCTGCTCCTGGCGGCCAAGCAATACATAGACATCCGCCAGCCAGAACGAACAGACCAGGAACGTGCCCTCCCCTGGGGTCAGCCCATCGCTGCAGCTGTCGCTGTCATAGCGCAGCAACAGCTCGTTTCTCAGCAGGCGTTTTTCGATCTGCTCAAGCGTGCGCAGAAAGCGCGGATCGTCCGCAGGCAAAAAACCGGTCAAGGCGATTTGCAGCAGACTGGCATCCAGCTCGCTGGAGCCGTACGCCTGCACGAAGAACTCGCCCTTGCCATCCAGCCCGCGCGCGCAGACGTCGCGGTGGATCTCATCGGCCACCTGGCGATAATGCCGGCCGCGTTCGCGGTCCTCCTCGGTGGTGTCGGCCAGCCCCGCAGCGCGATCGAATGCCACCCAGGCCATGACCTTGGAGTGCACGAAATGCTGCGGCCCGCCGCGCACTTCCCAGATGCCTTCATCGGGCTCGCGCCAGATACGCTCCACGTAGGGCAGTATCAGGCGGGCAATCGCGGCGCTGCGTGGGTGGCGTGGCAAGCCGCCCTTGATCGCCTGGGTCATGGCGTCGGCCACTTCGCCGTAGATATCCAACTGGCGCTGCTGCGACGCGGCATTGCCCACGCGCACCGGCTGGGAGTGCTCGTAGCCAGGCAGCCACGGCAGGGTGTATTCCTGCAGATCGCGCTCCCCGGCCAGGCCATACATGATCTGCATCTGCTCGGGGTTGCCAGCTACCGAGCGCAGCAACCATTCGCGCCAGGCCTGGGCTTCGTCGAAGTAGCCCAGGTTCATGAAAGCGAGCAAGGTCATGGTGGCGTCGCGTAGCCAGCAGTAGCGATAGTCCCAATTGCGCTCGCCAGCGATGCGCTCGGGTAGCGAGGTGGTCACGGCGGCGACGATGCCGCCGGTTGGCGCGTAGGTCATGGCCTTGAGGGTCAGCAGCGAACGGCGCACATGGGCAGTGTGGGGGCCGACGTCCGGGCAACGGTCGGCGAATGTTTGCCATTGGGTGAGGGTGTGTTCGAGGGCGTTGTCAATGTCGCATCCGGGCTGCACCGGCAGGTGCGAAGGCTGGTGGCGCAAGCTGAAGCTGTGCCGTTCGCCGGCGCACACGCGCAAGCGGGCCACGGTGTGGTGGTCGCGGGCGTGGGTGGTTACGGTGCTGCAAAGGACCAGTCGGTTCGGGCCGGCGACGGCGCTCAAGGTCAGCGGGTCGAGTTTTTCTACCCAGGGCACACTGCGGCCGTAGTCGAAACGCAGGACCAGGTCCATTTCGAAATTGACTTCGCCGGTGAGGCCTTCGACGATGCGGATCAGCGCGTTGCTTTCGTCCAAGGGCATGAAATCGAGCACCCGGGCGCGACCGCTGGCGGTGCTGTAGGTGGTTTCCAGCACCAGGGTATCGCCCAGGTAGCGACGGCTGGAGTGCTCGACCGGATCGCAGGGGGCCAAGCGCCAGCGGCCGTTTTCTTCGTTGCCCAGCAGCGCGGCGAACACGGCCGGGGCGTCGAAGCGCGGCAGGCACAGCCAGTCCAGCGAGCCATCGCGGCTGACGAGCGCGGCGCTGCGGCAGTTGCCCAGCAGGGCGTAGTCTTCGATCGGTGCTGGCATGGGGGCTCCTTGCGGGTCTTGATACTTGATCTGGGTTGTTCGTGGTCTCTAGGTTGGTCTGCCAGTAGGGTGGTGAAAGTTCCGGCCATTTCGCGGGCAAGCCCGCTCCCACAGGGATCGCGCTGACCGCATGACGGCGTCGCGCCTGGGGAAACGCTATGCGTCGCAGCGGCGGGTTGGTCTGCCAGTCGGGTGGTGGACGTTCCGGCCTCTTCGCGGGCAAGCGAGCACAGGTACGGCGCCGATCCTGAAAGCGGCGCTATCCCTGTGGGAGCGGGCTTGCCCGCGAAGAGGGCGACACCGATGCACAGCCATCAGCCCAGGGTATGCCACTCGCGCTTGTCGCGGCTGAGCAGCTCGTTGCCGGCATCAGGGCCATCTTCACCTGCTGGGTACGGGTGCACTTCGCTTTCACTGGCCCAGGCATCCAAAAACGGCTGCACCGCACGCCAGCCGTTCTCGATATTGTCCGCGCGCTGGAACAAGGTCTGATCACCGGTCAGGCAGTCGTAGATCAAGGTCTCGTAACCAGTGGCCGGGGTCATCTTGAAGAAGTCTTTGTAGGCAAAACCCAACTCGACATTCTCCATCACCAACTCCGGCCCAGGGCGCTTGGCCTGCAAGTCGAACCACATCCCTTCGTTGGGCTGAATCTGGATCTTCAAGTAGTTGGGCTTGGGCCGCTCCAGTTCCGACTCCCGAAACTGCGCATACGGCGCGGGCTTGAAGCAGATGGCGATTTCGGTGTCGCGCACGCTCATGCGCTTGCCGGTACGCAAATAGAACGGCACACCGGCCCAGCGCCAGTTGTCGATCATCACCTTGAGGGCAACGTAGGTTTCGGTCTGGCTGTCCTTGCTGACGTTCGCCTCTTGGCGATAGCCCGGCACCCGCTTGCGGCCTTGCTTGCCGGCGCTGTACTGGCCGCGCACGGAGTTTTTCAGGGCCATTTTCTGCGACCACGGGCGGATGGCGCCGATCACCTTGGCCTTCTCGCCGCGCACGGCATCTGCGCCGAACGCCGCCGGCGGCTCCATGGCGACCATCGCCAGCAGCTGGAACAAGTGGTTGGGCACCATGTCGCGCAACGCCCCGGTGTTGTCGTAGAAGGCGCCGCGGGTCTCGACGCCGACGGTTTCGGCGGCAGTAATCTGCACATGGTCGATGTAGTGGTTGTTCCAGAACGACTCGAACAGGCCGTTGGAGAAACGGCTGACGAGAATGTTCTGCACCGTCTCTTTGCCCAGGTAATGGTCGATGCGGTAGATCTGCCGCTCGCTCATCACTTTCAGCAGGCAGGCGTTAAGCGCCTCGGCGCTGGCCAGGTCGGTGCCAAACGGCTTTTCCACCACCACCCGGCGAAAGCCACCCGCCGATTCGTCGAGCAGGCCGGCAGCGCCCAAGCGCTGGGCCACTTCCGGGAAGAAGCGTGGCGAGGTGGCAAGGTAGAAAATCGCGTTGCCGTGGCTTGTCTTGTCAATGCGTTTGGCCAGCGCCTGGTAGGTGGCTGGGTCGAGAAAATCGCCAGTCTGGTAGTCCATGCGCTTGGCCAGGCGAGCCCAGACCTTGTCATCCAGGCACGTGGCGGCCCCTTCGCCCTTGTCGCGCTCGACCATGAAACTATGCAAGCGCTCGGCGAACTCCGTGGCGGTGGCGGCGTTGTGATCGACCCCGACGATGCGCAGGTTGCGATCGAGCAGACCATCGCGGCTCAGGTTGTACAGGGCCGGCGTCAGCAGGCGCTTGACCAGGTCGCCATTGGCGCCGAACAAGAACAACGTGCAGGGCGGCGCGGCGGGGATCTTCTGTTGGCTCATCCGCGTTTCTTCTCGACGTGGCCACCAAAGCCCAGGCGCATGGCCGAGAGCACTTTATCGCCGAAGGTGCCCTGTTGCTGACGCGAGCGAAAACGCGCGAACAGTGCACTGGACAGCACCGGCACCGGCACCGCCTGCTCGACCGCAGCATCGATGGTCCAGCGCCCTTCCCCGCTGTCGGACACCGAACCGCTGAACTCAGACAACGCAGGGTCAGCGACCAGGGCATCGGCAGTCAGGTCCAGCAGCCAAGAGGTGACCACGCTGCCACGGCGCCACACTTCGGCGATCTCGGCCACGTTCAAGTCAAAGCGCTGGGCTTCGGGCAACTCAGGGCCGCCCTTGCTGCGCAGCAGGTCGAAACCTTCGGCATAGGCCTGCATCAGGCCGTATTCGATGCCGTTGTGGATCATCTTCACGTAGTGCCCGGCACCGGGAGGGCCTGCGTGGATATAGCCATGCTCGGCGCGCTCATGCTCACCGCTGCGGCCTTGGGTACGCGGGATATCGCCGACCCCTGGAGCGAGGGTTTTGAACAGCGGTTCAAGGCGCTCGAACACCGCTTGCTCGCCGCCAATCATCATGCAATAACCGCGCTCCAGGCCCCAGACGCCACCGGAGGTGCCAACGTCCAGGTAATGCAGGCCACGCTTGGCCAGCTCGGCAGCGCGGCGCATATCGTCCTTGTAGAAGGTATTGCCGCCGTCGATGATCGCATCGCCCGGCTCGAGCAACTCAGCCAATTGGGCGATGGTCTGCTCGGTGGGCTCGCCGGCCGGCAGCATCACCCATACCGCGCGCGGCGCCTTGAGTTTCTGGATCAGCGCGCCGAGGTCATGCGCACCTTGGGCGCCCTCGGCTTCCAAGGTAGTGACCGCTTCGCGGTTGCGGTCATGGACCACGGTACGATGCCCTGCACGCATCAGCCGTCTTGCGATATTGCCGCCCATGCGGCCCAGCCCGACGATTCCCAGTTGCATGTGCTGACGCTCCCCTAAGAAATGGATGACGAGGCGGTTCAGGTTTTCAGATTAGTCCAGCACTTCGCCCGAGGGTTCAGCGACGAACGGCGTGACAACGATAAACAAAAAAGTTCCCAAGGCCGCAGAAAGAATTCAGAATGCGCGCCGCGCGAGCGTCTACGCTTACAAATGTCACTAGCCAATTGCGAGGTGTGCAATGGGTACCTTGATGCCAGCTACTCCCGTCCAGACCCTTTATGTCTCCGTACGTCGTGATGAACTGCGCCGTCTGAAGGAAGAGCGTGACCAATTGCAGCGCCAGGTTGCGCAGTTGAGCCTGCTGCTCGAACAGAGCCGCAGTGAAGGTAAAGCTGTCAGCGTCTGATTGACCCCTCCTCCAGTGGGAGCTGATCCGGCTCCCACGTTGCCTCCCCTGCCCTGTAAAAACAGTTGAACTGGGAACGATTCGCGTTTATGGTGCGCGCTTTCGTGATTCCCTCTTCTATTGTCTGCCCCGGGGCGTTCCATGTCGCTGCCTGAAACGGATTCGATCATCCCGCTCGAGGTCTTGTACGGCACCCACCGCGGGTGGCTACACGGCTGGCTGCGCCGTTCACTGGGCTGCTCGCAGCAAGCGGCGGACCTGGCCCAGGACACCTTCGTGCGCCTGCTGGTACGTAACCAGCCGATCAGCGACCGTGCGCCGAAAGCACTGCTGGCGCGCATCGCCCGCGGCCTGGTGATCGACCACTGGCGCCGCGATGCGCTGGAGCGCGCCTACCTGCAAGCGCTGGCCCTGGTGCCCGAGGCCAACTACCCCTCGCCTGAAGTACGCCACGAGGCGCTGCTGTGCCTGGAACGCATCGCGCAGATGCTCGACGGGCTCAAGCCTGTAGTGCGCGAAGCCTTCCTGCTCTATCAACTGGGCGGCCTGACCCACGCCCAGGTCGCCGAACAACTGGCCATCTCCAGCCGCACTGCCGAGCGTCACGTCGCCAATGCCCTGCTGCATTGTTATCGGGTGTGCTTCGAGGAGGCGCCATGAGCGCCAGCGCCGAGCGCATACCCGAAGCCATTGTGTGCAAGGCCATCGAATGGCAAATGCGTCTGCGCGAGCATCCCGACAGCCACGAGCTGCACGCCCAGCTCCAGGCCTGGCGCCTGCGCGATGGCCGTCATGAACTGGCCTGGCAGCGCATGCGTCAGTTAAGCGGGCATTTCAATGCCAGCCAATTACCCGATGCCGCCCAAACCAACGCATTGCTACGCCGCGCCGAGACTGACCTGGGCCGACGACGCATGCTCAAGCTGCTCGGCGTCGGCGCAGCGCTGGGCGCCAGCACCCTGCTGGTGAGCAAGGCACCACCGGGCTGGCGTAGCGATTTCGCCACGGCCACCGGCGAGCGCCGTCAGCTGGCACTGGCCAGTGACCTGCAGGTGATGCTCAACACCAACAGCGCAGTCGATGTGCACGGCCATGCGCTGACGTTGCGGGCCGGCGAAGTCTTGCTCGACGGCGCCGATTGGCGCGCCCACTGCCGCTATGCGCTGTGTGACGGCAAGCAGGCACGGGCGGTACTGCGCGAACAGCAAGGCTACAGCGAACTGCACGTCGAGCGCGGTGAAGTGCTGGTGCGCGCCAGCAGCGGCATGCGCAGCGTCCAGGCCGGCACCGGCCTGGCCATCGACGCCCAGGGCATGCGTGCCTTGGCGCCGGGGCCACTCGACCCGTTCGCCTGGAGCCGTGGCCTGCTGATGGTCAGCGATATCCGCCTGGGCGATTTGCTCGCCGAAGCCGGCCGCTACCGTCACGGCTGGTTAGGCTGCGATGCGGCGGTGGCGGATCTGCGCTTGTCCGGGGTGTTCCGCCTGGATGAACCGGCGCTGATGCTGCGCAACATCACCCACCTGTTGCCGGTGCGCATCGTCGAGCGCAGCCGCTGGTGGGTGCGAGTTGTCCCGGCATAAAAAAAACTGTCGGACTTTTACGCCTCATCCGGTTAGGGATGATCACTTCCTGAACGGACCCTTTTCATGTTGCCCGCCCGCCGCTCCCCCAAACCCCTAGCGCCCTTCCCCAGCCGCACCCTGCCACGTGCCATCTGCCTGGCGCTGAGCCTGTTCGCAGGTTCCGCCCTGGCCCAAGCGCAAAGCGCCCCGAGCATTGCTGCCGGGCCGCTGGATCAAGCACTGAGCACCTTCGCCGAGCGTGCGGGCATCACCTTGTCGTTTGCACCAGAGGCTGTGCGTGGGTTGAACAGCCCAGGCCTGGCGGGCGGCGGCTCGCTGGAGGATGGCCTGAGCCATCTGCTCAGCGGCAGCGGCCTGGCCGCGCACAAGACCGCCGCTGGCTACGTGGTGCTGCCTGCACCGAGCGATTCGGGCGTGCAACTGGAGCCGACCACTATCGACGCTAAAGGCACGCAGAGCGCCTTTGCCCCAGTCGACGGCTACTTCGCCAGCAATGCCAGCAGCGCCACCAAGACCGACCGCCCGATCCTGGAAACCGCGCAAAGCATCAGCGTGGTAACCGCCGAACAGATTGCCGACCGCAAGGTCGACCGGGTCGAAGACGCCGTGGCCTATACCGCTGGCGTGCGGGTCGGCAGCTCTGGGTTGGACCCACGCTTTGACATGATCAGCGTGCGCGGCTTTGAGACCACCATGACCGCCGACTTCCTCGACGGCCTGCGCCAACCGGGCAGTGGCTGGCTGTCGCTGTACCAGACCGAGGCCTACAACCTTGAGCGCATCGAAGTGCTCAAGGGCCCCTCATCGGTGCTCTACGGCCAGATCAGCCCAGGCGGCATGGTCAACCGGGTGAGCAAGCGCCCGAGCCTGCTGGCCAAGAACGAAGTGCAGATCCAGTCGGGCAACTACAACCACCAACAGGGTCAGTTCGATATCGGCGGGCGCCTGGATGAGCAAGGTGACCTGCTGTTTCGAGTGGTCGGTGTCTATCGCGACGCGGAAAACTACATCGAGCAGCTGAACAACGACGTGCGCCTGATCGCGCCCTCGCTGACCTGGCAGATCGACCCCGACACCCGCCTCACCGTGCTGGCGCAATACCAAGAGCGGGAAACCGCCGCCTCGCCGATGCTCTATCAGCAGGGCGATCACCTGACCAACTTCTGGCAGGGCGATGAGTACTTCGACAAACTCGAACAGCGCCAGTGGACCCTGGGCTACGAGTTCGAGCACGTCTTCAACGATACTTTCACCTTCCAGCAGAACCTGCGCTACGGCCAGGTCGATACCACCAACCAGTACCTGCAGCCATACCAGGAGCGCGGCACCGTGCTCGACCGCTACGCGGTGGGGGTCTACGAAGAGCTGAGCTCGCTGTCGGCCGACACCCGCCTGGTCAGCCACTTCGCCACCGGCGACTGGCAGCACACCCTGGTCAGCGGCTGGGATTACGCCCTGGTCGACACCAAGCTGTTCTATGCCATGGGGCCGGCGCCGTCGATTGACCGCTTCGCTCCCAACTATCACCAACCGGTGGCGCGCCCAAGCGATGCGCTGGCCGACGAGGATGGCCTGGAGCACCGCAGCGGCCTGTACCTGCAAGACCAGATCGAGATCGATCGCTGGCGCCTGTCGGCCGGCCTGCGCCGCGACTGGGTCAACGTGCGCCGCAGCAACAACCTGGTCGCCGACAACAGCGCCAACCGCAACGACAACGACTCGGCCACAACCGGCTCGCTCGGCGTGCTCTATCTGTTCGACAACGGCGTGGCGCCCTACGCCAGCTACGCCACCTCGTTCCTGCCGCAAAGCAGCAGCCAGCCCGATGGCAGCCCGTACAAGGCGACCGAGGGCGAGCAGTACGAAGTGGGCGTGAAGTATCAGCCACCGGGCAGCGCAACGATGCTCACCGCCTCGCTCTATCACCTGACCCAGCAGAACGTGCTCAACCGCGACCTGTCCGACCCCACCCGCAGCATCGCCACCGGCGAGCAAGTTTCGCGTGGTCTTGAGCTGGAAGCGGTGTCCGACCTCACCGAGCGCTTGAAGATGACCGCCAGCTACAGCTTCAACGACGCTGAAGTGACCAAGAGCACCGACGGCAACGAGGGTAAAGAGCCGTTGAACGTGCCACGTCACCTGGCCTCGCTGTGGCTCGACTACCGCCTGCCGCTGGGCTTTGGCGTGGGGGGCGGTGCGCGTTACACCGGCAGCAACTATGGCGATGCGCAGAACACCGTGAAAAACGAAGGCTACACCTTGGTCGATGCCGGCGTGCACTACGACTTCGGCGGCGGCCTGGACGGCGTACGCCTGGCGTTCAACGCGCGCAACCTGTTCGACAAGCGCTACATCAATTGCCAGCAAGGCTACTGCTACCGCGGTGAAGCGCGCAGCCTGGTCACCAGCCTCAGCTATCGCTGGTAAGGAGCACACGCATGTTTGCCAGACTGTTTCTATTCATAGGTACATTGCTGTTGGCCAGCCTGTCGCTGGCCCAGGCAGATCCGGTCAGCCTGGACGGCAGCGAGCAGTGGACGATGAAAAGCGCCGAAGGCCGCGAGTACCGCATCATGATCAGCCTGCCCGAAGGCGATGTGCCTTGGACGGGGGGGTATCCGGTGATCTACCTGTTGGACGGCAATGCCTACTTCCCCGCCTTCCATGCCGCCAAACGCGCGCAGGACAGGTTGCGCGGCGCGATCCTGGTCGCCATTGGCTACCCCAGCGACACCCCGCTGGACTTCGAGCGCCGCGCATTCGACCTGTCGCCACCGCAACCACCTGAGCGCAACGTGCCGCCCCAGGGCGGCCAGGATCTGTTTCTCGACTTCATCGAACAGCGCCTGATGCCCAAGGTCAACGCACGCTTCAAGGTCGACCAGGATCAACGTAGCCTGGTCGGGCATTCGTTTGGCGGGATGTTCGGCGTGTACACCCTGTTCACCCGGCCGCAGCTGTTCCAGCACGTGGTGGCGGTGAGCCCCAGCCTGTGGTGGCGCGATCGCTACCTGATGGCGCACGAGCGCACCTTCACCCAGCGCGCCCAGGCCGGGCAGATCGACCTGACCCATAGCAGCCTGAGCTTGCTGATGGGCGAGCGCGAGATGCCACAAGAGATCCAGGACGCGCGCTCGCTGCAACTGAGGCTCGAGCAGCTCTCGCAGTACGGGCTGCGCAGTGATTTTCAGGTCGAGCCGGGCGAAGATCACATGTCGATGCCATTCCGCGTCGCAGCCAGGGTGCTGGATGAGTTGCTCAGTACCCGGCGTTTTTGACTCTAGCTACTGCACCCAGGCAGCCGCCTGCTGCTCCACCACGCTTGGCTGCAGCAGAGCCCGTGGCAGGGAGAACCCCTTGAACGGCTGCTGGGTGATCGGGTTGAAGGTTTTTTCCGAACTCAGCTTGTAACGCATCATGCCATCCCCGGTCCTGAAGCTCAGGTCGACACTGGTCGCAGTGCGGCCATTGAGCGCGCCGCGGCTGAGCAGGCGGAACATCGCCCAAGGCCCACGGTACTCCAGGCTGCTGGTGGTGCCATTGCGCCTGAGCAGGGTCAGGTTGCTGCGCATCGGGCTACCTTTGTTCGGCCAGATCACCCCACTGATGAACGGGGGACCATGGGTGTAGGAAACCGTCTGCCCGTCCAGGTCCAACAGGCTGGTGCGCTGGTTTGGGCTCAAGCCCAAGGGTTCGATGTTGAACTGCACACTGAGATTGCCGCTGGCGTCGAAGAAGGTTTCGCGGATGCGCTCAGCCGCCGCTAGCTGCTCGATCACCTCCCGCCGGACCAATTGATTGCGCTGCTCGCCGCCGTGCAGCGCGTCGGGTATGTCCTTGAGGAAGACGTCCAGATACTGCGCCTGGAACGTCTGCAAGCGGCCTTTGGGGCCAAAGAACGCCTCGAAGTCTTCCAGTGCTGCATCCTCGGCACGCACCCGGAACGGATAGCGACCCGCCAGGCGCGCCTGAAAAAAGCTGTAGACATCCACCTGCCAACGTTTCTCCAGCTCACGCAGGGCCGCCACCGTCAGCACTTGTGCAGTGTGCTCGGCCAGGTCGCGAACCTGCTGATTGAGCGGCTCGGGCAGGCCGCTGGCAATGCGCTGCACATTGGCAATCGGGTCGGGCTCAGTCTGGGTAAAGCGTGATGTCACCAGGGCCAGCGCCGCCTTGCCGCGGTTGGGGCTGTCCTGCACTGACTTGGCGTAGTCCTGCATGGCGCTGATCGCCTTGATCGTTTCGTCGTAGTAGCTAGGTTTGTCGCCCTCTCCAGCCAGCATCCCAGACAAGCCATTGAAGGCGCGTCGGATGCCCTGGGCCTGGAGCTGCGCCGCAGCGTGTTGAGCAGCGCCCTGCTCGTCAATGCCAGCCGCCACCGCGACTTGAGGGTAGATGACCGACTGCTCGCGAACCGCTTCAAGCAGACGGCGCATGGGCGCTGCCGGCCCAGTGATGTGCTCCAGCACGGTCAAGGCCTGGCTCAGATCGGCAAACGCTTGGACACTCAGCTGATTCAGCGCTCGTCGCCAGGTATCGATGTAATCGGCGCTGTATAGCGCCCGCAAGCGGTCGAGCAAGGCCTGCCGATCATGCTCTGAGTAATCGAGCGCAGCCCGCTCACCGAGCACCCATTGATCGATCATCGCCAGCTCAGTGACGGCTTTGCTACGCGGTTCGAAAAACTGCTTGAAGCCATTGGCCGTCATCAAGGCCGGCACAATCAGGGCGTCGTCGCCATCGCTGTCGCCAGCTTGCGGCAGCTGGAAGACAAGATCGAAGGCTGGCCCCACCTGGTTGCGCAGGTCGAACGCGCCATGCAAGTGCTCTTGGGCATCCTGCTTGAGCATCAGGTACAACCGCTGCTCCAGGGGCAACTTGCGCAGTTGTTGCTGCGCCTCGCTGATCAGCGGGTCGTTGGCTGGCAAGTCGGCGTCGGCGTAGCTCAAGCCGTATTCAAGGTGGCGCATCAACGCCGCCTGCACCGCGCGCTCGCCAGGGTAAGCCTGCTGCCAGCGCTTGGCCATCCACTCCTGCACCACCTGCGCACGACGATTGTTGCGCTCTTCGAGCATCCGATAGACGCGCAGCGCTGCCAGCTGCTCGTCGCTGCCGGGGGCGGCTTGGCGAATCGTCTCAAGCACGCCCTTGGCCAAGGCCGGGAGAAAACGCCGCGATAACACATTCAGGTAGGCGTGATCGACCATCGGCCCGATAGCACGCCCTTGGTACAGCCCCAGGTTAGCCAGCGGCCACGCCTCGCGGTAATTGCCATAGACCGCCAATGCGCCGTGGATTTCGTCGAGCGAGGCGAGCAAATTGCGTCCGGTAGGGTCAAGGCTCTGCTCATCGTCGAGCTGACTGAACAGCTGGCTTCTGGCCAGGACTTGGTCGGTCTTGGCGCGGTTGTCCAGGTAGTAATTGGCCCAGGCTGCGGTCAAGCACAGCCCTAGCACGCCAGCGGCGATCGAGCCTGCCAGCAAGTGACGGCGCTTGCGCAGCGCCACCTTCATGTTATCGCCGGCCAGGCCTGCTTCGGGGTAGATGACCCGCTGCAACAGGTGCTGCGCAAAATACACCACCGAGCGACCTTGCGGCTTGGCAGCGTTAGCCAACTCGACAAAGCCATAAGTGCGCGCGGCCTTGCCCAGAAAGGCGTTGGACAGCACCCCTTGCTGGTACACCGACGACAGGTATAGCCCACGCACCAAGGCCGGTGTGCTGTAGCGATCACTGCCGAGCACATCGCGCAGAAAACTCAGCAGCAGCGGCTGCAAGCCGCTGACCTGGCGCGTCAGGCACAGCAGCATTTCACGTTCCTGCTGCGCGCGCGGCTCACCCATGGCCTGCAGCACCCGCTCGTTGAGCAGCGTAACCATCTGCGCATAGGCCTTGGCCAACTCCTCCAACCAAGTGTCGAACGCATGCACGGCATCGAGGCTGAAGGTAAAACCGAAAATCTCCTCACGCTGCGCAGCGGGCAGACCGGCGAATAGCTCTTCGAAGCCTTCGAGCAAGTCAAATTTGCTCAACACCACATACAGTGGCAGGCGTACGCCCAATTCTGCACTGAGCTCGAACAACCGTGCCCGGAGCACGAACGCCAGGGCACGACGCTGCTCGGGCGTACCTTCAAGCAATGCCACCACATCGACCAGCAACACGATGCCATTGAGCGGCTGACGACTGCGATTGCACGCCAGCCAGCCCAGCAAATGCTGCCACAGGCGCTTTTCGGCTTGCGCCGGCAGGCCCAGCCCGGACTGCTCGTGCAGCACACCCGCAGGCGGCGGCCCCACGGATAGGTGCTCATCATCGTCGCCAGCGGCACTAGCAAGCGCTGGCGCGGCAACCTGGCGCTCGGGTTGGCTGATGAACTCGCCCGGCGGGTCGATCATCACCGCCTGCTCGCCCATCCACCAATCGATCGGATAGGCCAGGTCAGGATCGCTCGGCTGCGCTTGTCGCGTTACCCGGCTCAGGGCGAAGTTCTGACTGGAGCGCTCGATGAAGCTGGACTTGCCGGCATGTTGCTCACCCAGCACCAGGTACCACGGCATACGGTACAGGTAGCCACGCTCATGACTGTGGCTACGCAAGGTCGCCAGGCTGGCATCGAGCGCGCGCGTCTGGGCCTGCAGATGAACCAGGCAAGGGTCTTCAAGGCGCTCGGTGTGCTGTTGGCGCTCACCCAGCAGTTGCCGATTGCGCCAAAACAGCCACACGGCCCAGAGCGACAACGGCATCGCCAACACCAGCGTGCTGGCCGCTACCCGCATTGCCAGGGGCGCCAGTGGTTGCCGCTCACCCCAGCTCCAGTCCGGCCCTAGCCACCAGATCGCAACCAGCAGTGCCACGACCAGCGCAGCCAGCAGCCACACGGTTAGCAGCGCGAGATGAGGCTGGAACTTTGCCCAACCGCGCAACAGAACATCCTTGCCCCGATTCATTATTAGACGCGTCCTCTACTTCACTCTGACAACTCACCGCCGCGTCATTTAATTAGCGACGCCAGGCGTTCTATCGAAAAACCAACGCACAGTAACAGCAGATAAAAAACCCTGGCAAGCAACGACAAAAAAACATATTCCCTTACATATTGATAACAGCCACAGCGTAAATGGGCGAGTAGCATCAAACGCTATTTAACTGCCAGCCCATACAAAAAGTAAGAAACTTCCTACAAGTTACCCAGCAATGTAAAACCCTAGTTCCATTATGCATACCCATTGAACTTGCCATTTATCAAGCCGCCGCAACGAGCACGCCCATGACTTTCAAAAGCGACTATCAATCCGAGCTGGCTTTTCTTCGAGCGCTGGCGCATGACTTCGCTCAGGACGACCCCAGGCTCGCCCAGTTTCTGGATAACGAATCAGGCGATGAAAGCATCGAGCGGCTCTTCGAAGGCTTCGCGTTCCTGACCACCCAGTTGCGGCGCAAGCTCGATGACGACCTGCCAGAAACCACCCACCCACTGCTGCAGGTGCTCTGGCCCAATTACCTGCGGCCCGTGCCTAGCCTGACCTTGGTGCGATTCGAACCTATCGCCAAGGCCATCAGCGAACGTCAACCCATCGCCAAGGGCACTCGATTGTTCTCATCCCAGGTTGAGGGCGTGTCATGTGAGTTTCGCACCTGCACGCAAGTGGCGATCCACCCCCTGCAACTAACAGCCGTCACTACCGAACACCGGCCTGACAGTTCAATCCTGCGCATCGAGTTGCAATCACTGACTGAGCTGGCGCTCAAGCATTCAGGCTGCGACAACTTCAGCGTGCAACTGATCGGTGAGCCGATCGCTGCACAAACGCTCTATCTTTGGCTTAGTCAGCACCTACGGCGCATCAGTATCGTCATCAATGACAAGATCCTCAGCCTGCCGCCGAACATCATCGACTTCCCAGGCTTTACGCCAGAGGAGGCACTATTACCCAGCCCTCGGGCAGAGCTGGATGGCTATCGCCTACTGCAGGAGTACTTTCATTTCCCGCAGCGCTTCTGGGCATTCAGATTAAATGAGCTGGCTGCCTATCTACCGGATTACCCAACTGAGCAGGTCAGTTTCCAATTTACATTCCATAAACCCTTACCCGCAGGCTGTGATCTGCGCCTAGAAGATCTGGCCCTGTACTGCACACCCGCGATCAATCAATTCCAACATACCGTCGACGCCACCCCCCTCGACGGCCAGGACAGCTCGATGCTGTTGCAGCCGCCCGGGGTAAACCAGACCCCAGGCGAGGTATTTTGCGTCGACCGGGTTAGCGCATGCCGCTACGAAAATGACCAGGGCCAAACGAAAAAACAGTGGCTGTACGATCTACAGCCATTCGAAAGCCTCGACCACCCCGCGGCACTGGCTGAGGAGGAGGCCCGCCCCTACTACCAGGAAGTCGTCGAGCTCATCCCGAGCAAGGATCAAAGCCAGCGAATCCTGCGCTTGCTCCAGCGTGACGGCAAAGCCTGGCGCGGCAACCGCGAAGTCCTCAGTATTGAAATGACCTGCACCCACGGCCAGCTGCCCAGCCAGCTGGGCATCGGTGAGATCGATCGCCCCAGCCAATCCACCCCGGCTTTTGCCAACTTCAGCAATATCACCCGCCCGACCCAAAGCCTGCCGCCGCTCCTGGATGGCCAGCTGCACTGGCAATTACTGTCGAACCTGTCGCTCAACAGCCTGTCGCTGAACTGCGCCGAAGGCTTGCGCGCAGTGCTGGCCAGCTACGACTTTGCCGGCCTCACCGACCTGCCCAAACAGCGCGCCACCCGCGCCCGCCTGCAAGCCATCGAACAGGCCGACACGCGGCCGCTGGACTGGCTGTTCAAAGGTGTACCCGTGCGCGGCCTGAACACCACGCTGCGCGTCGATCCAAGCCCGTTCGACAGCGACGGCGAGCTGTACCTGTTCGGCAGCGTGCTGTCGTACTTCTTCACGCTTTACGCCAGCCCACAGTCGTTCCACAAGCTGGACATCATTAACACCCGTAGCAATGAGCACTACAGCTGGCCGGCCCGTGTTGGCCGACAAGTCACGCTCTGAAAAGGAGGCAACTGATGCAATCTCCACCGGCAGCGCCGAGCAACCGCTTCGAACACATCGAGCAGGCGAACACCGGCTGGCACGGCGGCCGACGCGCTCGCAGCCACGTCATCGACCGCATCGATTTCGAGCTGCGCGGCAGCAGCTACAACCCGCTGACCGATGCCAGCATGCCCCTGCTTGGGCTGGTGATACGGCTGCGCCACAGCCATAGCTTCGACGACATCGCCCAGTTGCATGGCGACGTCAAGCTTCAGATAACCGCCATCCTGCAAGAGCTTGGCCAGCTCCACTATGACCCAACCACCCTCTCGGCCTTCAGCTATTGCCTGTGCGTATTCGTCGATGAGGCGGTCCTGACCACCCCGTGGGGCCAGCAGTCGGTCTGGGGCAGTGATCCGATGCTCAGCTGCCTGCACAACGAAACCTGGGGTGGCGCCAAGTTCTTTGCCTTGCTCGACCGCATGCTGCTCGAGCCGAGCAAGTACGCCGATGTCCTGCTGTTCATGTACCTCTGTCTGTGCCTTGGCTACAAGGGCCAGTACGCCATCCAGGCCGATGGCAGCAACACCCTGCAAGCCTTGATCAGCCGCCTGCAGCACACCCTGCGAGCGCTGCGCGGACCGCTGCCTGAACAGCTGACCAAGCCGCTGGACAACCTCGCCCCACGCCATTACCGCATGAACCGGCAATGGCCCTGGTGGACACCTTGGGTGGTGCTCTGCGGCGTCTGCACGGCGGTGTACGGGGTGTTGTCCTGGCGGTTGCAGCGCAGCACCCAAGAAGTCTTGCAGGCCTTGAGTGACATCCTGGTCCGATAACCCCACTTCACTGCGTAGGAGAGTGCCCCATGAAAGCGATAGTGCGCCTGGGCGACAAGACCGATCACGGCGGCAGCGTGATCGAATCGATCCCCCACACCCATCTCAATGGCCGGCCAATGGCGGGCAAAGGCAACCTGGTGGCCTGCCCCTTGTGCAAGGGCAGCTTTCCCATCATCGAAGGTAGCCCCACCTATTCGGTCAATGGCACGCCGGTCGCCCTGGACGGCATGAAAACCGCCTGCGGCGCCTCGCTAATCGCCAGCAACAGCCAGGCCAGCGTGCACCGCTAGTCGCGGCAGCGGTCGCGATAGCCGCATTTAGAGAAATTTCCCACGCTCGCATCAGACCGGTCTGCTTTTGACCGAGAAGCGCTTCCTTGCACCATCGAGCCCAAACGGATGCCCTGCCCCTGCGGGGTTCATCCTGGCCCATGGATCGGCGATGCAGGAAGCCCGAATGCCCACACAGCAGGATGTGCGCTTTACCTTCAGTTGCGCGAACGACATCGCCTTCGATGTCGTCAGCTTCACGCTTAGCGAAGCGATCTCCGAGTGCTTTTCGTTGCAGATCGAACTGGTCAGCGACGACCCCGATATCGATTTTGCGCAACTGCTCGACCTGCCCGCCTGCCTGACCGTGTGGAGCCACGGCGAAGCAGTGCGCCATGTGCACGGCATCATCAGCCGCTTCGAGCAAGGCAGCAGCGGTCAGCGGCGCACCCGCTACAGCGCCGAAGTCGTTCCGCAACTGGCCCGCGCCCAGCTGCGCTCGGACTGGCAAGTGTTCCAGCACCGCAGCGTGACGCAGATCCTCGATGAGCAATTGCAGTCGCGCTACCGGCTCAGTGCCGAGCAACGCCTGACCTGCCCCCATCAACCGCGCGAGTACTGCGTCCAAGTGGGCGAGCTGGACCTGGACTTCTACCAACGCCTGGCCGCCGAAGAAGGCCTGCTGTCGGTCTTCCGGCACAGTGCCAGCGCGCATGCATTGATCTACACCGACCGAATCATGACCCTCGGCGCTATCGAAGGCGCGCCAGTGCTCTATCAGCCTAACCCCGGCGGCGACCAGCCGCAGCCGGCACTGCGCCGCTTCAGCTACCGCGAGCAGCTGCGCAGCAGCAGCCAGACCCAGCGCGACTACAGCTTCAAACACCCCCGCTACGACCAGCAGCACAGCGTCCAGGCCCAAGGCCTCGAACACCAGCACCCACGCTATGAACGCTATGACGCACCCGGGCGCTACAAGCGTGATGAAGCCGGCCTGCCCTTCACCCAGACCCGCCTCAAGGCGCTGCGCCGTGATGCGCGCACAGCCACGGTCATGGGCGACGATGCGCGGATTGTCCCCGGCCTTGCCTTCACCCTCACCGGCCACCCACGCGAGAGCCTGAACAGTGGCTGGCGCGCGGTGAGCATGCGGCATGAAGGCGTGCAACACACCAGCCTGGAGGAAGAAGCGGCAGGTGCCGAAGTCGGCACCCGCTACAGCTTCACCGCTGAGCTGATCCCCGACAGCGTCGACTGGAAAGCGCCGCTGCTGGCCAAGCCGCGCATCGACGGGCCACAGATCGCCCATGTGGTTGGCCCGAGCAACGAGGAGATCTTCTGCGACGAGCACGGTCGGGTGCGCTTGCAGTTTCCGTGGGACCGCCAAGGTCGCGAGGATGGCCATAGTTCCTGTTGGGTGCGGGTGGCTCAGCAGTGGGCTGGCGCCGGTTGGGGCCATATGGCGATTCCACGGGTGGGCCAGGAAGTGGTGGTGGCCTTTCTCGATGGCGATGGCGACCAGCCGCTGGTGATTGGCCGTAGCTACCATGCGGTCAACCGGCCGCCGTACAAGTTGCCCGATTTCAAGGCGCTGAGCCCGATCCGCAGCAAGGAGCACAAAGGCCAACGCCACAACGAGCTGCGCCTGGACGATACCGAAGGGCAAATCAGTGCCACGCTGATGAGCGACCACCAGGCCTCGGCCCTGCACCTGGGCTATCTGACCCACCCTCGCCCCCTGGGCGGTCAACCACGCGGCGAAGGTTTCGAGCTACGCAGCGATGGCCACGGCGTGGTACGCGCCGGCGCCGGATTGCTATTGACCACCGAGCCCCGGCGCAACGCCTGCGAGCACCAGACCGACCTGGCCGAAACCGCCGAACGCCTGGGCGTTGCCCAGCAGTACCACGAAACGTTCTACGCCCTCGCACGTGATCACCTGGCCCAAGAGGCAGGCGATCAGGATGACGTCGCCAAGGCCCTGCACGACCAGCATCAGGCCATCAACGGCAGTGGTGCCCGCACCGAACTGGACACCCCGCAACTGGTCATGGCCAGCCCGGCCGGCATCGCCACCTCAACGCCTGGGTCCACCCACATTGCCAGCGGCGAACACCTGGCCTTGAGCAGTGGCGGCCACACCAGCCTGGCCATCGGCAAGCGCCTGTTGGTCAGTGCCAGCCGGGGCATGCGCAGCTTCGTGCAGAGCCTTGGTTGGCGCCTGGTCGCCGCCTCCGGCGACATCGATATCCGCGCCTTGAAAGACAACATCAACCTGCTGGCCAAGCTCAAGGTCAGCGTCACGGCCGAGCGCATCACCCTCAGTGCCAAGGAAGAGCTGGTGATCCAGGCCGCCGGCAGCAGCACCACCTACAACGCTGGCGGCATCAGCCACGCCACCAATGGGGTGTATAGCGCCCATGCCAGCGACTTCGTGTACCAGGGCGCGAAGAGTGAGGCGGCGGCGTTTCCTGAGGAGCTCACGACGGGCAAAGGGAATTTGCAGTTGTTTCAACGCTACGCCAACACGCACAGTTTCGAGGGCAGCACATACCGGGTCGAGGATGCGCTGGGCAAGGTATTCAAAGGCTCGCTCGACAACAAAGGGCATGCACAAATCGACGGTGTGGCACCAGGCCCTGCGAGCGTACTGTTTGGGCTAGACCAAACCGATGTGTGGACGACGCCAGGCTTTGTTGACGAACTCAATCGCCCTGCTCTGGCTGACCAGCTGCCGGTGGAAACGCCTAGGCTTGCTCAGCCCCTCATCAATGAAGTCGTGTCGATCAGCAAGGTTGCTGCGCTCACAACCACACCGAGCTTTGCCACAGCAGCACTGAGCAACGCAGTGCCATTGGCAGCAAAAACACGCCCCTCCACCACTAACACGGTACTCGGCCTTCTCCCAGCCGCCCGCTCGGCCACGGAGCACAGCCGATGAGCGCCGCCCCTTCAACTCACCGCGAAGTGGCGCTGGTCCCGGCCAACACCCTGCACCAGAGCGACGTCGACTTCAGCATGAAGAAGCTCGACCAGTGGCTGCTGCGCATGACCAACGACACCGTCGGCTGGAACACCATCCACACCGTTGGCTCGGTCTTGCCAGGTGTTGGCGGCGTCTTTGCCGCTATCGATGCCATCGCAGACCTGATTACCCTGATCGATGGCAATCAGGATGACGTCGTTACCTGGATCAGCTTTGGCATCAACGTCTTCGGCATCATGTCCTTCCCCGGCGTCGGCGCCGCCCGGGCGGCAATCCGCCCGACCCTGCACATGCTGCGCAGCCACAGCAAAGCCACCCTTGGCAATGCCTTGCTGACCGCGCTGGAAAGCAACCTCAACGCGCTCGCCCCCGGCGCCATTGAAGACTTTGCCACCGCGCTGCAACAGGGCCTTGCCAGCCTGCTGAGCCAGATCGCCGACAAGATCAAGCAAACCTGCCTCAGCTTCGCCAGCATGATCCGCTCGGTGGCGAGCCCGGAAGGCCAGCGCAAGATCGCGGAAACGGTCAAGAGCGGGAAAAAGTTCGTCGCCTCCACCGGCATTTTGGGCATGGCCATTTCCCTGCTGATCGACGACCCGCGCATGTCCGATGCGACCGTGCGCAAACTGCTGGAAGTGGCCGATACCGCGCAAACCATCGGCGCCAACGCCCACCGGAAAATCAACGCCCTGGCCGACCCGAGCAACACCCAGAGCATTGGCTACCTGGTCAGCATGCTGCTGACCGCCCTGGCCAATCGCAAAGGGCGCAAGGCCCAGGCGCAGAACATCGCCCCGCACGGCACCAGCCAGGCCACTGCGGTGAGTGGCCAGGGCCAGCTGGTCGCCCGCTCCAGCGAAGCCCCGGCCAAAGCCGATCCGTCCGCCAAGAAGGATGGCTGCCCCTCGACCTGCCGCAGCATCAGCTTCGCCCGTGGCAGCGAAACCCTCACCCACACCGATTTCAGTTTGCCCGGCTGCTTTGCGCTGCAGTGGTCACGCACCTACCGCTCCAGCCTGGCGGCGCTCGACCGTGGCGTGTTCGGCGCCCGCTGGATCACGCCGTTCTCGACCTGCCTCGATGTGCTCAAGCAGGGCGTGCTCTACCACGCCGCGGACGGTCGCAGCCACGCCTACCCGCTGCCGAAAATCGGCAAGCACCATTACGACGCCATCGAAGGCCTGGTGCTGATTCGCACCCAAGAGACGCAACTGGTCATCGCCCGCGGCTATGCCAGCCAGGAAAGCTACCAGCGCCAGGGCGAGCGCTTCGTGCTGCAGAGCATCCGCCAACGCGGCGGCGCGCGTATCGACCTGCACTATGAGCACCATCACCAGGGCACCCCGGTGCTGTCGGACCTAGTGACCTACCAGAACGAGGTGCAGCACCAGCACCTGGCCACCGCGCTCGACGAACACGGTCGGATCAGTGCGCTGTGGCAGGTGCGCAACGGCCAGCCACACCGCCAGCTGGCCGCCTATCGCTACGACGAACACGGCGACCTGCTGCAGGCCGACGATGAGCACCAGGCCAGCTGGAGCTACCAGTACCAAGATCACCTGATCACCCGTTACAGCGACCGCAGCGGGCGCGGCATCAACCTGCAATGGCAAGGCACCGGGCCTGACGCCAAGGCGGTGCGCGAGTGGGCCGACGATGGCAGCTTCGATACCCGCCTGGCGTGGGATGCCGATGTTCGCCTGACCTGCGTCACCGACGCCCACGGCCAGGTCACCAAGCACTACTACGACGGCCTGGGCTTTACCTACCGGGTGATTCATCCCGATGGCAGCGAAGAGTGGTTGCTGCGCGACACCGCCAAGAACATCACCCAGCACCTGCACGCCGATGGCAGCACCGAGCGCTTCGCCTACGACGAGCGCGGCAACCTGCTGCAACATACCCGCGCCGACGGCAGTTGCGTGCACTACGCCTACGACGACCACGACCAGCTGCTCAAGACCCGCGACGCCGAAGGCGGCCTGTGGCGGCGGGACTACGACCAGCGCGGCAACCTCATCGAAACCATCGACCCGCTGGAAAACACCACCCAGTACCGCTACAACAGCGACAACCTGCCCATCGCCGTAATCGATGCCAATGGCAACGAGAAGACCCTCGCCTACACCGCCGACGGCCTGCTCAGCCAGTACACCGACTGCTCCGGCCACACCCGCCACTGGCACTACGACCCCTGCGGCCAGCTGATCCGCTACACCGACGCCCTCGGCCAAGTCACCGAGTACGCCTACGAAGCCGGCCAACTGGCCCGCCTCACCCACCCCGACCACAGCCACGAGCAGTTCGAGCGCGACGCCGAAGGCCGCTTGCTCAGCCATACCGACGCGCTGCAGCGGCGCACCTGCTGGGCCTACAACGTCGCCGGCCTGATCGCCACACGCACCGACGCCCAGGGGCACACCCTCGACTACCGCTGGGACCGCCTCGGCCGCCTGCTCGAGCTGCGCAACGAAAACCACAGCAGCGCCCGCTTCAGCTACGACAGCATGGGCCGCCTGCTGAGCGAGACCGGCTTCGACGGTAAACGCCGCAGCTACCATTACCACGCCGAAAGCGGCGTGCTCGCCCAGCAGCTGGACGAAGACCGGATCATCGAGTTCGCCTTCGACCCGCTCGGCCGCCTCAGCCAACGCCACGCCGGCCACCGCCATGGCCAGCACTGGCAAAGCGAAGCCTTCCACTACGACGGCAACGGCCAGCTGCTCATGGCCGAGAACAGCCAGAGCAAGCTGCAGTGGTTCTACGACCGGGCCGGCAACCTCAGCCGCGAGCACCAGTACTACCGCTTTCTCGACACCCCCAGCGTGGCCATCTGGCAGCACGAGTACGACGCCCTCAACCAACGCTGTGCCACCACCCGCCCGGATGGCCACCGGGTCAGCTGGCTGACCTACGGCAGCGGCCACCTACTGGCGATCAAGCTCGATGACGCCGAGCTGCTCAGCTACCAGCGCGACGCCCTGCACCGGGAAATCGGCCGCGTGCAAGGCAACGGCCTGCAGCAACGCCAGCAATGGACGGCCAACGGCTACCTGCACACGCAAAGCCTCACCCGGCCCGGCAGCAACGACTACCTGCGCAAGCGCCAGCACCACTACGACCCCGCCGGCCAACTGACCACCATCGACGACAGCAACCGCGGCACGCTCAGCTACCGCTACGACCCGCTCAACCGCCTGCTCGGCGCACACAGCCGGCTAGGCGCGGAAACCTTCGCCTTCGACCCCGCCAGCAACCTGCTCGACCCCCACGAAGCGCCCCAGGCCAACGGCCTCAAACGCAGCCGGCAGATGGACAACCTGCTGCACCAGTACCTGGGCAACCACTACCGCTACGACCCCCGCGGCAACCTCAGCGAGCGCTGGCTGGACGGCCAGCACGGCCGCTTCACCTGGGACCTGTACGACCGCCTGGTGGGCTACGAAGACGCCCGGCTCAAGGTCAACTACGGCTACGACGCCCTCGGCCGGCGCCTCTACAAGCAATCGGCTGCCAAGTACCAAGACCGCGCGCAGGCAGGCCCGCTGTGGAACCGCAAGCAACGCCTGGACCTCGATGAGCGCTACGGCTGCAAGAGCAGCATCTATGGCTGGGACGGCGACAACCTGGCGTTTGAAAGCACCTACCACCCGCGCGCCGAACGCACCACCCACTACCTCTACGAGCCAGGCACCTTCGTGCCGCTGGTGCAGGCCTCGTACGAGCAACAAATCGCCCTGCTGCCCGAGCCCAGTTATGACGGGCCGTATGACATCGATCAGGATCCGGTCTGGCAATACCAGCCACAGGCACCGGCCTTCAAAGCGCTGGATTGGTACCAATGCGACCACCTAGGAACCCCGCTGGAGCTGACCGATCAGCACGGCGAGATGGTCTGGCGGGCGGACTACCAGGCCTGGGGGCAGGCCCAGGTGAGGCTCAGCGAGGCGGCGCAGCGCAGGAAACTCGACACTGCGCTACGGTTTCAGGGGCAGTACCTGGATGTCGAGACCGGACTGCATTACAACCGGTACCGGTACTATGATCCGCAGGTGGGGCGGTTTGTTTCGGCGGATCCGATTGGGTATGCCGGGGGGCTGAATCTTTATCAATATGCGCCGAATGCAGTTGAGTGGATTGATCCGCTAGGCCTGTGGAAAGGACAGCCAAGAAACTCTAATGGGACCTTTTCAACCGGCAAAGACCCCAACAGAGTTTGCCCATGTGAACTGGATTTACTGGACAAAAAGGTTCACGGTAATCACCGAAACAGCGAGGCCCCAACCACTCTTTACGGTAGATTCGATGCAGAGGGAAATTTCCAAAAATGGGGCATAACCCAGTCCCCCAGTAATCGCTACTCAGTTAAGGAACTCGACGGGGGGCGTTTGGAGGCTTATAGAATCGGGCCGCGAGCAGAAATACTGGACCGAGAGCGAAGACTTGTTGAGAGGTTCCCAGGCCCTCTTAACAATGAGCCGTGGGCTGGATCCAAACGCAAATAACAAATAGCCAATTGGAGATAAAGTATGAAAATAGCAATTAGCGGTCAATACGGGGATCCAAATGCTAGCAAGGCCTTCTGGCCATTACAAAAAAAAATGAACGCATCATTCAAAACCGCAATTACAAAAGAATATTTTCAACTAATAAAAGTATTATCAATTGGATTAAGGGTCTCAGGAGATATTCAAGACTTCAAATCTAGCGGAATAGAACGACTTAAGTTTTTAAAGCGAGACAAAATACTCACCATCGATTTAGTTTATTCAAAAAACGAATGGATAACACTGAACAACAACTCGTTAGAAGTAGATCTCACTAATAAAATCCGCAAATGCTTAGAGCTTATGATCGTAGAGGCAAAAAAAATTGATACCATCTCAGACGAAAAGCAACTTATCTCGGAAATCGAAATAGCGCTTATCAAAAGCCAACTAAGCTCGATTTCAGAAACACGCAAACTGTAGGACCACACATGAATCATCACGTTTTTCAGCCAAAAGCGAGTGAACCGTGAATCAATCTTGACTTATCTAGAGCAGCATCAGAAGAGCGCGCCAGCGGCTTCGACATGAGTGATATTTAGCTAAATATAGGCAGCTTTACTTTCAACTACTGAGCTTAATTTTGTCCTGACACCAAAGTAGACGCTCTTTAATAATTTAGCTCAACCGCGTGCAAGGCAACGGCCTGCAGCAACGCCAGTAATGGACGGCCAACGGCTACCTGCACACGCAAAGCCTCACCCGGCCCGGCAGCAACGATTACCTGCACAAGCGCCAGCACCACTACGACCCCGCCGGCCAACTGACCACCATCGACGACAGCAACCGCGGCACGCTCAGCTACCGCTACGACCCGCTCAACCGCCTGCTCGGCGCACACAGCCGGCTAGGCGCGGAAACCTTCGCCTTCGACCCCGCCAGCAACCTGCTCGACCCACGCGAAGCGCCCCAGGCCAACGGCCTCAAACGCAGCCGGCAGATGGACAACCTGCTGCACCAGTACCTGGGCAACCACTACCGCTACGACCCCCGCGGCAACCTCAGCGAGCGCTGGCTGGACGGCCAGCACGGCCGCTTCACCTGGGACCTGTACGACCGCCTGGTGGGCTACGAAGATGCCCGGCTCAAGGTCAACTACGGCTACGACGCCCTCGGCCGGCGCCTCTACAAGCAATCGGCCGCCAAGTACCAAGACCGCGCGCAGGCCGGCCCGCTGTGGAACCGCAAGCAACGCCTGGACCTCGATGAGCGCTACGGCTGCAAGAGCAGCATCTATGGCTGGGACGGCGACCACCTGGCGTTTGAAAGCACCTACCACCCGCGCGGCGAACGCACCACACACTACCTCTACGAGCCAGGCACCTTCGTGCCGCTGGTGCAGGCCTCGTACGAGCAACAAATCGCCCTGCTGCCCGAGCCGAGCTATGACGGGCCGTATGACATCGATCAGGATCCGGTCTGGCAATACCAGCCACAGGCACCGGCCTTCAAAGCGCTGGATTGGTACCAATGCGACCACCTAGGAACCCCGCTGGAGCTGACCGATCAGCACGGCGAGATGGTCTGGCGGGCGGACTACCAGGCCTGGGGGCAGGCCCAGGTGAGGCTCAGCGAGGCCGCGCAGCGCAGGAAACTCGACACTGCGCTACGGTTTCAGGGGCAGTACCTGGATGTCGAGACCGGGCTGCATTACAACCGGTACCGGTACTATGATCCGCAGGTGGGGCGGTTTGTTTCGGCGGATCCGATTGGGTATGCCGGGGGGCTGAATCTTTATCAATATGCGCCGAATGCAGTGGGGTGGCTGGACCCCCTTGGACTACATTCAAAAAAACCAGGTAAGCCATACCCTTGCAACTCGCTAACTGGCGCTATCGCGAAGGAGGCCCATAATACTCTAGACCCAATAGCTCAAGCATATAAAACCACGGCCGCGGGAGTTATGCCGGATGGCACAATAGGAATTGCATCCAGCGACCCAAAAGTTCCAAAGTCACAACAAATCTATGCAGAAAGCACAGGTCTTTCAGTTCACAATGGCATTGGCCATGCAGAAGAGACGCTAATTAACGCCGGAGCCAAGCATGTTGACGCCAGCCGTGGCATCTGCTTAGACTGCGAAGCATTAGTTAAGTCGAATGGCGTAACTACGAACACTCCATTTAGCGGTCGAAAAAGCCGCAACAGAAGATAGGACCAATGACCAAAATCCCCGGCAACCTCAACGTCAAAGAAACAACAAAATTCTGCCTATTGGCAGCAGATCGAATTGCACACACACATAATACATTTACAAAAAATATCGGCAAACAAACCAGTGACCTTCAAAACTTAATTGACACCCTATTTAACAGCACACCCAGCCCTCAACTCGACATAAATACAACACTTGAAGCCATTAAACAATTAATACCAGACACAGAAGATTACTGCAGCAGCCTAGCCAGCCAAGCTCAGTGCGCCGCAATCTGCACGTACTATTCGGCCGAGTACATCTTAAAGCAAGACATCAAACTAGCCGAATATGCTATCGGCAAGGTACTAGAGAGCATAGACATATACGGAAAACATATCGATGACCTCACAAAAAGCGAACTTGCCTGGCAGAATGAATTAGCAAAAATCATTAAAACCAGATCTCTAACACTAGAAGAAATAAGGGCAATCAATCGACATCACTCAATACCGTCAGCACACCCAGACCTGTGAGACCGAAGCATGCAAAACTTTTTGATTAGCACACCGTCACTCATAAGTCATATTTGACAATACACATTCCACAGCCTGGGCCGCGAAGGTCAGGCGCTTTAAGTTTACTGAAGCCTGGAGCACGCCCCTCGGACTAAGAAATGCAACACAAATTCACTACAGGCACTACAGCTGACACTATTCGCATAGCCGAGGCACAGCTTAACCGAAAGTTCCCCCAATCGTTCTTCAATTGGTTACTGATAAACAATGGGAGAAGCTTAGATGGGCTAACGGTATTTCCAGTACATGACCCTAACAATCTTCGCAAGACTTGGAGCTCAATCACCAAAAACTTTAATGAAGGGTGGGCAATCTGGATTAACAACCACTCGCACGAATCACTAGACCTGTCGCCACTATTGCCTTTCGCGGAATATGGCACAGGAGATTATTTCTGCTTCAATTACGAATCCATTGGATCACAAGGTGAACCTGAAGTTGTTTTATGGAGCCATGAAACCGGAAAAGCAAAGTTCATTGCTGATAATTTCTCAGCTTTTGCATCCAATCCGCCTACTCTATAACTCGGATAAACCATTAGATCATTAGAACTCACAGCGGAAAAAAAACCCAAAAAATTATAACCAAGCAAGCCCTATCATTCAAGGTTAAAGATACAGCACATGAAAGGCTAGACAGCGCAGTACACTCAGGTCTAGCTTCCACCGAGAAATAACATGTTTGAAAACTATCTATCCCACCCCGAAATTTACCAAGCCCTCGAAGAGCACTTCGAGAAAACCTTCAACACCCTTCTAAAAAAAGAGAATTTAGATCAAAAACAATTCCAAACCCCCTATTATAGGACCCATTTTGCAAACGGAATGCCTTTCATGAATGGCAACCCCATATTTTCAACAAAGCATCTATCAAACCAGGACAGGCTTAGGGTGATTCTCGACATTGACGCAAGCGACATAACTTGCTTTGAGAACAAACTAGATAACTCAAAAGAGCTTTGCATTTGTGGCAGCGTACAAAATATTGAGCAAATCAAAAAAGCAATGAACAATTGGCTAAAACAGCAAAAGCCCGTCTTAAATCGATCTCATCAAACATAAATCCGCCCCAGGCTTATCAACTAATACGAACCAGCAAAAACTTACCACCTCCATACGAAAGTTATTCATCATAGATATTGATAACGCATTTACAGCAATTAGAGCACACCTACGGGAGTGGCTTGATTTTATAGATGAGCCTGACTTCATCAATACAATATCTCTATCAGAAAATAGAAAAACTGTCATACACTGGGATTTTTACATGGAATTGCACGCAACAGATATATAGTCAAGGAATCACGCTTCATCAGAGGATACTTAGCACTCACCGAGAAAACCAAGAAAATCAACTAACGCATTAGGAAAAAACACCAAATGCTAACCAACAAATCGACATTCGAAATATTTGACAGCACCCATACTCTCATTGGCAGAACAACAGCTGAAGCAGAATTACAGATCTGTGGAACTTTTTTACCAACACAATATTTTAAGCAGTATGAAAATCTCTTCAGAAGTCTAGAGCACGCAGCAAACCAGATCCTCCTTACCCATGCAGATCAACTTGAAAAACAAATTGCCTCGCTAAATTTTTACGCCACAACAGATACAAACCCAGAGAACAAACTCACTATCAAAGACCTGCAAATAATCGAAGGCTGGATAACCTTCCAAATAATCGAATAACGCTCAAACTTATCACTCAATGGGCAACGCACAACAAATAAAATCAATGACCCTTACAATATTAAAAAAATCAATTATCGGATAACACGTAGCCATGACCGACATTAAAGCCAAGTTCATGACCGAATACCACAACCTTGATGACGGATTAGTTTTATCATTCGGATTTTTCTATCCGGCTTCAGGAAATCTTTCAGTGCAGGGGCTTTTTTACGCAAAAAACCACCTTGCATCCAGCGAGCGATGGGACACTATCAAAATAATCGTAGAGGATGTTGTAAACCTTAAAATTCTATGGAAAGGGAACCAGGCCCATTCCATTTGCACCGGTGTACACTTAGTAAAGATTGATGACTTATGGTGCTTAGATGTAGATGGTATTTACGGCGATGTTGAGGCCCCAACATCCATCGCAGAAATACAGAACTTTGGAGATTGTTATGCCACAGGCAAACAGCTAAACATCTATATAATTCCTGACTGTCGCACAGACCTACACAACCTAACACCAGGACAATACTCCCTATACCTTTAGACACTACATAGACAGTTTTTTCAACGGCAAGATTCCACCAGCACTATGATCCGCAGGTGGGGCGGTTTGTTTCGGCGGAACCGATTGGGTATGCCGGAGTGCTGAATCTTTATGCCTATGCTCCGAATCCTGTGGATTGGGTCGACCCTATAGGCTTATCCAAAAAAATCAGTGGAACTCCAAGACAAGCACAAAGAAAGGTGCTTAAAAAACAAGCACCTTTAGAAATCGATTGTATTAATGAACCTGAAGAAATAGCACCCAAGAATCAGTGGCACGCACAGTGCCAATGCGGACCTGGATACAATCAAGACGGTTCGATTCATGACAAAGGCAAGGGTGAAGTAAACTTTGGCCGAAAACGATCGAATGGCTCAATAGTCATGACTGGAGCATTGAAAAATGAATTTACCAAAATTTTACGAAAACATAGTATCCAAAGAATCTTACCGAGACCTTGAACGCTTCTTTGACGAAGTTGATAGCTTTGAGGAAATGCCTCTTATATCAAGAGACTGCCGAACTGAAACGCTACAAAAAATGCTAAATGGAAATGATGCATCTGAATTTCTGTTGGGATTTTCATACTTCATCCTGAACACTCTACGCTTAATTAGCCACACAAAGAAAATTAAGCAAGGGCTCATCGCCATCACCTTTATGAATTTCGATAAAGAGGAGTATGGCCCTACCCTGATACCACGGCTATTTGTATACCCTGACGAGGCGGGCCAGGCTCTCTACGAAAATCTAATCAAAAATCAGCAAGGAAGAATATCCACTGAAATGAAGCGAACCAAGGACCTTTTCAAAAAATGTAATTTAATGGAACAGTTCACATTTGTTGAAAGCAGGTGGTTTGACAAGGCTTGCAACGAAGAACTGATTAGGGTATTCGCCATACCAAAACAAACCTAACTACCCGGGAGAAGTACCGATACACACAGCCCTACTTTAAAAAGACACAATACTGTATTTCGCCCAGAGAAAAGCGGTGGAAAACGGCAAATGCATCAATGGCAACATCAGAAATCCTACAATATAAGCTGCCGACAACGGCTGACGCCCGCCACTTCACAAAGCGATTATTAATCCAAAACAAGGAAATTCACCATGATGTTTTTTATGTCTGGCGAAATAGATGCCGACCTGGGACCCGATGAGCACATAGCAAGAAACTCAATAAAACCCGTCATAAGAAAACTGATGCACCACCTATCGTTTGACTCAAACATTCTCGAATGGAGCTTCATCTCAGTAATTCTTTCTGACCAGTTCATTACTCACTACCCAGAAGTCGCAAAGCTTAATAAAAGAAACAGAACAATGGAATTCCGCTTACATATATCTCATCAAGAGTTTAAAGTTGCCGCCCCCAAAAAACAAATTTCGATGATCCTTGACACAATCGAGAGATCCATATCCTTAATGGAACAAATGGAAATCTCTGAAACTGACCGTCAAAAATTTGCTTCCATACTGAACTCTGCGAAAAACGCTTTACTTTAGCATGGCAATCCTTACCACCCATATATTTAGCTCAACCGCCTGCTCGGCGCACACAGCCGGCTAGGCTCGGAAACCTTCGCCTCCGCCAGCAACCTGCTCGCCCCCACGAAGCGCCCCAGGCCAACGGCCTCCAACTCAGCCGGCAGATGGACAACCTGCTGCACCAATACCTGGGCAACCACTCGCCTCTACAAGCAATCGGCCGCCAAGTACCAAGACCGCTCGCAGGCAGGC